>NZ_BAAGUZ010000003.1:0-151455 GCF_054781135.1 Paralcaligenes ginsengisoli
CCGACCGCTGGACGTGCCGGACTACACAGCACCGCCCACCCTGCGGCGTCTTTATAGAAATAACCGCCGCCTACACAGCAAACACAGCAACGCACAGCCCAAAGCCACAGATCAAGCCCAAAAACGGCTCAAAACGAAAGCCACTGAAACGCATCCAATGCCGTAAACACACTAGAACCAAAAATGAGCTGGCGTGTTTTCTTTCGCCCCTTAAATTACATACAGATCCACGTACTCGTGCACCGGCATGTTTTCAAGGGTTTTCTGGTCCAGCGAAGCTTCGAGTATCCGTTGTTGCTGCCTGGCGGGAAATTGACGCGCCAGATTGGTGCGGAACTTGGCTTCCAGCAGCGGAATACCATCTTTGCGGCGACGTTTGTGGCCAATCGGATATTCGCACACGATTTCGTCGAGCTTGCTCCCATCATTGAATTCGACGGTCAGTGCGTTGGCGATCGAGCGTTTTTCCGGATCGTGATAATCCTTGGTGAAGGCCGGATCTTCCACGCACACGATTTTGTCGCGCAGCGCGTCGATGCGAGGATCGGCGGCGATGGCGTCTTCGTAGTCGCCCGCGGTCAGGCGGCCGAATATGACTGGAACGGCCACCATGTACTGGATGCAGTGATCCCGGTCGGCCGGATTGCTCAGCGGGCCTTTCTTGTCGATGATGCGGATGCACGCCTCATGGGTGCGTATGGTGATCCGCTTGATATCGGTAGCGGCTTTACCCGCCTTTTCAAGCTTTTGATGGATGTCCATGGCGCATTCCACCGCGGTCTGCGAATGGAATTCAGCCGGGAACGATATTTTGAACAACACATTTTCCATCACATAGCTGCCATAGGGCCGTTGGAACTTGAAAGCCTGGCCTTTGAACAGCACATCGTAGAAGCCCCAGGTCTTGGCCGACAGGACCGAGGGGTAGCCCATTTCACCGGTCTTGGCGATAAGCGCCAGGCGTACCGCGCGGCTGGTCGCATCACCGGCGGCCCAGCTCTTGCGGCTGCCGGTATTGGGCGCGTGGCGGTAGGTACGCAGGCTTTGGCCATCGACCCAGGCCAGCGACACCGCATTGATGGTTTCGTCGCGATTCAGGCCCAGCATTTGCGAGACCACCGCCGTAGAGGCGACTTTGACGAGCACCACATGATCCAGGCCCACTTTGTTGAAGGAATTTTCCAGCGCAATGCAGCCCTGGATTTCGTGCGCCTTGATCAGGCCGGTGAGAACGTCGCGCATGAGCAGGGGCGCCTTGCCCATGGCCACGGCGTTGCGCGACAGCCAGTCGGCGGTGGCCAGGATGCCGCCCAGATTGTCCGACGGATGGCCCCATTCGGCGGCCAGCCAGGTGTCGTTGAAATCGAGCCAGCGGATCATGGCGCCGATATTGAAGGCCGCTTGCACGGGGTCGAGCTGGAATTGAGTGCCGGGGACTTTGGCGCCGTTGGGCACGACGGTACCGGGCACGATAGGGCCGAGCAGTTTTCTGCACGCCGGGTATTCCAGCGCTTCGAGGCCGCAGCCGAGCGTGTCGATCAGGCAATTGCGAGCCGTGTCGTAGGCCAGCTCGCTTTTGATCTGGTAATTGAGTACGTAGTCGACGATATCGACCAGCACCTGGTCCGGTGCGGGGCGTACATTGGAAATATGCGCGGACATAAGGGTTTCCTGGATGGCTAAAATTATTTGCGTTTATCGAGGGGCACGAATTTCTGGTCTTCGGGGCCGACATAGTTGGCGGTAGGCCGGATGATCTTGTTGTCGACGCGTTGCTCGATGATGTGGGCCGACCAGCCCGCGGTACGGGCAATCACGAACAGCGGTGTAAACATCGCGGTGGGCACGCCCATCATGTGGTAGGAAACGGCCGAGAACCAGTCCAGGTTGGGGAACATTTTCTTGGCGTCCCACATGACGGTTTCGAGCCGCTCGGCAATATTGAACATTTTCATATTGCTCTGCTTTTTGGACAGCTTGCGGGCCACATCCTTGATGATTTGGTTGCGCGGATCGGAGACCGTGTACACCGGGTGGCCGAAGCCGATGATGACTTCCTTGTTCTCGACGCGGCGTCGTATGTCGGCCTCGGCCTCGTCGGGCGAGTCGTAGCGTTTCTGCACTTCGAAGGCGACTTCGTTGGCGCCCCCGTGTTTCGGGCCGCGCAGCGCGCCGATGCCGCCGGCGATGGCCGAGTACATGTCGGAGCCGGTGCCGGCGATGACGCGGCTGGCAAACGTCGAGGCATTGAACTCATGCTCCGCATAGAGTGTGAGCGAGGTGTGCATGGCACGCACCCAGTCGTCGCTGGGCGCGACCCCGTGCAACAGGTGCAGGAAATGGCCGCCTATGCTGTCGTCGTCGGTATGGACGTCGATGATGCGCCCATTGTGGCTGTAGTGATACCAGTAGAGCAGGGCGGACCCCAGGCTGGCCATGAGGCGGTCGGCGATATCGCGTGCATCGGGCAAGTTGTGATCGTCTTTCTCGGGCAGCACGCAGCCCAGCACCGAAACCGCCGTGCGCATGACATCCATGGGGTGGCTGGCCGCGGGCAGCGCTTCGAGGGCGATTTGCAATTGCGCCGGCAGGCCGCGCAGGCTGCGCAATTTTTGCTTGTAGGCCGCCAGCTCGGGCTTGGTTGGCAGCTTGCCATGGACCAGCAGATGGGCGATTTCCTCGAATTCGCAGGCTTCGGCGATATCCAGGATGTCGTAGCCGCGGTAGTGCAAATCGTTGCCGCTGCGTCCTACGGTGCACAGGGCGGTATTGCCGGCGACGATGCCGGAGAGTGCAACGGATTTTTTGGGTTTAAAGCCGGGATTGGTTTTTGAAACTGTCGTAGCCATGTCTCAACTCCTGAAAGTTACTTGGATTTGCCTTGCTGGAAGAGTGCGTCAAGCTTGGATTCGAATGCGTGGTAGCCGATACGGTCGTAGAGCTCGTCGCGGGTTTGCATCAGATCGATCACGTTTTTCTGGTGGCCGTCGCGGCGTATGGCCTGGTAGACGGTTTCGGCTACCTTGTTCATGGCGCGGAAGGCCGACAAGGGATACAGCACCATGCCGACACCGGCGCCGGCCAGTTCGGGCACGCTGAACAGGGGCGTTTTGCCGAATTCGGTAATGTTGGCCAATATGGGAACATTGAGCGCTTTTGCAAAACGTTCGTAGGTGGCCAGGTCGTAGGATGCTTCGGCGAAAATGGCGTCCGCGCCGGCGGCAACGCAGGCGTGGGCCCGGTCCAGCGCAGCGTCGACGCCGTCGACGGCAATGGCGTCGGTGCGCGCAATAATGAAGAAATCGGAGTCGGTGCGGGCATCGACCGCCGCCTTGACGCGATCGGCCATTTCCTGCGTCGAGACGATTTCTTTTCCGGGTCGATGGCCGCAGCGCTTGGCGCCGACCTGATCCTCGATATGGCAGGCCGCGGCGCCGAACTTGATCAGGCTTTTGACGGTGCGGGCAATGTTGAAGGCGGAAGGCCCGAACCCGGTATCGATATCGACGACAAGCGGAACGTCGCAGACATCGGTGATGCGGCGCACGTCGGTCAGTACATCGTCGAGCGTGTTGATGCCCAGGTCGGGCAGGCCCAGCGATCCGGCCGCTACGCCTCCGCCCGAAAGGTAAATGGCGCGATATCCCGCGCGCCGTGCCAGCAGCGCATGGTTGGCATTGATGGTGCCCATGATTTGCAGCGGTTGTTCTTCTTTAAGTGCCTGGCGAAACAGGGCGCCGGGCGAGGCGGGTCGGGTCATGCGAGTCTCCGGAGAAGGCCGGGCAGATGTGCGCAGCGGTCGGTTGATATGAAACAGTGGCGGCCATGAAAAACAAAGGCCCGCATCAAGGGGCCTTTGCAGAACGGCTTACTTGAGCAATTCTTGTACGCCGTCGCGTTCTTCGAGCAGCTCTTTGAGAGTGAAGTCCATGCGTTCGCGCGAGAAAGCATCGATTTCCAGGCCCTCGATGCGCGTGTATTCGCCGTTTGCCGTGGTAACCGGCACGCCGTAGATGATGTCTTTGGGAATGCCGTAGGAACCGTCGGAAGGGATCCCCATGGTGACCCATTTGCCCTGTGTGCCCAGGACCCAATCATGTACGTGGTCGATCGCGGCATTGGCTGCCGAAGCCGCCGAGGACAGGCCGCGCGCCTCGATGATGGCGGCGCCGCGCTTGCCTACTGTAGGAATAAAGACTTCGCGGTTCCATTTGTCATCGTTGATAAGCTTGGTCAGGCTTTGGCCGCCTATCGTGGCATAGCGGAAATCGGGATACATCGTGGGCGAATGATTGCCCCAGACGATGAGTTTTTCGATATCGGCAACCGGTTTGCCCGATTTGGCCGCCAATTGCGACAGGGCGCGGTTGTGATCCAGCCGCAGCATGGCCGTGAAGTTCTTGGCCGGCAGGTTGGGTGCCGACTTCATGGCGATATAAGCGTTGGTGTTGGCCGGATTGCCCACGACCAGCACTTTGACGTTGCGGCTGGCGACATCATTGAGCGCTTTGCCCTGAACCGTGAAAATCTGGGCATTGACGTGAAGCAGGTCTTTGCGTTCCATGCCCGGGCCGCGCGGACGTGCGCCAACCAGCAGGGCGACATCGACGTCTTTGAATGCCTCGCGGGCATCGCTATGCGCGCTCATGCCGGCGAGCAGCGGAAAGGCGCAGTCGTCCAATTCCATCATGACGCCTTTGAGCGCCTTTTGTGCTTTTTCGTCGGGGATTTCGAGAAGCTGAAGGATTACCGGCTGATCTTTACCGAGCATTTCGCCCGAAGCGATGCGAAACAGCAGGGCGTAGCCGATTTGGCCGGCAGCGCCGGTGACGGCGACACGCATGGCGGGTTTGGACATGAACAATCTCCGAAAGGTGATGAGTTGAGCGAGTGAGAACACTCGACAGTTTAATTCCTTTACATGCCTTTTTGGGGCGCACGCCTTGCCTGGCTTGCCTTCGCTTTCCGCCCGGCGAGCAGGCAAGCACGGGGTCAAGCCGCTGCACGACTCTGAAGGTAAGGCCTGGCTGTGAAACAAGCCGCGCACGTACGGCATGGCGATGTTTCAGGCGGGACTCGACGGCCGCCAGCCTGATACATACCGAGTAAAAGAGTAGTCGAAATTGACGTTAACGTCAATGATCTTATATCTTATATAAGACAGAAGAGTGTTAGACAGGAAGGCGCAGGCGTGCGAGAATAATAATAGAAGTTTCAAACAATCACACTTGGCTTGCTTCAAGCCTGAACCATGCCCGATATTCCCCCAATCGACCGTGCATCAGACACAGACCGTACTGTTGGCAGTGCGGCCTTCAGTCCTTTGTACCAGCAGATCCGGGGTCTGCTGGTACAAAGCCTGGATCGGGGCGAATGGAAACCGGGCGAGGCCATACCCAGCGAGTTCGAATTGGCTGCGCGCTTTCAGGTCAGCCAGGGAACGGTACGCAAGGCGATCGACGAGCTGGCGGCCGAAAACCTATTGCTGCGGCGGCAAGGCAAAGGTACTTTTGTCGCGACTCACAACGAGGCCAAGGTGCGCTATCGTTTTTTGCGCCTCACCCCCGACGACAGCAAGCCTCCGGTATCGGGCAGTCAGATCCTGGAGTGCCGGCGGGTCAAGGCTCCGGTCGATATTGCCCATTTGCTTGATCTGCGCGCCGCCGATATGGTTGTGAACTTGCGTAGAGTATTGTCATTTGACCAGGTTCCCACGATACTCGACGACATATGGCTGCCGGGTTCGGTGTTTCGCGGCCTGACCGCCGAATCGCTGGCCCGTTATCGCGGCCCGCTTTACGCATTGTTCGAATCTGAGTTCGGCGTCAGCATGGTGCGCGCCGACGAAAAAATAAAAGCTGTTTCGGCCGATCAAGAACAGGCGGGCTTGCTGCAAATCAAGCCCGCCAGCCCTTTATTGCAGGTGGAGAGAGTTTCTTACACTTATGGGGATCGGCCCATGGAAATTCGTAGGGGATTATATGTAACAGATCGGTTCCATTACAGAAACAGTTTGAATTAATAGGGTTTTTTCGCCGATTTGATACGGATCCCTTAAATAGGCGAAAATGCTGGTTGTGCTTTGCCCAAAATTACTTGTTATAACTCCGAGGCCATCATGTCCGATTCAGCTTCAAAGCCGCGTCCACAGTTTCGCAATCTCAGCATTTCCCAGATCCTGAGCTATCGTCTGCCGCTCGCTGGTAAATCTTCAATCCTGCATCGCGCCAGTGGCGCCTTGTTGTTCCTGTGCTTGCCGCTTGTCATCCTGCCTCTGTTTGCCCTGAGCGTGACATCGCCCGAATCGTTTGCGGCCATGCAGGCCTGGACCGCCAATCCGCTGTGCAAGCTGGTCTTGCTGGTGCTGATTTGGGGTTATCTGCATCACTTCTGTGCCGGCATCCGCTACCTGACCATCGATCTGCATATTGGCGTCGATAAAGTCTCGGCGCAGAAAAGCGCGGGGCTTGTGATTGGCGTCAGCCTGGCCCTGACCGTGGTTTTTGGCCTTAAATTGTTTGGAGCGTGGTAATGGCGACTCAAGAACGCATCGGTACTCAACGCCTGGTCGTGGGCGCTCATTACGGCTCCCGGGACTTCCTCATCCAGCGCATGACCGCCATTATCATGGCTGTCTACACGCTGGTCCTGATTGTCGGGATCCTCTTTACATCCAAGCTCGATTTTGAAGGCTGGCGCCACCTGTTTACCTTCCATTGCCTTGGCATCCCGCTTGGGCAACTGCTGGCCACGCTGGCCTTCATGTCGCTGGCCTGGCATGCCTGGATAGGCGTGCGCGATATCTGGATGGACTATGCCAAGCCCACCGGGGTGCGCTTGCTGCTGGAAGTGCTGACCGCGCTCTGGCTGGTCGGTTCGCTTGTCTATTTTGCAAAAATTCTCTGGAGCCTATAAACCGTGGCAGCTGTCAAAAATTCCCTACCTCGCCGCCAGTTCGATGTGGTGGTCGTAGGAGCCGGCGGGGCCGGCATGCGTTGCTCATTGCAACTGGCACAGGCGGGCTTGTCCGTTGCCGTGCTGTCGAAAGTGTTTCCCACCCGTTCGCACACCGTGGCCGCCCAGGGCGGGATCGGTGCTTCGCTGGCCAATATGAGCGAAGACAACTGGTACTGGCACATGTACGACACTATCAAGGGATCCGACTGGCTGGGCGATCAGGACGCCATCGAATTCATGTGCCGCGAAGCGCCCAACGCCGTGTACGAGCTCGAACACTTCGGCATGCCTTTCGACCGCAATCCCAACGGCACGATTTATCAGCGCCCGTTTGGCGGCCACACGGCCAATTTCGGCGAAAAACCGGTGCAGCGCGCCTGTGCCGCGGCCGATCGTACCGGCCACGCGCTCTTGCATACGCTTTATCAGCGCAATGTGGAGGCCCGTACGCAGTTCTTCGTCGAATGGATGGCGCTCGACCTGCTGCGCAATGAAGCCGGCGATGTGCTGGGCGTAACGGCTCTGGAAATGGAAACCGGCGAAATCTACGTACTCGAGGCCAAGACTACGGTGCTGGCCACTGGCGGCGCCGGTCGCATCTGGGCCGCATCGACCAACGCCTTCATCAATACCGGCGATGGCCTGGGTATGGCGGCTCGCGCCGGCCTGCCTTTGCAGGACCTGGAGTTTTGGCAATTCCACCCCACCGGCGTGGCCGGTGCCGGCGTGTTGATTACCGAGGGTGTGCGCGGCGAGGGCGGGATTCTGCTCAATAAAGACGGCGAGCGTTTCATGGAACGTTATGCGCCTACATTAAAAGATCTGGCGCCGCGCGATTTCGTGTCGCGCTCCATGGATCAGGAAATCAAGGAAGGCCGCGGCTGCGGCCCGGACGGCAACTATGTGGTGCTCAAGCTCGATCACCTGGGTGCCGAAACCATACAGAAGCGCCTGCCGTCGATACGCGAAATCGCCATCAAGTTTGCCAACGTCGATCCCATCAAGGAACCGATTCCGGTCGTGCCGACCATCCATTACCAGATGGGCGGCATTCCGGCCAATTACACCGGCCAGGTGGTGTCCACGTACAACGGCGAAAACAAGGTTGTCAACGGCCTGTATGCCATCGGCGAATGCGCCGCGGTTTCCGTGCATGGCGCGAATCGCCTGGGCACCAATTCCCTGCTCGACCTGGTGGTATTCGGCCGTGCCGCGGGCAACCATATTGTCGACTCGCATCCCGAACGCCAGCACGCGCATCAGCCGATTCCCCAATCGGCCATCGATTATTCGGTGGATCGCGTCAACAAGCTCGAAACTCGCAACTCCGGCGAAAAAGTCGCGGACGTGGCCAACGCCATTCGTTTCTCCATGCAGCATCATTGCGGCGTATTCCGCACTCTCGATCTGCTCAACGAAGGTGTCACCCAGATCGAAGATCTGGCCCAGCAAGTGGCCAATATTTCGTTCAAGGATAAATCCAAGGTTTTCAATACCGCCCGCGTCGAGGCGCTCGAACTGACCAATATGATCGAGGTCGCTCGCGCAACGACCAAATCGGCGGCCAATCGTACCGAGAGCCGCGGCGCTCATGCGCTCAGCAATCACCCCGAGCGCGACGACGTAAATTGGTTGCGCCATACCTTGTGGTATTCGGAAGGCAGCCGTCTCGACTACAAGCCGGTGCAGTTGACGCCGCTTACCGTAGACAGCTTCCCACCGAAATCGCGGACGTTCTGAGCAGGATATCGAAATGAGTGAAAAACGCATCGTTAAGTTTGAAATCTACCGCTATGATCCCGACAAGGACGAGCGCCCCTACATGCAGAAGCTCGAAGTCGAGCTGCAGCCCACCGATAAAATGCTGCTGGATGCCATCCTGCGCATCAAGAACGACGTAGACGACAGCCTGGCGTTGCGCCGTTCCTGCCGTGAAGGCGTCTGCGGTTCCGATGCCATGAATATCAATGGCAAGAATGGCCTGGCGTGCACGACCAATCTGCTCGAACTCAAGCAGCCCATCGTGCTCAAGCCCTTGCCTGGCTTGCCTGTGGTTCGCGACCTTATCGTCGACATGACCCATTTCTTCAACCAGTATCATTCGATCAAGCCGTACCTGATCAATGACCAGCCGCCGCCCGAGAAAGAGCGCCTTCAAACACCCGAAGCGCGCGAAGAGCTCAATGGCCTGTATGAGTGCATTCTGTGCGCGTGCTGTTCGACCGCCTGCCCATCCTTCTGGTGGAATCCCGACAAGTTCGTCGGACCTGCCGGCCTGTTGCAGGCGTATCGTTTCATTGCCGACAGCCGCGACGAAGCGACTGGCGCGCGTCTCGATAACCTCGAGGATCCGTATCGCCTGTTCCGCTGCCATACCATCATGAATTGCGCCGACGTCTGTCCCAAGGGCCTTAACCCATCGCACGCGATTGGCAAAATTAAGGAACTATTGGTCCGTCGTGCGATCTAGACAAGAGCTCGCATGAGTACCTTGTCCGAGTTGGAGCGTGCCCGTCTGCGTTGGCGGGCACGTCGAGGTTTATTGGAAAATGACCTGATCATTACCCGATTCCTGGATCGGTATGAATCTCAGTTGATTGACACCGATGTTTCCGCCCTGACTCAGCTGTTTGAAATGGGTGATAACGAATTGCTCGATGTCTTGCTGGCTCGCACGGAGCTTCAGGGAGACTACGATACCCCGGCGATTCGTCGATTGGTGACGCAAATGCAAGAGCTGTAATTTTTTTAGGAATAATGCAATGCAACTGTCAGACAAAAAAGCCACGCTATCGTTTTCCGACGGCAGCGCGCCGATCGATTTTCCTGTTTATCAGGGTACGGTAGGCCCGGATGTGATCGACATTCGCAAGCTGTATGGTCAAACCGGCATGTTTACGTATGATCCCGGCTTCCTCGCGACGGCTTCCTGCGAATCGGCCATCACGTATATCGACGGCGACAAGGGCGAGCTGCTGTATCGCGGCTACCCCATTGACCAGCTCGCCGAAAATTGCGACTTCATGGATATCTGCTATTTGATCCTGAATGGCGATTTGCCCAATGGCACGCAGAAAACCGATTTTGATTCGCTGGTTACGCACCACACCATGGTGCACGAGCAACTGCATTTCTTTTTGCGCGGCTTCCGGCGCGATGCCCACCCCATGGCGGTCCTGGTCGGCCTGGTAGGCGCCTTGTCTGCCTTCTATCACGACTCCACCGATATCACCAATCCGCATCACCGCGAGGTTTCGGCCATACGCCTCATTGCCAAGATGCCCACCCTGGTGGCCATGGCTTATAAGTATTCGCAGGGCCAGCCTTATATTTATCCGCAAAACGATTTGTCGTATACCGGCAATTTCCTGCGCATGATGTTCGGCACGCCTTGCGAAGAATACAAGGTCAATGATGTGGTCGAGCGCGCTCTGGATCGCATTTTCATTTTGCATGCCGATCACGAACAGAATGCCTCGACTTCCACGGTCCGGCTTTGCGGCTCGTCGGGCACCAACCCGTTTGCGGCGATTGCGGCCGGCGTGGGCTGCCTGTGGGGGCCGGCCCATGGCGGTGCCAATGAAGCGTGCTTGCAGATGCTCGAGCACTTGCAAGCCAATGGCGGTGTCGAGAAAGTCGGCGAGTTCATGGAGCAGGTCAAGGACAAGAATTCGGGCGTGCGCCTGATGGGTTTTGGCCATCGTGTCTACAAGAACTATGATCCACGTGCCAAACTGATGCAGCAAACGTGCAAGGAAGTGCTGGCTGCGCTGGGGCTCGAGAAAGATCCTCTGTTCAAGCTGGCGATGGAACTGGAGCGCATTGCGCTTGAAGATCCGTATTTCGTCGACCGCAAGCTGTATCCCAACGTCGATTTCTATTCGGGTATTGTGCAACGTGCCATTGGCATTCCCACTTCGCTGTTTACGGCCATTTTCGCGCTGGCCCGTACGGTGGGCTGGATTGCCCAGTGGAACGAAATGCTGTCCGACCCTGACTACAAAATCGGCCGTCCACGTCAGTTGTACACGGGTTCGGTGTCGCGCAACGTCAAGCGCGGCTGATCGCGCGGCAGTCTGCCGGTTAGTGGCGGCCAGCGGGACCGCAGGGCTGTGATTTGAACCGGTGGTTTGGAAGGGGCACCTCTTGTGGGTGCCCTTATTATTTCGCATCCGGCGCCAGGCATTTGTTTGTGACGGCGTATTCTTTGTGGATACCTTTGCTTTGGACGGGTAGTTCTATAAAGACGCCGCAGGGTGGGCGGTGCTGTGTAGTCCGGCACGTCCAGCGGTCGGCTAGCTGCGCTAGCCGACTACCCGGGTCTGCCTCGTCCAGGCGGGCGTCGGGCGAACTCGCCCGGCCTCGCGAGGCCGGGCTCAGACAGCGCCCGCCGAAAGCCCCCGCCTTCCCTTCGTCAGCACCCGGCGCTGGACTACCGCCGGACTACACAGCACCGCCCACCCTGCGGCTCGCGTTGAGGTAATGCATCGAGGTATACATTGGGGAGGCCGCGTTGAGCCAATCACAGACTACGTTGAGGCGTCGGGCGCATAGTAAATCCAGGGTTTGGCACATCGTGATGTAGTGGCCACTCGATAGAGGCATGAGTGCGGGCACGTTAACGGTTCTATGGGTACAGGCCCATTAACGGTAGGTGCAAGCAAGTTCATTCCAGGCATGCCGCAATGTGAGCCGTCTATCGGGGCTTGGGGTCAGGACCGGCGTAAGGCGTGCGCCGGATGCTACCGTAGGGAAGGCGGGGGAAGTCGTCGGGCCCTGTTTGAACGGAGCCGCGCCAGCGGCGTAGTGAGTTGGCCCGACGCCCGCCTGGACGAGGTAGATCCGGATCAAGCACGCCGTGCCGGTCCTGACCCCAAGTCCCGATAGACGGCGTCTTTAAATACCAAACCGTCGAATGCACAGTAAACACTTCGAACAAAAAATGCGCCAGTGATACGGAAATCCAGACATGGCACGGCGCACAGCACCCTGCCTGGACCTCCCCGCCACGGATCAAGAACGATATCGCTGCAATCTCAGCATTGCACTATCGACTCGCCGCATTTTTCTACAGTTTCACCTGCCCGGCCTCCTGCTGCGCATCGACCACCGCCAGCGCCGTCATGTTGACGATGCGGCGCACCGTGGCGCTGGTGGTCAGCACATGAACCGGGCGTGCCGCGCCCAGCAGCACCGGACCCATGGCGACCCCGTTGCTGCCCGTCATCTTCAACATGTTGTAGGTGATGTTCCCGGTATCCAGATTGGGCATGATAAGCAGGTTGGCCGGCCCTTTCAGGCTTGAGTCCGGGTAGGCCTTGAGGCGGATTTTTTCCGACAAGGCGGAATCGGCATGCATTTCGCCGTCGACCTCCAGGTGCGGGGCCCGCTCGCTGATCATTTGCCGCGCCCGCGCCATTTTCCGCGACGACTCGGAAGGCCGGCTGCCGAAGTTCGAATGCGACAGCAGGGCGATCTTGGGTATCACGCCAAAGCGCAGGATTTCCTCGGCCGCCAGAATCGTCATGTCGGCGATCTGTTCCGCCGAAGGGTTCTCGTTGACATGCGTATCGCAGATGAACAGGGTTTGCTCGGGCAGCATCAGCACGTTCATGGCGGCAAAGGTTTGCGCGCCGGGCTTCAGGCCTATGACTTCCTGCACATATTTGAGCTGATTGTCGTAGCGGCTGGCGACCCCGCAGAGCAGTGCATCGCCGTCGCCGCGACGCAGCAGCATGACACCGATCAGGGAGTTGTGCTTGCGCACCATGGCCTTGGCGATTTCGGGGGTGACCCCTTCGCGGCCCATCAGCTTGTAGTATGCCGTCCAGGTTTCGTTGAAGCGTTTGTCGTCTTCGGGGTTGACGATTTCGATGTTGCCGCCGTCCTTCAGGCGCAAGCCGAATTTTTCGATTCGCATATTGATGACCGAGGGACGCCCGATCAGGGTGGGGTAGGCAATATTTTCGTCCACCACTGTTTGTGCCGCCCGCAGGACGCGTTCATCTTCGCCATCGGCATATATGATGCGCTTGGGTGCCGTCTTGGCTTGCATGAACAGGGGTCGCATCAATTGGCCGGTGTGGTACACCAGGCTCATGAGCTTCTGCCGATAGGCCTCCATGTCTTCGATGGGCCGGGCCGCCACACCCGAGGCTGCCGCGGCGGCGGCGACTGCCGGCGCGATTTTTACGATCAGGCGCGGGTCGAAGGGCTTGGGAATGATGTAGTCGGGGCCGAACGACAGCTCCTGGCCGGCGTAGGCACTGGCCACTTCGTCGTTCTGCTCGGCCTGGGCCAGATCGGCAATGGCTTTGACGCAGGCCAGCTTCATTTCTTCGTTGATGACCGAGGCTCCGACGTCCATCGCTCCGCGGAAAATAAACGGGAAACACAGAACGTTGTTGACCTGGTTGGGATAGTCGGAGCGTCCCGTGGCAATAATGCAGTCGGGACGGGCCTCCTTGGCGATTTCGGGGCGGATTTCGGGCTCGGGGTTGGCCAAGGCCAGGATCAGCGGGCTGGGGGCCATGGTCTTGACCATATCGGCGGTCAGTACGCCGGGCGCTGAACAGCCCAGGAACACATCGGCGTCGCGGCAGACATCGGCCAGTGTGCGCGCATCGGTGTTTTGCACATAGCGCGCCTTGTTGGCTTCCATATTTTGTTCACGGCCGGCCCAGATGACTCCGCGCGAGTCGACCACATAAATGTTCGAACGCTGGATGCCCAGGTGTACAAGCAGGTCCAGGCAGGCAATGGCCGCGGCTCCGGCGCCCGAGCAGACGAGCTTGACGTCCGCCATCTTCTTGTTGACGACTTTCAGGCCATTCAGGATGGCGGCCGAGGAGATAATGGCGGTACCGTGCTGGTCGTCGTGAAAAACCGGGATCTTCATGCGCGCGCGCAGCTTTTTCTCGATGTAGAAGCATTCCGGAGCCTTGATATCCTCGAGGTTTACCCCTCCCAGGGTGGGTTCGAGGGCGGCAATGATATCGACCAGCTTGTCCGGATCGGTTTCGTTCAGCTCGATATCGAACACATCGATGCCGGCGAATTTCTTGAACAGACAGCCTTTGCCTTCCATGACGGGCTTGGCGGCCAGCGGGCCTATATTGCCCAGGCCCAGCACGGCCGTGCCGTTGGTGACCACGCCCACCAGATTGGAGCGCGATGTGTATTTGGACGCGGCTGTCTCGCCGTCGGCGTGTATGGCCATGCATGCCGCGGCGACGCCCGGCGAGTAGGCCAGCGATAAATCGTCCTGGTTCGCCAGGGTTTTGGTGGGGGTGACCGAGATTTTGCCTGGAGTGGGGTAGGCATGATAATCGAGTGCTAGTTTGTTGAGATCGGCGTTGGCGTCCATGATGGAAAAGCTCCAGGATAATGTGCTGAATAGTAAATACGGGTTTATAAATTTTTTAAAAATGCAAAGGCGATTTGGAGCGGTATTCTAAAGGAGCATGTTCGAGTCCAGTATGCTCCTGGCCATTGACGGCCGAGACCCGCGGACTTTCCTCTTTTGCCTGAAAGCGGTATTTCAGCAGAGTTTTCGCTTGCGTGGTTTTGCAGCGCAATATTGCAGGCTGCATATCGGGGTGTTTGTTAATGCCAACGTCTTGACATTATTTACGGTGTGGGTTTCCCTTTGGCGTTACTTTATAAATTGTTCAGGGTTATACTACTGCGAATACGGCTTATCAAGGCGTCGTACGTTGCCTTCTGCCCCGCTATCCGCTAACCGGTCTGGCCGTGTCGCGGAAGGTTGTTCCCTGCATCAAACGAGTGAGACACTCGGATAGGTGAAGCGCATTTATGTCATCGGAAATAGAACTTCAATCCAATTCATACCTTTTCGGCAGTAACGCCCCATATGTAGAGGAACTCTACGAGTCCTACCTGGATAATCCGGGTTCGGTCAGTGATCAATGGCGCGATTACTTCGATCAATTGCAGCATTTGCCTGCTACGGATGGCAATGAGATCACGCGCGATCAGGCGCATGCGCCCATTGTGGAGTCTTTTGCGCAGCGTGCCAGGGCCAATGCCTTTGTAGCGCGCGCCCAAGAGCCGGATCTGTCGGTCGCCAACAAGCAGGTGTATGTGCAATCGCTGATTGCCGCGTATCGCTCGCTGGGTTCCCGGTTCGCCGAGCTCGATCCGCTCAAGCGCCACGATCGTCCTGTCATTCCCGAGCTCGATCCCAGTTTTTATGGCTTGGCCGAGTCCGATCTCGATCAGGTGTACGCGGCAACCAATACCTATTTCACCAAAGCCGATACCATGACCATGCGCGACATGCTCAAGGCATTGCGCGATACCTACTGCCGCAGCGTGGGCGCCGAGTTCATGCATATCTCCGACCCGGCTGCCAAGCGCTGGATCCAGGAGCGCCTGGAGTCCACCGGTGGCGTGCCGCCTTATTCATCGGAGCGCAAGCGTCATATATTGCAGCAGTTGACCGAAGCCGAGGGCCTGGAGCGCTTCTTGCACACCAAATATGTGGGGCAGAAGCGCTTTTCTCTCGAGGGCGGCGAAAGCTTTATCGCCTCCATGGATGAAGTCGTCAACCACGGAGGCGAAAACGGCGTCCAGGAGATCGTGGTCGGCATGGCTCACCGCGGCCGTCTCAATATGCTGGTCAACATCATGGGCAAGATGCCCGGCGACCTGTTCGCCGAGTTCGAAGGCAAGCACGCCGAGGGCCTCTCCGATGGCGATGTCAAATACCATAATGGTTTTTCCAGCGATCTTTCCACGCGCAGCGGTCCTCTGCATCTGTCGCTGGCGTTCAACCCCTCGCATCTCGAAATCGTCAATCCGGTGGTTGAAGGCAGCGTACGCGCGCGCCAGGATCGCCGCGGCGATCATCAGGGCAACGAAGTACTGCCGGTTCTGGTCCACGGCGACGCCGCGTTTGCAGGGCAGGGCGTGGTCATGGAAACCCTCAACCTGGCACAGACTCGTGGTTACGGCACCGGCGGCACCCTGCATATCGTGATCAACAACCAGATCGGCTTCACGACATCCGATCCACGCGACACGCGTTCCACGCTGTACTGTACCGATGTCGTCAAAATGATCGAGGCACCGGTTTTCCATGTCAACGGCGACGATCCCGAGGCCGTGGTGTATGTTACGCAACTGGCGCTCGATTATCGCCTGCAGTTCCATCACGATGTGGTGGTCGATATCGTTTGCTTCCGCAAGCTTGGCCACAACGAGCAGGACACTCCCTCGCTGACCCAGCCCCTTATGTACAAAAGCATAGGCAAGCATCCGGGCACCCGCAAGTTGTATGGCGACAAGCTGGTTGCACAAGGCATCCTGGCTGAAGGCGAGCCGGATCAATTGGTCAAGGATTACCGCCAACTCATGGAAGATGGCCAGCGCACCATCGAGCCGGTTCTGACCGATTTCAAGAACAAGTACTCGACCGACTGGTCTGCCTTTCTGGGCGCCAAATGGACCGACCAGGCCGATACAGGCGTGCCTCTGGCCGAACTGACGCGTATCGGCGAAAAGATCACAACAATACCCGACAACTTTACCGTGCACCCGCTGGTCAACAAATTGCTCAACGATCGCCGCAATATGGCGCACGGCGAGCAGAAGCTCGATTGGGGCATGGGCGAGCACCTGGCCTTTGCAACCCTGGTTTCATCCGGGTACGCCATACGCATCACTGGCCAGGATTCAGGGCGCGGCACGTTTTCTCATCGCCATGCCGTGTTGCACGACCAGAAGCGCGAGCGTTGGGACGACGGCACGTATATTCCCTTGCAGAACGTCTCCGAGAACCAGGCGCCTTTCACGGTCATCGATTCGGTGCTTTCCGAAGAAGCCGTGCTGGGTTTTGAATACGGCTATGCGTCGGCCGAGCCCAATACCCTGACAATCTGGGAAGGCCAGTTCGGCGACTTCGTCAACGGCGCGCAAGTGGTTATCGACCAGTTCATTACTTCGGGCGAGGCCAAGTGGGGCCGGCAATGCGGCTTGACCCTGATGCTGCCGCACGGCTACGAAGGGCAGGGTCCGGAGCACTCGTCGGCGCGTATCGAACGCTTCCTGCAGTTGTGTGCCGACAATAACATCCAGGTTGTGCAGCCCACCAACGGCGCGCAGATTTTCCATGTCTTGCGCCGCCAGATGATTCGGCCGTTTCGCAAGCCGTTGGTCATCTTTACGCCCAAGTCCCTGTTGCGCAACAAAGACGCCACGTCGCCGCTGTCCGACCTGGTCACCAGCCAGTTCCTGCCGGTCATTGGCGAGCAAGACGAAAGCATCCAGGCCGACGAGGTCAAACGCGTCCTGGTTTGCTCGGGCAAGGTGTACTACGACCTGGTCCATGCCCGGACCGAGGCAGGCCGTACCGATACCGCCATCCTGCGTATCGAACAGCTGTACCCTTTTGCCCACAAGGCATTTCAGGCCGAGTTGCAAAAATACTCCAAGGCCAAGGAAATCGTCTGGGTTCAGGACGAGCCACAGAACCAGGGCCCCTGGTTTTATATTCAGCACCATTTGTACGAGAATATGGCAGAAGGTCAACGACTTGGTTATGCCGGCCGCGCCGCTTCGGCCTCGCCGGCGGTGGGTTACCTGGCCAAGCACCAGGAACAGCAAAAGGCCTTGCTCGAAGCGGCTCTTGCGCCCAAGTTCAAAGGCTACATGCTGACCAAGTAACGAATATTTTTAAATAACGGACTAAAAATTATGGCTATTACTGACGTTCTCGTTCCCCAGCTTTCGGAATCGGTTTCCGAAGCGACTTTGCTCAACTGGAAAAAACAACCCGGCGAAGCCGTCACCGAAGACGAAATCCTTATCGAAGTCGAGACCGATAAAGTGGTGCTTGAAGTACCTGCCCCGTCTTCCGGCGTACTGAGCGAAATCGTCAAAGGCGACGGCAGCACGGTTACTGCGGGCGAGGTGCTGGCTCGTATCGATACCACAGCCAAGGCGACCGCGGCGGCGCCAGTCGCAGCGGCTGCTGCTGCTCCGGCTGCTCCAGCAGCCGCTCCCGTCGTGGCCGCGCCAGCAGCGTCTGCGATTGCCTCGCCGGCCGCGGGAAAGATCCTGGCCGATAAGGGCGTCGATCCGGCTTCGGTCGAGGGTTCAGGCCGTGGCGGTCGCATTACCAAGGGCGATGCCTTGCAAGCCAGTGTCACTCCCGCTCCCAAGGCCGCGGCGCCTGTGGCCCCGCCCACTTTGTCTCTCGATGGCCGGCCCGAGCAACGCGTGCCCATGAGCCGCTTGCGTGCGCGTGTTGCCGAGCGTCTGCTTCAATCGCAATCCGAAAATGCGATTCTCACTACGTTCAACGAAGTGAACATGCAAGGCGTCATCGACCTGCGCAACAAATACAAGGAAAAGTTCGAGAAAGAGCACGGTGTGAAGCTGGGCTTCATGTCTTTCTTCGTCAAGGCGGCCATGGCGGCGCTCAAGAAATATCCGGTAGTCAACGCATCGGTCGATGGCAAGGACATCATTTATCACGGCTACTTTGATATCGGCATTGCCGTAGGCAGCCCGCGTGGTCTGGTCGTGCCCATTTTGCGCAATGTCGATCAAATGTCGATCGCCGACATCGAGAAGCAAATTGCCGAATACGGCGCCCGCGCCCGCGACGGCAAGCTGGGTCTTGAAGAGCTGACCGGCGGTACATTCTCGATATCGAACGGCGGTGTGTTTGGTTCGATGTTGTCAACGCCCATCATCAATCCGCCGCAAGCGGCCATTTTGGGCATACACGCCACCAAAGACCGGGCGGTTGTCGAAAACGGTCAAATCGTGATTCGTCCCATGAATTATCTGGCCTTGTCCTATGATCACCGGATCATTGATGGCCGCGAGGCGGTTCTGGCATTGGTCGCCATCAAGGAAGCGCTCGAAGATCCGCAACGTCTGTTGCTCGATGTATAAGGCGCCGGGTTAGCAATCGCATGGTAGGGCTTCGGCGCGAAACCGCTTGCGGGAGCGCCGGGGCCTGTCGTTTGAGCATCGCATAAAACTTGTCATGGCAGTCTGTCAGGCGGGCGGTGCCCTTCTTTTGACATAGCGCGTGCAGGCTTGCGTTATCAACAATTTTATCGAGTGAAAAAATGGCTAAACAATTCGACGCTGTCGTTATTGGCGCTGGGCCCGGCGGGTATGTTGCTGCGATTCGCGCCGCTCAATTGGGCATGACCGTTGCATGCATCGACGCCTGGAGCACCGCCGACGGAAAACCGGCACCGGGCGGGACTTGCACCAATGTCGGTTGCATTCCATCCAAGGCTTTGCTGCAGTCGTCCGAGCATTACGAGCAGGCCAACCATCATTTTGCCGAGCACGGCATCGAGATCAAAGAAGTCGGGCTTAAGCTCGATACGCTGCTTGGCCGCAAGAACAATGTCGTCAAGCAAAACAACGACGGCATTATGTACTTGTTCAAAAAGAACAAGATAACGTTCTTTCACGGCACCGGTTCATTTGTGGCGCAGGTCGACGGAGGCTGGTCGATCAAGGTCTCCGGCACCTCGGATGAAGATCTGGTGGCCAGGCACGTGATCGTGGCGACGGGTTCGTCCGCGCGCGCCTTGCCCGGACTGCCTTTCGACGAAAAACAGGTCGTGTCCAACGATGGCGCGCTCAGCATTCCTTCCGTTCCCAAAAAACTCGGCGTGATTGGCGCCGGTGTGATCGGTCTTGAAATGGGCAGCGTCTGGCGCCGTCTGGGCGCCGAGGTCACCATACTCGAAGCCATGCCCGATTTTCTCGCCGCGGCCGATCAGCAGGTTGCCAAAGAAGCCCAAAAGGCATTCGCCAAGCAAGGCCTTGTCATACAAACCGGTGTCAAGATTGGTGAAGTCAAGGCTGCGGCCAAGAGCATCACTATTCCCTACACCGATGCTGCCGGCGCCGAGCATAAACTGGTGGTCGACAAGCTCATCGTTTCGATTGGCCGTGTACCCAACACTCAGGGACTGGGTGTCGAAACCGTCGGGCTCAAGCTCGATGAGCGCGGCTTTGTGCTGGTCGACGCCGACTGCAAAACCAATTTGCCCAATGTGTGGGCCGTGGGTGATGTGGTTCGTGGCCCCATGCTGGCGCACAAGGCCGAAGAGGAAGGTGTGGCCGTGGCGGAACGCATTGCCGGGCAGCACGGACATGTCAACTTCGATACCATACCCTGGGTTATTTACACTTCGCCCGAGATCGCCTGGGTGGGCAAAACCGAACAGCAGTTGAAAACGGAAGGCCGCCAATACAAGGCCGGAAGTTTCCCGTTTCTGGCTAATGGCCGCGCTCGCGCCTTGGGAGACACGACCGGATTTGCCAAGGTACTGGCCGACGCCAGCACCGATGAAGTCCTGGGTGTGCATATCGTCGGGCCAATGGCCTCCGAACTGATTGCCGAAGCTGTCACCATCATGGAGTTCCGCGGTGCGGCTGAAGATATAGCCCGAATCTGCCATGCTCATCCGACCTTGTCCGAGGCCCTCAAAGAGGCTGCGCTGGCTGTCGACAAGCGTGCGCTGAATTTTTAAGCCTATTGCGCGCGGCGCAAGCATGCGCTTTTTAAAAGGGGCGGGCGCCTGACCGCCCCTTTTTTCGTTTCTGCGAGTCCGGTTTTTTTATGAATGTTCGCGAGTATTATCAGAAGGCGCTTGTGGAGCGCAGCTATCAACCCGACGCAGCCCAATTGGCCGCCGTCGACCGCTTGCAGCGCTACTTCGATGACTGGCTGGCTTTCAAGCAGGCTCGCTCCAACGGTCTGAAGAAGATCTTCAATCGGCCCGATGTTCCTCGCGGCATATACCTGTGGGGCGGAGTGGGTCGCGGCAAGAGCTTCCTGATGGACGCGTTCTATCTTACGGTCCCGGTCAAACGCAAGACACGCCTGCATTTTCACGAGTTCATGCGCGGGGTGCATCGCGAGCTCGGGGAGGTCAAGGGCCAGCAGGATCCTCTTGACGAAGTGGCGCGCCGCGTTGCCCGGCGCTATCGCCTGATTTGCTTCGACGAGTTCCACGTATCGGATATTGCCGATGCGATGATTCTCTATCGTCTTTTGCGCAAGCTGTTCGAACTGGGCACCTCCTTTGTCATGACTTCGAATTACGAGCCGTCGACCCTGTATCCGGATGGCTTGCAGCGCGATCGGCTTTTGCCCGCGATCAAACTGATCCAGGATCGCATGGATATACTTAATGTCGATGCGGGAGTCGATTACCGCCGTCTTGCCCTTCAACAGCTGCGTGTGTACATGACGCCCATTACCGACAATACCGACGGCGAGTTGCGAGCCGCTTTCGAGCGGCTGTCGGATACGGCGCCGCAAGATCCGGTGTTGACGATCGAAGGTCGCGAGATCAGGGCCATTGCCCTGAGCGGCAGCATTGTATGGTTTGATTTCGTCACATTATGCGGCGGCCCCCGTTCGCAAATCGATTACCTCGACATGGCCAGCCGGTTTCATACCGTGATTCTTTCGGGCGTACCCTGCATGGGGCCGCGGCACTCTTCGGAAGCACGGCGGTTTACCTGGCTGATCGACGTGTTTTATGATCACAAAATCAAGCTCATCATTTCGGCCGAGTGCAAACCCGACGAGCTATATACCCACGGTGCTTTGGCCAACGAATTTCACCGTACCGTTTCCCGTATCATGGAGATGCAGTCCCGCGAATACCTGGAGTCGGAGCGCAGGGCGGCCGTCACTCTTTGATCTCCGCAGTGTCGGCGATCAGGGCCCAGGGATTTTCTATCCATTACCACCTTCCAGCAGACCACGACTTATGAATACCCGTGTATTGACAGGCATTACGACATCCGGAACTCCGCATCTGGGCAATTACGCCGGGGCAATCCGCCCGTCGATCCGGGCCAGCGCGCAGCCCGAGGTCGATGCTTTTTATTTCATGGCCGATTATCACGCCCTGATCAAATGCGACGATCCCGAACGCATCGCCCGTTCACGCCTGGAAATTGCCGCCACCTGGATTGCGGCCGGGCTCGATACCGATAAAGTCACGTTTTATCGCCAGTCCGACATCCCTGAAATTCCCGAACTGTGCTGGATGCTGACCTGCGTGACCCCCAAAGGGCTCATGAATCGTGCACATGCCTACAAGGCCTCGGTCGATCAGAATGAGCTCAAGCAGCTTGAACCCGACGACGGGATCACGATGGGGCTGTTTTCCTATCCCATCCTCATGGCTGCCGATATTCTCATGTTCAACGCCAATAAGGTGCCTGTGGGCCGGGATCAGATCCAGCATCTGGAGATGACGCGCGATATTGCTCAGCGCTTCAACCATTTGTACGGCGGCGGCAAAGAGTATTTCGTCTTGCCGGAGGTTCAGATCGAGGAAGACGTGGCGACCCTTCCAGGGCTTGACGGGCGGAAGATGTCCAAAAGCTATGACAACACCATTCCCTTGTTCGAGGGCGGCGCCAAAGCCTTGCGTGCCGCCGTCATGCGGATTGTCACGGATTCGCGCCAGCCGGGTGAGCCCAAGGATGCCGAGGGCTCGCATCTTTATACGATATATCGCGCTTTTGCGGCGCCTGACGAGTCCGCCGATTTTCGCCGACTGCTTGAAGAAGGGCTGGGATGGGGCGACGCCAAGCAAATGCTGTGCGAACGCCTTGAGCGGGAACTCGCGCCCATGCGTTTGCGCTATATCGAATTGATGTCGCAGCCCGAACGCATTGAATCGATATTGCAGGAAGGGGCCGCCAAGGCGCGCAAATTGTCGGCGCCGCTGATGGCCGAGTTGCGTGAAGCCGTGGGGCTGCGCCAGGCCGCAAAAACCGTTGCAAAAGGCAAGGCAAAAGAAAAGTCGGGCGGTAAGAAAGCCCGGTTTGTCAGCTTCCGCGATGAGGCGGGTGATTTTCGCTTTCGTTTGCTGGCAGCCGATGGCCAGGAGCTTTTGTTGTCCGAGCCTTTTGCCAACCCCCGTCAATCGGGGCAGGCGATTCAGGCCTTGCGGTCCGGAATCCTGGACGAGCTATTCACCGAGCACGAAGGAGTTGTCAGCCTGCGCATCGAGAATGCCGTGGTTGGCCGCCTTGTCGCAAGCCAATTGCCGCAACTGCGCGAAGCGCTGCGCGAACTGGATGCGGAATAAGAGGTGGTGCAGGGGCGGGGTCCTGCGTCTTCGTTTCCTAGGCGCTTTCACGCTCGATTACATCAAAGCCCAGGTCCTGGGCCATCGAGGCAATTGGACGGCCTTGCAGACGGTCGAGCAGCAATCGGGCGGTGGATTCTCCCATTGCCTTGCGGTGCACGCGTATGGTGGTGAGCCGCGGATGGCAGGCGCTGGCGATAGGCAGATCGGCAAAGCCCATGATCGCGATATCGCCGGGAACTTTCCAGTTCTGGCGCGCGCACTCGTAGATGGCGCTGGCCGCCAGCATGTCGTTGCTGCAAAAAACAGCGTCGAGGCCGGGGGCCTGTTTCTTTAATTCAAGCAGGCTGGCGACACCGTTTTCGATGGGCGAGGGTGATGCCGTTTCTATGGCGTGAACCGATACATTGGTATGTTGCCCTGCTTCCTGGCGCAGTCCCTGCAAGCGTTGCTGCGATCGATGTTCGTAGCCGCCCAGATAACCGAGCTGCCTGTAGCCCCTGGCTATCAGGAAACGGGCCGCGGCGCGGCCTGCGTCGAAATTCGAAAACCCCACCAGCATATCGATGGGATGGGGGCCGTGCTCCCACATTTCGACCACAGGGATGCCTGAAGCCTTGAGCCGTTCCACCAGCGTTTTTTCGTGATGTATGCCGGTCAGCACGATGCCGTCGACCCGGCGCCCCAGGAATGCCTCGACGATTTTGGTTTCATTGGCCTCTCGATAAAAGGTTTGACCCAGCAGCAATTGGTAGCCGTGCTGGTCGAGCGTATTGGCCAGGGCCTCGATGGTTTCCGAAAAAAAAGAATTCGATATGGTGGGGACGACGGCGGCGATGATGCGGGTTTTAGCCGAGGCCAGGCTGCCGGCCGTCAAATTGGGCACATAGCCCAGTTTCTGTATGGCGGCCTGTACTTTTTCCAGTGTCCTGGGAGCAAGCTGCGAAGGATGGTTGATGGCGCGGGAGACAGTAACCAGCGCGACCTGGGCCTCGAGGGCCACGTCTTCCATGCGGTTGGTGGATGCCGCGCCGGCTCTGGGTTTGGGGGGGGTGTTGCGCACAGTGTTTTTCGCAGAAAGTAGGGTGTGGAATATTGACATGGTAGCCGCAAACATGATTTAATGAAAGCGCTTCCATATCTATGGATTTTTAAATCTTTGAATATGAAAGCGCTTTCATTTTTAATTAGATGGCAATTTCCAGGAGAGAGAGTTGGGCGCACCACATGGCAGGAAACCGGTACCTGTATCTTCGCAGGTCATAGAGCGGCTCAAGAACATCAGCAGCGGTACGCTGACAACCCAATTGTTCAAGCATGGCCTGAAGCAATGCTTTCTGGTGGGGCTGAAACCGCTCAATCCGAATTGTGCGAAATTCGCCGGCGAGGCGTATACCATGCGCTTCATTCCCACCCGTGAAGATATCGACACCTACGCGACCCTCACTCCTTTTTCGAATCCGGATAATCTGCAATGGGATGCGGTCGATCAAATCGGCCCCGGCCAGGTGCTGGTCATCGATAGCCGCAATGACACGCGTGCGGCGTCGGCCGGCAATATGCTGCTGACGCACATGATGATCAAGGGCGTGGCGGGCATAGTCACTGATGGGTCTTTGCGCGACGGTCAGGAAATTTCCCGAATGGCGATTCCGGCCTATGCCCGCGAGGTCACGGCGTCGACTCGTTTGTCATACCATCATGCGGCCGATTTGCAGGTTCCCATCAGTTGCGCCGAGGTGGCCGTATATCCTGGCGATATCATTGTGGGCGATGGCGACGGGATTACCGTGATTCCCCGTCATCTGGCCGCGCAACTGGCCGACGACGGCGAAAAGCAGGATGCTTTCGAGGCCTACCTGGCGATACGGATGGCGGCGGGCGAAAAACTATATGGCCTGTACCCACCCAACGATCAAACGCGGGCCGACTATCAGGCATGGATCAAGCAGGGTTCCGACCCCGCCAGGGCGGTTGATATCCGCGCGGAGAAAATCAGTGGCTAAGCTCACTCCTCAATTCATGGAAGCGGCCATACGCCGCTATTTCGATGCCTGCAATGCGGCCGACTACCAGGCGCTGATCGCTTGTTTTACTCCGGATGCCGTGCATTATTTCCCGCCCGGCTTGCCTGAAATTCCCTGGCGCGGAGCCGACGTCATTGCCCGCAAGTGGGTATGGTGCGTTGAAAACCTGGGGTCTCGCTGGACCATAGAAAAAGTGTTGTGCTCGTCCACAGAGCCCGAAGCGGTGATCGAATGGACACACTGGAAAACGGCCAGGCACACAGCCCTGCGGGGCGACGAATGGTATGTCTTCGATGAAGCCAGCGGACTGATCAAGGAAATCCGCGCGTACTATGCCTCGGCGGCCGATCCCGGCGCGCCGATCTGCGAATTGGTGGATTTCGATTATGGCGGACGCGGCTATCACCTGAAGCCCAAGGCATAAGAAAGTAGACACTATGTATATTTCAGAACAGTTGATCAACCCCGATGCCAATCGCCTGCGTCTTTCCGCCCAGTTGGGCGTGGAAAGAGTGGTTATCGACAATCGCGGCACCGAGCTGCTGGCATCGGACGATGGCCGATGGAATAAAGACAAGCTGACGGCCTATCGCCAATGGATCGAAAGTTTCGGTTTGAAGATCGATGTCTTTGCCCTGGATGTGGGGTCGATACTGCTGACGTCTCTGGTGGACAGGGAGGCCGCTCAACGGCACCTGGAGGTGTTGCAGGACAATATCCGTATCGCGGCGGCGGCGGGGATCCCCTGCCTCAAGTACAACGTGCAGATGGTCGGCATTACCCGCACGGCCTTGCGCGAAGGGCGTGGCGGATGCCGTTATTCCAGTTTCAGCCTGAGCGAGTACTCGCCGGATGCGGACCGTCAGTTTTCGTACTGGGGAGTAGGCTATCCCTCGAACCAGGAAGAGGGAGGCGCGGATTCCAGTCTCTTGTGCGGGCAGCAAATGGCGCGCCAGGTTCCCGAAGTGAGCCAAGCCGATGGCTGGAAAGCCATCGAATTCCTGGTATCCGGGCTGGTTCCGGTGGCGCAGGAAGTGGGCGTCAAACTGGCCTGTCATCCGCATGACCCGGCCTATCCCGTCGGCGGGCTGAATGGCGTCGAGCACGTCATGGGTTCGCTCGACGGCATTGCGCGTTTTCTGGCGCTAAGCTCCAGCCCGGTTCACGGTTTGAATTTTTGCCAGGGTACGGTGGCCGAGATGTCGGCCGACCCGCATGCCGCCGTCATGGAAGCCATAGAGCGATTCGGCAAACGCATATTCATGGTTCATTTCCGCAATATCAAGGGGGGCTACCTTGATTTTTCCGAAGTGTTCCCTGACGAGGGCGATGTCGACATGTACCAGGCATTGTTGAACTACCGGCGCGTCGGGTATCAGGGGCCGCTGTGCCCGGATCATGTACCGGTGTCCGACCAGGATCCCAATCGCGAGCGTTTCATGTCTTTTGCGCTGGGCTACACCAAGGCCTTGCTGCAGGCGAGCGCGCACCAGCCATGAAAAATACCCCGCTCAGAAGCGCCCGCTGGCTGGCCGCCGAAGGCATGCGCACCTTTGGCCACCGGTCGCGCCTGGCGCAAATTCAAATATTGGACGGAATTGCGGGCTGGCAACATCACTGCACAACAGTGGGGTGAAATAGAGCAGGGCATTTCGCGTTCGCCGGGTCATTGCATGACGATGGGCACGGCCTCGGCCATGACCAGTGCCGCCGAAGTCCTGGGCCTGGGCTCCGCCCGCGCCGAAGTATGCGCGTGGCTATGGAGCCTTGTTTGCCCAGCAAGTCAGCCAGGCCAATCTGGGGTGTGATTTTGAACTGCTGGCCCGGGCGGGCGATATTCCGGACCCCGATATCTATTGACGCTTTATCAGTGCCCTGGAGTGCCGCCGCTGGCGACGGTCTTGGCCTGGGCGCGTCCGCGCAACCACTCCAGGGTGAGCAGCAGGGCGGTCGAGAAGATGATCAGTATGGTGGCCACGGCGGCGATGATGGGGCTGATGTTTTCGCGTATGCCGGTGAACATCTGGCGCGGCAGGGTAGCCTGCTCGGGCCCTGCCAGAAAAAGGGTTACCACGATTTCATCGAAGGACGTGGCAAATGCAAACAGGGCGCCGGCGATCACGCCAGGCGCAATAATGGGCAGTGTGATTTTGAAAAACGTGCGCAGCGGATTGGCGCCCAGGCTGTAGCTGGCTCGTATCAGATTATCGTTGAAGCCTTGCAGGGTGGCCGTGACGGTGGTGAGAACAAAAGGAGCACCGAGCGCCGCATGCGCCAGAATCAGCCCGCTGTAGTTGTTGACAAGCCCGTAAGGTGCAAAAAACAGATAGATCCCGACGCCCACCACCACTAGCGGAACGATCATGGGTGAAATCAGGACTGCCATGAGCAATCCCTTGCCGTGAAATTCGATACGGTGCAGGCCGGCGGCGGCCAGCGTGCCCAGCACGGTGGCGATCAGCGTGGCCGATGGCGCAACGATAAAACTGTTTTTGGCGGCGCGGATCCAGTCGTCCGAATGAAACAGTGCGCTATACCATTTGAACGAGAACGACTGGATGGGGTAGAGCAGCAATGTGCTGTCGCTGAAAGACAGCGGAATCATCACCAGTATGGGCAGCAGCAGGAAAACCAGGATCAGCAGGCAAATCAGGCGATGGCCGTAGTGCCACGCACGCTCCACCCTGGATGTGTAGGGCGGGAATTTGAGAGAGCGGATTTTTTCCATGTCAGCCTAGCCCCAGTTCCCGGCCCGACAGCCTGCGGTATAGCGAGTACAGCAGCAATGTGCCGATCAGCAGGATGAAGCCCAGCGCGCTGGCCATGCCCCAGTTGATGGTTTGATTGGTGAAGTAGGCAACGTAGTAGCTGATCATCTGGTCGCTGGCTCCGCCCAGCAGGGCGGGGGTGATGTAGTAGCCGATGGCGATGATGAAGACCAGGAGCGTTCCGGCGCCTATGCCTGGATAGGTTTGCGGCACATACACGCGCCAGAATGCCGCGAAGGGATGACTGCCCAGGGAAATCGCCGCGCGCTGACAGGTATTGGGTACGGACTGCATCACGCTGAATATGGGCAGGATCATAAAGGGCAGCAAGATGTGGGTCATGGCGATATATACACCGACCCGGTTGAACAGCAAGGCGATGGGGGCATCGGTAATGCCTGTGCTTATAAGCGCCTTGTTGACGAGGCCCTGGCGCTGCAACAGCACGATCCAGGCGGCAATACGCACCAGCACCGAGGTCCAGAAGGGGATCAGTATGCAGATGATGACCAGGTTTGCCCGGCGTTTGGACAGTGTCGTGATCCAGTAGGCCAGCGGGAAGCCCAGGATCAGTGTCAGTATGGTTACCACGGCGCTGATCAGGAATGTGCGGCCGAATATATCCAGGAATGCCGATGTGCCCGCCGGAGCCCTGACGATATCGCCCTTGGCGTTTTGTTTCAGGTCGAGAGAAGCGAGCAGGTAGTACGGAGAATACGCCGTATTGTTGCTGGCGATCGCCTGCCAAAATGGCAGCTCCGACCAGTGTTTGTCGATCTGGATGAGACGGGTGCGGATATCCGCGTCGCTCAGTGTCTTGCCGTCCGGCCTTGTCAGAGGCATGCGGCGTATGGTTTTGAAAATCAGAGAACGGTAGCCCGGGATCTCGTAATTGAGCCTGCGGGCGAGGCCGCCGGCGGCGCTTGATCCTTTGGCCTTGCCCAGGTCTGCCGCCAGCGCGGCATAGGCGGCATCGCTCGGGGCAGTGCTGCCGTCCCAGCCCTTTAGCGTTTCCAGGGTTTTGGGCAGTGTGGCGATGACTTCCGGATTTTCGACGGCGCGCTGGAGCAGGGCGCCGATAGGTATGACGAAAATGACCAGCAGGAACAGGGCCAGGGGGGCGACCAGAAAGAACGCGCGCCATTTCCGTTTGCGTTCGGCGGCCCGCATGGCATGCCTGATTGCATGCGCATCGTTGTTTGTAATCGTCGCTGTCATCGCTGAGTTTGCCTGGATGGCGTCTCCCGCCGCGAACGGCAAGAGGAACGCCAGGTTTTTAAGAGACGGTCAGGTCCTAGCGGGCCGCCCAGGCGGTGAAGCGCTGATCCAGTTCTTCGCCATGGTCGGTCCAGAACGAATTGTCGGAGAACAAGGCGTTCTTGCCGTTTTCGGGCGAGTTGGGCAGATTGGCCAGGGTCTTGGAGTCGAGTTTGCCGATGGCCTGTTTGTTTACGGGTCCGTAGGCAATATGCTGGGCGTAGGCAATTTGAGGTCCGGTGGACGTGGCGAAGCTGATGAATTTTTCAGCGGCCGCCTTGTTGGGTGTGCCGGTGGGGATGACCCAGTAGTCCAGGTCGTAGATGCTCTGGTTCCAGACGACCTGCAGCGGTTGTCCTTCACGTTGCGCGGCGTCGATGCGGCCGTTATAGGCCGTAGACATGACCACGTCGCCGGCAGCCAGCATTTGCGGAGGTTGCGCGCCTGCTTCCCACCACTGAATGTTGGGCTTTAGCTGGTCGAGCTTCTTGAAAGCGCGGTCTACGCCTTCGGGCGTGCTTAGTACTTTGTAGACATCCTTGGGGGCGACGCCGTCCGCCATCAGAGCGAATTCCAGGTTGTAGTGGGCGCCTTTGCGCATGCCGCGTTTGCCGGGGAATTTTTTCACGTCCCAGAAATCGGCCCAGCTTTTAGGCGCTGTTTTCAGGGTTTTGGCGTTGTAGGCCAAGGCGGTCGACCATACGAAGGCCCCCACGCCGCAGTCGCGTATGGCTTCCGGCACGTAGTCCGCCTTGTTGCCTATTTTTGACCAGTCGAGCTTTTCGTACAGGCCTTCATCGCAGCCGCGGCCCAGATCTCCGGTTTCGACTTCAACGGCATCCCACACGACATTGTGAGTTTCGACCATGGCTTTGACTTTGGCCTGTTCGCCGTTATAGGCAACGGTGATGATTTTTTTGCCGGTCTGTTTTTCCAGCGGCTTGATGAACGCGGCGTCCTGGGCATCGCCGTTGGCGCCGCCGAAATTGACGACGGTGAGATCGCGCGCGCTGGCCACGCCGGAACCCAGGGCCATCATGGCCGATGCCAGGCTCAGGGCGCACAGTATTTTATGGGTATTCATAAGTTGTCTCCGTGGTTTTTAAATTGGAATGGGAAGAACTAGGGAGTGAATGCTCGGACGTGCTCGGGAGGGACGTGGAGCAGAATGTCGCTGCCGGCGGCAACGGATTGAATCGAGCTACTGTCACTGAGCGGTAGCTTGACAAAAAAGGGAGAGGCTTGCGGAATGCTGCATCGCAGCCGCACGTGATCTCCAAAATAAACCTGATCGAGCGCCGTGGCGCGGATCAGGTTGGTGTCCGGACTGGCCTGGCCGCTGACAATGCGTATCCGTTCCGGTCGCATCGCAACTATGCAGGGCGCGCCAACCTGTGCCTGGCCGATGTTGAGTCCGGTAATGGCCGTGCCATTGCCCAGATGCACGACACAGCGGCCATCGGAGCTTGCCTGGACTACGCCTTCGAACTGATTGCAGTCACCGACGAATCCGGCCACAAATCGGTTGCAAGGCGACTCGTACAGTGTATTCACAGGCGATATTTGCTGGATGATCCCCTGGTCGAAAACGGCGACGCGATCCGACATGGTCAGGGCTTCGCTTTGATCGTGAGTGACGTAGACGAATGTGATGCCCAGCTTCTTGTGCAGGGCCTTGAGCTCCAGCTGCATATGTTCCCGCAGCTGTTTGTCCAATGCGCCCAGGGGCTCGTCCATGAGCACCAGCTTGGGTTCGAATACCAGGGCGCGCGCCAGGGCAATGCGTTGCTGCTGGCCACCCGACAACTGGGCCGGGTAGCGCTTGGCGAAGGCATTCATTTGCACCATAGACAGGGCGTCGTCGATGCGGCTGGCCCGCTGGGCCGCGGGGACCTTGCGCACATTGAGAGGGTACTCGAGGTTTTTCTCAACGGTCATGTGCGGAAACAGGGCATAGTTCTGGAAAACCATGCCTATGTTGCGCTTGTGCGGCGGTACATTGTTGAGGCGCTGCCGATCCAGAAAAATATCGCCGCTGGTCGGAAATTCGAAGCCGGCTAACATCATCAGGCACGTAGTCTTGCCTGAGCCAGAGGGCCCCAGCAGGGACAGGAACTCTCCTGGATAGATGTCCAGGTCCAGGTTTTTGACGACGAGGTTCACGCCGTCATAGGACTTCTGGACGCTCTGGAAGCTGACTAGGGGTTCTGGATTTGTTTGAGCCAAAATAGTTTCGCACTCGCTAATAATGGATTAACAAAAGTCCCGGCTGCGCTCCGGTCATGCCCGGGATGACTTGACTGCGTCGGCAAGAATGAGCAGCCCTTCGTCGAGAAGCTGATCGGGGATGGTCAGCGGAAACAGAAAACGGATGACGTTTCCGTATATTCCGCACGTTAGCAGAATCAGCCCGTTTTTCAGCGCATTTTTTTGTACCCGGCCGGCAAACTCCGGATTGGGTTTGCCGGAGTCCGCGTGCTTGAATTCAACGGCTATCATAGCCCCCAATCCTCGGATATCGGCTATTTCAGGGGTGATGGCCTGCAGCGCCCGCAGGCTTGCCCGCAATTTTTCGCCGCTCGCATTGGCTCGGGCAAGAAGCTGCTCGTCTTCGATAATATCCAGGACGGCCAGCGCGGAGGCCAGCGCCAGGGGATTGCCTGCGTAGGTGCCCCCCAGCGCGCCAGGAACCGGCGCATCCATGATTTCAGCTTTGCCGCATACGCCCGATAGCGGCATGCCGCCTGCCAGGCTCTTGGCCATGGTCATGAGGTCTGGAATGACGCCGCTGTATTCAATGGCGAACATTTTTCCGGTGCGGCCAAAGCCCGTTTGCACCTCATCGGCGATCAGCAATATGCCGTGTTTGTCGCACAAGGCGCGCAAGCCCCGGATGAATTCGAAGGGGGCCACATAGAAACCGCCTTCTCCCTGTACCGGCTCCAGGATAATCGCGGCGACCCGTTTGGGGTCGATGTCTGTTTTGAACAGCGCTTCAATGGCGTCCAGCGAATCCTGCGAACTGACGCCATGCAGTGCATTGGGGAAAGGAGCGTGATAGATCTCGCCGGGGAAAGGGCCGAACCCCAGCTTGTAGGGCGCCACTTTACCGGTCAGGGCCATGCCCATGAACGTGCGCCCATGAAACGCGCCTGAAAAGGCAATGATGCCGGTGCGGCCAGTGGCCGCCCGGGCTATCTTGATGGCGTTTTCGACGGCTTCGGCACCGGTGGTAAAAAAGGCGGTTTTCTTTTTGTGATTTCCCGGCGCTGCCCGATTGACTTTTTCGGCCAGCTCGACATATGAGGAATAAGGGGAGATCTGGAAGGCGGTATGCGTGAATTGGCTTGCCTGCTGCTGGACTGCCGCAACGATTTTTGGATGGCAGTGGCCCGTGTTGGCGACGGCAATGCCGGCCGCGAAATCGATATACCGGCGTCCTTCGATATCCCAGATTTCCGCATTCAGCGCGCGCTGTACGTAAAAATCGCACATGATTCCTATCCCGTTCGGGATGGCTGCCGATTTTCTTTCCTGCCAGGTCTGGTTGCTCATGATCGTATCCGCTTATCTCGATGGGGTGGTGCGCTAGCGATTACTATAGCGACACTATGGTCTACAATCCAGAGCCATTCTGGCAAATTTTATAGAGCCAATTATGGAATCCTTCATTCTGGCGGACTGGTTGCAACAGAGGCTGGATGCCGAAGCCGGCGAACCCGCCTATCGGCAACTGTATCGATTGATTCGCCGCGTGATTCTCGACGGGCGCCTGACGGCCGGGGCGCGGCTGCCGTCGTCCCGCAATCTGGCGGTCGACCTGGCCATTGCGCGCAATACGGTTATTCAGGTGTATGAGCAACTGGCCATAGAAGGCTATGTCAATGCGGCGACCGGTCGCGGTACGCATGTTGCCGATCTGAGCCAGGACCTTATCGACGATCCTCTCGACAAGGCGAGCGGGGAGACCGGCGCCCAGGCGCAGCCTTTGAACCGTGGGCTGTCCGAGCGCGGGCAGCACTTGATGGATCGGCTTGGATTTTCGAATCGGCAGATAGGTGCGTTCATGCCCGGCATTCCGGACGTGTCGGAATTTCCTCTCAAGGCCTGGGTGCGTATACAGAACAAACAGTGGCGCCGTGCCGCGCCCGCGTTGATGAGTTATGCGCCCGCCGGCGGTTACGAGCCTCTGAGGCAGGCGATTTCGGAATATTTGAGCAGCGCGCGTTCGGTCAACAGCACCGCCCGTCAGGTCGTCATGACCACCGGGATACATCAGGCAATCGATGTGGCGACACGCTTGTTGTGCCAGGTGGGGGATGTGGTCTGGATCGAGGAGCCTTCGTATTGGGGCGTACGCAACCTGGTGCTGTCGTCCGGCTTGAAAGCGGTACCGATCAGTGTGGATCAGGAGGGCATGTGTCCGACGGCGGCCGATTTTGCGACGCCCCCCAGATTGATCGTCGTGACGCCTTCGCATCAATATCCGCTGGGGATGGTCATGAGCCTTGCGCGACGCCGGATGTTGCTGGAATATGCGCGGCAAAACGGGTGCTGGATCATCGAAGACGATTACGATAGCGAGTTCCGCTTTGGCAGCCGCCCCTTGCCGTCATTGCAGGGACTCGATGACGCGGGGCTGGTGCTGTATGCGGGAAGTTTCAGCAAGACTTTGTTTCCGGGCTTGCGCGTGGGTTATCTGGTCGTTCCCGACGGTCTGGCCGAGGCGTTCTCGGGAGCGGTCGCCGAGCTTTATCGAGAGGGGCAGTTGATGACGCAGTCGGTGCTGGCGGAATTCATCCGTGAAGGCTATCTGACTTCGCATATCAGGCGGGTGCGCAATCTGTACGCCGGGCGCCGCACTTGTCTGATTGGCGCGATCGCAGGCCGTTATGGCGACGCGCTCGATATTGTGGGCGAGCATGCGGGCCTGCATCTGGTGCTGGCCCTGCCCGATTACGTAGACGATCATCGGGTAACGCGCGAGGCTTTTGAGGCGGGAGTGGTGGTGCGGCCTTTGAGTAATTATTATCTGAAGGCCGGCAGTGCGAAAAAAGGTTTGCTGCTTGGCTACGCAGGAGTGCCTGTTGACGAAATCGGCCCGGCGTTCAATATTCTTTCGCGCGTGATCGATGCACAGTTGTTGCGCGTCTAGCGCATTTTTGGTTCAGGTGTTTACGGTACTGAACGCGGTTCAGTTGCTTTCGTTTTTAGCCGTTCGTTCAGGTTTTGGTTATTACTTTGGACGGGTAGTTCTATAAAGACGCCACAGGGTGGGCGGTGCTGTGTAGTCCGGCACGTCCAGCGGTCGGCTAGCTACGCTAGCCGACTACCCGGGTCTGCCTCGTCCAGGCGGGCGTCGGGCGAACTCGCCCGGCCTCGCGAGGCCGGGCTCAGACAGCGCCCGACGAAAGCCCCCGCCTTCCCTCCGTCAGCACCCGGCGCTGGACTACCGCCGGACTACACAGCACCGCCCACCCTGCGGCTTGCGTTGAGGGAATGCATAGAGAGATACGTTGAGACGTCGGGCGCTTAGTAAATCCAGGGTTTGGCACATCGTGGTGTAGTGGCCACGTGATAGAGGCATGAGTGCGGGCGCGTTAACGGTTCTATGGGTGCAGGCCCATTAACGGTGGGTGCAAGCACGTTGATTCCAGGCACACCGTTCCAGGTGCACCATTCCAGGCAATCGTTCTAGGCAATCGTTCTAGGCAATCGTTCTAGGCATGCCGTAACGCGAGCCGTCTATCGGGGATAGGGTCAGGACCGGCGTAAGGCGTGCGCCGGATGCTACCGTAGGGAAGGCGGGGGCTTTCGGCGGGCGCTGTCTGAGTGGCGTCCCGCGCCGCGGGGCGACGCGAGTTCGCCCGACGCCCGCCTGGACGAGGTAGATCCGGATCAAGCACGCCGTGCCGGTCCTGACCCTATCCCCGATAGACGGCGTCTTCAAATACCAAACCGTCGAATGCCGCAAACACTCGATCCAAAAACATTCTAGCGCCGACTATTCGCACAGCTCGATGCGCAGCGCCAACTGGGTGCATAGGCTCATGATTTGCGGCACATCTTCCCGGTACACCAGCACGACTTGAAAATCGTTGGTATAGCTTTCGCCGAAACTGATCAGGCGATACTTGGGATGATGCACAAGCAATTCCTGATCCAGCCATTGATAATAGTCGGAGACGGTTTCGAAGGTGTTGTTATTGTAGGGATACTCCGGCAGGGCCGGGTGTTCGAACGCCTCGACGATCTGCTCATAGAGCTCGTCGACGGTATCCGAAACGGCAAAGTAGTCTTCCAGCTCAATAAAAATAATGAATGCTGTCACCCCTGGCCGGTCGTATTCGACCAGGCGCGCGGCATCGTCGCCGTAATTTTCTTTCAAGACCTTGACGGGATCGGCCTGCGCTTCGAGGCAGAGGTTGACGATACGCCGCGCCTCGTGGACGTCCAGGTCATGGCAACTGATCAGATCAATCAGAGTTGTCAGCTGTGCAGCCGTGTCTTGTGCGGTGGTATTCATAATGATTATTTTTTCAGTTTGGCAAAGGCAGCGGCCATCGCGCCCAAGCCCGCCGCTTCGGTCGGCCGAGGCGAGGCGGCAGGACGCCGGTTGCCTGAGCTGGCTTCGCTGCGTTCCGCGTTGCCGCGGCGCAAAGGCATGGTATCGTCGTTGAGCCGCATGGTCAGGCCGATGCGCTTGCGCGCCACATCGACCTCTTGAACCTTGACTTGCACTGTCTGGCCCACCCGCACCACATCGCGCGGATCCTTGACGAATTTTTCCGCCAGCGCCGAGATATGCACCAGGCCGTCCTGATGCACTCCGATATCGACGAATGCGCCGAAATTCGCAACATTGGTCACGACGCCTTCGAGAATCATGCCGGTGTGCAGATCATTGATTGTGTTGACGCCTTCCTTGAATTGAGCTGTCTTGAATTCCGGGCGCGGGTCGCGGCCGGGCTTTTCAAGCTCGACGAAAATATCCTTGACGGTAGGCAGGCCAAAGCGCTCGTCGATGAATTCGCTTGGCGATACCCCTTTCAGGCCGCCTTGCTGTCCCATGATCTGGCGGGCTTCGGTGTTGAGCTTCTTGAGGATGCGTTCCACCACGGGGTAGGCTTCAGGGTGTACCGATGAAGCATCCAGGGGATTGTCGCCATTGGGTATGCGCAAAAAACCGGCGGCCTGTTCGAACGCCTTGTCGCCGAAGCGGGAAACCTTGAGCAGCATCTTGCGATTGGCAAATGGGCCGTTATCGTCGCGCCAGGCCACGATGTTTTTGGCGAGCGAGGAATTCAGCCCCGATACTCGTGTCAGCAAAGGGGCCGAGGCCGTATTGACATCGACGCCCACCGCGTTGACGCAGTCCTCGATGACCGCATCGAGCGAACGTGCCAGTTCCCGCTGGTTGACGTCGTGCTGGTACTGACCGACGCCAATGGCTTTGGGCTCGATTTTGACCAGTTCGGCCAGTGGGTCTTGCAGTCGGCGCGCAATCGACACTGCGCCGCGCAGGCTGACATCGAGATTGGGAAATTCCAGCGCGGCCAGTTCCGAGGCCGAATAGACGGACGCGCCCGCTTCCGATACAACGACACGCGTAGGCGACAGCGTGGGGAATTTTTCCACCATGTCGGCCACCAGCTTCTCGGTTTCACGGGAGGCTGTGCCATTGCCGATGGCGACCAGTTCGATCTTGTGCCTGGCGGCCAATGCGGCCAGGGTGTTGATCGAACCTTCCCGGTCGCGGCGCGGCTCGAACGGGTAGATCGTGGCGGTATCGAGCAGTTTGCCGGTGGGGTCGATAAGAGCCACCTTGACGCCGGTACGTATGCCGGGATCCAGGCCCATTACCGGTTTCGGGCCGGCCGGAGCGGCGAGCAACAGGTCTTTCAGGTTGGCGGCAAAAACGCGTATGGCTTCTTCTTCGGCACTGTCGCGCAAGCGGCCGATCAGTTCGGATTCGAATGTGGTCAATAATTTGACGCGCCAGGTCCAGCGGCAAACCTCGGCCAGCCAGCGGGCGCGAGGCGCCGCATCGGGCTCGAATCCCGCATCGATATTTAAAAAGCGGGCTGTCCGCGCTACGCAGGGATGCGGATTCTGCAGTTCGAGGTCAGCCTCCAGGCCCAGGCGCAAATCGAGCACACTTTGCTGGCGGCCGCGCAGCAAGGCCAGGATGCGGTGCGAGGGCAGAGTGCGCAGGGGCTCCTTGAAGTCGAACCAGTCGCGAAAGTTGGCTCCTTCGGACTCCTTGCCCTCGACCACTTTGGCGTAGAGCAGGCCGGTGGCCCACAGGTGTTCGCGCATATTGGCCAGCAAGTCGGCATTTTCGGCAAATTGTTCCGCCAGTATGTCGCGGGCTCCGTCCAGGGCGGCCTTGGTGTCGTTGATGGATGCTTCGGGATTCAGATAGTTTTGCGCCAGTACGGAGGGATCGCATCCGGCGTCATTCAAAATGGCTTCGGCCAGGGGACCCAGGCCGGCTTCCCGGGCGATCTGGGCCCGAGTGCGGCGTTTGGGCTTGTAAGGTGCGTACAAGTCTTCCAGCCGCTGCTTGGTATCGGCTGCCAGGATTTCCTGCTGCAGCCCGGCGGTAAGCTTGCCCTGCTGTACGATCGATTCGAGAATGGCCGTCCGGCGGCCTTCCAGTTCGCGGACATAGAGCAGGCGCACTTCAAGATTGCGCAAGACGGTATCGTCGAGTCCGTCGGTGGCCTCTTTGCGATAGCGGGCAATAAACGGCACCGTGGCACCGCCATCGAGCAATTCCACGGCTGAACCGACTTGCGAGGCGCGCACATTCAGCTCGCGGGCGAGCTGGGCGATGATGCGTTCGGGGTCGTTGCCCTGGTTCAGGGCTATCGAAGTCATGGAAACGAAGGTATCAGCAGTCATAAGGCCATTGTAAAAACGTAATTCGAGCGGGGCATTTTGCCACAAGGCGGCATTGATCCGGGAAATACCCGGGTATCATCACGTTTGAAACCATTAAGGAATGTAAAAAAACGGCGGTGTATCCTTGTCGCTTGCGTCGGGCAATGGGCCGGCATTCAACTTTCATGCTTGTTACCTGTCGATTTTTCAATGTTTTTGCAAGAACTCTCTGATATTTTTGCCGCAGACGGCCCTATTGCCTCTGCCGTGCCCGACTACCGGCCGCGGCTGGCTCAGCTGGAGCTCGCGCAAGCTATCGAAAGCGCCATGCGGGACCGGTCCACACTGGTGGCCGAGGCGGGTACGGGAACCGGAAAAACCTGGGCGTATCTGGTGCCGGCCTTTCTGGGAGGAGGCAAGGTGTTGGTGTCCACCGGCACTCGTACCCTGCAGGACCAGTTGTTTAGGCGCGATCTGCCCAAATTGCGCGAGGCCCTGTCGCTGCCGATCACCATAGCGCTTCTGAAGGGCCGGGGCAACTACGTCTGCCATTATCATCTCGAGCGTCTATCGGGGGACGAACGCGCCTTGAAATCGCGTGCCGAAATGGGTCAACTGCGCAACATCCAGGTTTTTGCGAAGCAGTCCAGAACAGGCGACAAGGCAGATTTGGCGCAGGTGCCCGAAGAGGCCGATATCTGGAACCGCGTGACATCCACTCGCGAAAATTGCCTGGGCCAGGATTGCCCGCATTTGCGCGACTGTTTTGTCATGAAGGCCCGTCGCTATGCCCAGGACGCCGATCTGGTCGTCGTGAATCATGCCTTGTTCATGGCCGATCTGGCATTGCGCGAAGAAGGCATCACCGATTTATTGCCTACCGTGGATACGGTGATTTTCGACGAAGCGCACCAATTGCCCGACATTGCCACTCGCTTTCTGGGTACCAGCGTGTCTTCGCATCAATTGCTGGATCTGGCGCGATCGATCGAAGCGGCCGGCCTGGCCCATGCCAGGGAATCCACCAACTGGAGCGAGGCCGCCAAGAAACTCGAGCAGGCGGCGCGCGAATTGCGCCTGGCATCGAGTCCGATCGACAAATTGCCCGGTCGCAAAGCCACATTCGATGCAATTCCCGAGCCCGAATCATTCGATACTGCGTTGTCCGAGCTGCAGCAGGTGCTGGACCGGAGTTCGCAATTGCTGAATGTCGTGACTGAAAAACACCCCGATCTTGCCGCGGCGGCCAAGACATGCCTGGACATCCGTGCCCGTCTGTTCCAATGGAGCCAACCGGATCGGCAAGGGCATAACGCGCTGCAGCCCGAGCCGCCCCAAGAGGGAAGTGTGAACGATGAGGGCGGGGCGGTTCGGTGGGTCGAACACAGCCTGCACCACATGCGCCTGCATAGTGCACCGTTGTCGGTGGCACAGATTTTTTCACGCTACCGCAGTGCCAGTCAGGCCTGGATCCTGACATCGGCCACGCTGTCGGTGCACGGCGATTTCAGTCATTTTCTGCGCCAGCTTGGGCTTTGGGAGGCCAAAACCCTGCGCTGGGAATCGCCCTTCGATTATGCTCGACAGGGCGTTTTGTTTGTTCCGAAAGCCTTGCCTTTGCCCAGCGATTTTGCTTTCAACGAACGATTCGTGGATGCCTTGCTGCCGCTGGCCAGGATGGCCGCCGGTGGCGTGCTGGTTCTGTGCACGACCTTGCGTTCGGTCGACAGGATCGCCGAGCTGCTGCAGGAACGATTCGACGACGAGGGCCTCGACAGGCTGATATTGCGCCAGGGCGAGAGTTCGCGACGTATTTTGCTGGAACGGTTCCGCACAGAGAAAAACGCGGTGCTGGTGGGAAGCGCCAGTTTCTGGGAAGGGATCGATGTACCGGGCGATGCCCTGACGCTTGTGGCCATCGACAAGTTGCCGTTTGCGCCGCCGGACGATCCCGTTCTTGAGGCGCGTTTGAAGCGTTGCCGCGAGAATGGCGGCAATCCGTTCATGGAGTATCAGTTGCCGGAGGCCGCGATTTCCCTCAAGCAGGGTGCGGGGCGCCTTATCCGTTCGGAGACGGATTGGGGGGTGTTGATGGTGGGCGATACCCGTTTGGTGGAAAAGCCGTATGGCAAGTTGCTCTGGCGCGGCTTGCCGCCTTTTTCACGCACTCGCGAGCAAGCCGAGGTGCTGGCTTTTTATGACAAAAAACAGAATGCGTGCTGATGGCCGACCGGGCACCCGCAAGGGGTGCCTTTCTCGGGTGCCATCGGGCCGCTAGAGCCAGTTGATGGGATTCCAGTTGTTGACCGGCTCGTTCAGCCCCTGCTTGTAATATTTGCTGTTGGGGAAGTTCTTGTCCAGCACGCGCTTGGTGTCGTCCCGCAGTTGGGTCAGGCCAAGCTTGCCGTAGCTCAGGTACATGATGTACAGCGCTTTTTCGGCTATGGGCACACCCTGAAAGTCGGTAATGACCTTTTGCGCCCGATTGACCGCGGCGACATAGGCGCCGCGCTCGTAATAGTACTGGGCGACATGGGCTTCATTCTCGGCAATGGTGTTGACCAGCCAGGTGACGCGTTTTTTGGCATCGGGGGTGTAGCGGCTGTTGGGATAGCGGGCAATCAGCTGGTTGAATGCCTCGTAGGACTCGCGCAGGCCTTTGGGGTCCCGTTCGCTTGGATCCTGGCGCGTTATGTTGCTGAAGGAGGCGCTGGGCGGCGTAAACGTAACCAGCCCTTTCAGGTACAGCATGTAATCCGTGCCGGGGTGGTTCGGATACTGCTGCTGGAACCGCGCAATGGCGGCCAGCGCCTGATCGGGTTCCTCGTCTTTCCAGTTGACATAAGCCAGGTCGACCAAGGCTTGTTGCGCGTAGACTCCGAAAGGATAGCGGGCCTCGACGGCTTCGAGGCGTGTGCGCGCGTCTTTCCAGTTGCCGTCGCTCATCTCGGCGTGGGCGTCTTTGTAGAGGCGGTCTGCGCTCCAGCCGGCTGTTTTGTCGACCTGGTTCTTGAAGGAACTGCAGCCGGCAATAAGCGCGACGGCAAGGAGCATAAGCACCGCGTGCGTCAGTCGTTTCAGGCTGGGAAAGCGAGGTAAAGCGAGGTCTAGACGAATCACAAAAGTGTCCTTGGTGTTAGCATGCAGGCTGATTATATGATTTGTCGCCATGACTGACACAGTTATCCATAAAGAAAGTTCCGCCACAGATGAACCGGTCGAGTTTCAACTGCCGTTCCGGGCACCGCCGGAGCGGCTGGACAAGGCCCTGGCCAGGTTGATTCCCGAGCATTCCCGCAGCCGTTTGCAGGTCTGGATCGAGCAGGGGCACGTGTGGGTCAATGGCCAGCCGGGACGCATCAAGCAAACCGTTGGTCCGGGAGACAAACTCAGCGTCTGGGAGCAATTGCCGCCGGAATCGCTGGCGTTTTCTCCCGAGCCGGTCGAATTCGGCGTGGTGGCTGAAAGCGGCGACTGGATCGTCATCAACAAGCCTGCGGGCCTTGTCACCCACCCCGGCGCGGGCAATTGGCACGGGACTTTGCTCAATGGCTTGCTGTACCGTTTCCCGGAACTGAAGCTGGTTGCGCGGGCCGGAATCGTGCACAGGCTCGACAAAGACACCTCGGGCCTGCTGGTGGTCGCGCGCCACGAAAAAGCCCAGACGCACCTGATCCGGCAGTTGCAGGACCGCAGCGTCAGCCGAGAGTATATCGCCCTGGTACACGGCAATATACCCAAGAGCGGAACAGTCGATCTCGAGATCGGGCGCGACGCCAAGGTACCGGTTCGCATGGCGGTCGAGCGGCCGATCGCTCCCAAGCAGGCCATTACCCATTATGAGCCCCGGCGTATTGGCGAAAGCGCCGAAGGTCATGTTGTGACCGAAGTCGTCTGCCGTCTTGAAACTGGCCGTACGCATCAAATCCGGGTACATATGATGAGTCTGCGCCATCCCCTGGTGGCCGATACCTTGTACGGTGGCAAGCCTGTTGCCGGCGCAGTGCGGCAGTTGCTGCATGCGCGCTCCTTGAGTTTCGATGATTTTTCAAGCGGGCAACGGGTTTCTTTCGAGGCTCCGCTGGCCGATGATTTCAGGCAGGTTCTGGAGAACATTACATGGCAGAGCTGACGCCTGCAAATTCCTTGCCCAGTGTGACAGGCCTGGACTGGCGGGGTGTGCGGTATTTCTCCACGGTGCGCCAGGGAGGGGTCAGTACCGGGCCGTGCGCGTCGCTCAACCTGGGACGTCACACGCAGGACAACATCGATCATGTAGTGGAAAACCGGCGTCGCTTGCGCGCGGAGCTGCCGGCCGAGCCCTTCTGGCTGAATCAGGTGCATGGCGTCGAGGTGGCCGATGCCGACCTGCCCGCCGACGTGCCGCCTTCCGCCGATGCCGCCGTCACGGCGCAGAAGGATCGGGTGCTGGTCATCATGACCGCCGATTGCCTGCCGGTGGTTATTGCCGACGACGAGGGCAGCGTGCTGGGCGTGGCGCACGCGGGCTGGCGCGGGCTGCTCAATGGCGTGCTGGAAGAAACTCTTCGACGCCTGCGGGCAAGGCGTCCGCAGGCGTCGCGCTGGCGCGCCTGGATCGGGCCTGGAATCAGCCAGCGGCATTTCGAAGTGGGCGCGGATGTCCAGGCCGCGTTTGTCGATCGGGACAGGCGAAGCGCCGATTTTTTTGTGGAAAAAATCGCCCATGAAAAATGGCTGGCCGATCTGCCGGGCCTGGCAAGATTCCGCCTGCAGGAAGCGGGCGTGGGCCAAGTCGAGTTGAGCGGATACTGCACGTTCGGCGAGGCCGAGCGTTTTTACTCATATCGGCGTGAACGCGATACGGGGCGGCTTGCGACGGTGGCGTGGCTGCCGGAAGGGCGCTAGCCGGCGGTCGATGCGATTCGCCAATGGCAACTATTTCCGCACTATTCGGATTGGAATTTTGCAAACATGCGGGCTAGCGACTTACCCTGATTGACAGGTGTTCAAATGCAATCCAACATGCGTTAAAAGAAACGTTAATGCATAGGTGTCTAAGATGAGTGTTCCATTTTCATCTGAATGGCCCGTCCCGGTGAGCGTGGCACCGGACAAGCTGGCTGAAATTCAAGCCGAATTTTCACGTGAGTGGCTGCGCGTCACTTCCCAGGCGCAGCAAGGCACGCTCCAGGCTCCGCACGACCGCCGTTTTCACAGCGATGCGTGGTCCGCCAATTCCAGTTTTCTGCTGATGGCTCATGCTTACCTGCTGTCGGCGACGGCCATGAATCAAATGGTCGAGGCCGCCCAGGTTCCCGAGCCCGTTCGCAATCGCCTGCGATTTTCAGTTATGCAATGGGTCGATGCGCTCGCTCCATCCAATTTTCTGGCCACGAATCCCGAGGCGCAAAGAGCCTTGCTTGAAAGCCATGGCGAATCGTTTCGCCAGGGTGCGCACAATTTGCTTGCCGACCTGCAAAAAGGCCGCATGTCTCAAACCGACGAGTCCCAGTTCGAGCTGGGCCGCAACATCGGTCTTTCCGAAGGCGCCGTTGTTTTCGAAAACGAACTCCTCCAGCTTATCCAGTATTCGCCGCTTACATCTGATGTTTATAAGAAGCCCTTGTTGTTGGTGCCTCCGTGCATCAATAAGTTTTATATCCTCGATCTGCAGCCGGAAAATTCGTTCGTGCGGCATGCGGTCGAACAGGGTTTCAGCGTTTTCCTTATCTCGTGGCGCAATCCGCTTGCGTCCGATACCGACGGCATCGACTCGGCGACATGGGGCGATTATCTGCAAAAAGGGGTGCTGGCGGCCCTTGATGCCGTACGCGATATTTCCGGGCAAGACCAGGTCAATGCGCTGGGGTTTTGTGTCGGCGGCACGCTATTGGCGTCCGCCCTGGCCCTGGCCCATGCCAAGGGCCAGAATCCGGTCAGTTCCCTTACTTTGCTGACCACCCTGCTCGATTTCGAAGATACCGGGGTGCTGGATGTTTTCGTCGACGAACTCCACGCGCAGACGCGCGAACGGCAACTGGGGCGGGGCGGCCTCATGTCGGCGCGCGAACTGGGCACGACATTTTCGTTCCTGCGCCCCAACGAGCTGGTCTGGAACTATGTAGCCAGCAACTACCTCAAAGGTGAAACGCCACCCGCGTTCAATTTACTATTCTGGAATGCGGATGGCACCAATCTTCCGGGGCCGTTTTTTGCCTGGTATTTTCGCAACACGTATCTGGAAAACAATTTAAAAGTTCCCGGTCGGGTCAAGGTCGATGGCCATGCGCTCGACTTGCACAGCCTGACCATGCCGGTCTACATCTATGGGTCGCGCGAAGACCACATCGTTCCCTGGCCGGCGGCCTACGCGTCGACCCGTATCCTGAAAGGGCCGCTGCGGTTTGTACTGGGGGCGTCCGGACATATTGCGGGGGTTATCAATCCACCTGCCAAAAAGCGCCGCAGCTACTGGACTCACGAAAAAGACTATAAGCACGCTGAAATTCCCGGCGATCCCGAGGCGTGGCTGTCCGACGCCACTCAGCAGGCGGGAAGCTGGTGGCCCGATTGGGCCAACTGGCTGGCTGCCCGGTCGGGAGCCAAGGGGCGGGCCAGGTCCAGCTTGGGCAATGCGCGTTACGCGCCCATTGAAGCGGCGCCCGGGCGCTATGTGAAAGTCAGAGCGGTCTAAGGAGAAGGAGGTAAGGCATCGGCAAGCGGCAATTGCAAATGATCGGGCCAATTGTGGCAGTTCTCGCGGCCCTGGCCCCGAGTCCCAGTAAAGCAGGTATTTGGAATGATTCCAGAGGAGACTGAAATGAGTGGCAAATTGGCTTATGTGACAGGCGGGATGGGAGGTATTGGAACTTCAATATGTCAGCGTTTAGCCAAAGAGGGTTATACCGTCGTTGCCGGTTGCGGGCCTAGCCGCAATTACAAGCAATGGCTCGATGAGCAGGCTGCCTTGGGCTACAAATTCCATGCGTCGGTTGGCAATGTCTCCGACTGGAATTCAACCGTGGAGGCTTTTGAGCAGGTCAAAAAAAATCTGGGGTCTGTCGATGTTCTGGTCAACAATGCGGGGATCACGCGCGACGGGCTGTTTCGAAAAATGAGCCATGAAGATTGGCGGGCCGTCATCGATACCAACCTGAATAGCCTGTTCAATGTGACCAAGCAGGTCATCGAGGGAATGGTCGAGCGGCAATGGGGGCGTATTGTCAATATCAGTTCGGTGAACGGCCAGAAAGGCCAGTTTGGCCAAACCAATTACTCGACGGCCAAGGCCGGTATACATGGTTTCACCATGGCCCTGGCCCAGGAAGTCGCCAACAAGGGGGTTACCGTCAATACCATTTCACCGGGTTATATTGGTACCGATATGGTACGAGCCATACGTCCCGATGTGCTGGAAAAAATCGTGGCAACCATTCCGGTCAAGCGTCTGGGTACGCCGGAAGAGATCGGCTCGATGGTCGCCTGGCTGTCGTCGGACGATGCGGGGTTTGCAACCGGCGCCGACTTCTCGTTGAATGGCGGCTTGCATATGGGATAAGCTTGCTCGTCTGGCTGCCGGCAACAGTGTTTGACGAGCCTGGTCCGTCAAACACTGTTGCTTTTTGTTGTTTTTAAAACGATAGTAGCAAGTTGTGGCAGCAAGCAATAGCGTAGGTATTTGTTGTATTTTTCGACAAACATGCAATTTCATTGTTTCCTTTTCCTGGATCCACCACGTACTCGGCCAATCTCATGACGCAAATCTCACCTCCTGCTGCAACTCGCCTGATCAAGAAATACCCCAATCGCCGCCTGTACGATACGCAAACCAGCGCGTACATTACCTTGTCCGACGTCAAGCAGCTGGTTCTCGATAATCAGGCTTTCCAGGTAGTCGATGCCAAGTCCGGCGAAGACCTGACACGCAGCATATTGCTTCAGATTATTCTTGAAGAGGAAAGCGGTGGGGTGCCCATGTTTTCGTCGATAGCGCTGTCGCAGATCATCCGCTTTTATGGACACGCCATGCAGGGCGTCATGGGAACCTTTCTGGAAAAGAACATCCAGGCGTTCATGGACATCCAGGATCGCATGGCCGAGCAATCCAAAGGTCTGTACGGCAATCAGGTCGCACCGGAAGCCTGGGCGCAGTTCATGAATGTCCAGACTCCGGTTTTGCAAAACATGATGAACAGCTATATCGATCAGAGCAAGAATCTGTTCGTGCAAATGCAGGACCAGATGCAGGACCAGACCCGCTCCATGTTTTCTGCCTTTCCGTTCAATCCCAACGCGCCCAAAGATTCCAAAAAATAGAAAGCGGGCCTGCGTGTGTCAAGGTAGCTGATCGGAGTCTTTTTTCATCTGCAATAGCGATACCAGTAGTTTGTCGCGCTGTTGCCGCATCAGGGTTTCATCGTGGAGCGCAAGCTCCTGCCTGACTCCGTCGATGATTTTCTTGTTGGTGTGGGCGGTCAGCGAGACCTGCCCCAGATCAGCCCACCAGTCTTCGATGGGCGGGCCCAGATGTTCCAGCAAATGCTCGATGCCGCCTTCACCGCCGGAAAGATGCAGATTCAGAAAAGGGCCGAGCAGCGCCCAGCGCAGCCCAGGTCCGGACGAAATCGCGGTGTCGAGATCGGCAACCGAAATCACGCCCTGGTCGACGAGATGGAATGCTTCTTTCCATAGCGCGGCCTGCAGGCGGTTCGCGACATGGCCCTTGACCTCCCGGCGAATGTGTATGGGTTTTTTATCTATCGAACGGTAGAACTCGAGCGTGCGCTCTATGGTTTCCGGGGACGTCAGCTTGCCGCCGACCACTTCCACCAATGGGATGAGGTGAGGAGGATTGAAGGGATGTCCGAGTACGATGCGTTCAGGATGTTTGGCGCTGCTCTGCATGTCGCTGACCAGCAGCCCCGAAGAGCTGGAAGCGATAAGCGTGTCCGGCAAAGCCGCCTCTTCGATTGCGGCAATCAGGCTGTGTTTGATGTCCAGCCGCTCCGGCCCGTTTTCCTGGATGAACAGGGCGTTCTTTACCGTGCTGTGCAAATCCGTACTGAAGACGAGATTGTCGAGCGATGCTTCAGGCGCAAGGCCCTGCTTTTCGAGGGAGGGCCAGAAGGCGTGAATCCATTTGGATAAACTGGACTCGGCGTTGTCCCCCGGGTCTGTTGCGGCGACCGAAAAACCTTTGGCTAAAAAATAGGCCGCCCAACTGGCTCCTATTACCCCACAGCCTATTACAGCAATTTTTGACAACGGTTTGCGCATTGCATGGTCTCCGGTGTATGTTTGAAGGCAATTTGCGTGCGGCGGACTGAACAGTGCATGTTTTTTGCATGCAGGGTTCCGGGGCTGCCCCATCGATGGTCGCGCCGGCATGCGGTCACGGGCGCCTCGGTATCATACTAGGTGAAGCCGGTAGGCCGGCGGCTTTCAGGAGTTCTGATGAAAATTGTCATGATGGGGGCCGGCGGTGTGGGCGGCTTTTTTGGTGGCCTGCTTGCTCATGCGGGTTACGACGTGAGCTTTATTGCCCGGGGAGCGCATCTCGCCGCCATGCAAGAGCGCGGCTTGTTGATAGAAAGTGAATCGAATGGCGATATTCTCGTGCCGAAAGTACGGGTTGTCGATGATCCCGCGGCGCTTGGGCCGGCTGATCTTGTCATTGTCTCGGTCAAGCTGTGGGATAGCGAAGCCGCAGCAAAATTGATCAAACCGTTGGTCGGCCCCAAAACCGGTGTGCTGTCATTGCAAAATGGTGTCATAAAAGATGAGCTCTGGTGCAGGGAGTTTGGTGACAGCGCGGTCATGGGCGGTGTCGCCTATGTGGCTACATATATTTCCAGGCCAGGTGTAATTCATCAGATCGGCACCATGCAGCGCATCGTTGTTGGCGAATATGATGGCCGCGAGTCCGCACGTACCCGGTTCCTGCACGACGCATTGCGGCATGCGGGGGTTGCGTCCGAGCTCAGCCCCAATGTGCGCAGGGCGATCTGGGAAAAATATGTGTTCCTTGTCGGGCTGTCGGCAGCGACGACGTCCATGCGCGCGCCGCTGGGCCCGATTCGAAGCAACCCTCAAACCCGGGCGTTTTTATTGCAATTGATGCGCGAGGTCGTTGCGGTCGGCCGTGCCCAGGGCGTCGATCTGGCAGAGGATTTTGCAGAAAATCGTCTTGAATTTGCCGATTCGCTGCCCGAAAGTATGGATTCTTCCATGCACCATGATCTTCAGGGCAGTCGCCCGATCGAGGTCAACTGGTTGAGCGGCGGGGTGGTCAGGCTGGGCAAGAAAAGCGGCGTGCCAACCCCCGCCAACAGCGCCGTTTGCGATATTTTGGCGCTCCACGCCGCGCAGGCCTCCTGAGGCGACCCGTGCAGCGCATCCGCGCGACCGCCCAGGCGGCATTGCCACTGTTGTTCTTCGACATATAAATCCATGCCGGCCACTGTGGATTCAGACTATTGTTAGAATCCATATGATATATTAATGAGAATAAATCTTGTTTGTGTTTCGAGTTCTAGCCAGACGGCAAAAGCCGCGGCTTTCCGAACTGCATGTGCAATAAAAACCGGACGAGCATTATCTTATTTCTTATCGGAACAAAACCGGAGATCGTGAGCATGGTAAAGCAGTTATTGGTTGTGGCGATGGGCATGGGACTTGCGGCGTCGGCCTGGGCGGCCGAATATCCTATCGGCAAGCCTGCGGAGCTCAATGGCTTGGAAATCGGCGCCGTGTATCTGCAGCCGGTCGAGATGGAACCCGCCGGAATGATGCGCGACGCCAAGGATTCCGATATTCATCTTGAAGCCGACATACATGCAACGGCCGACAACAAGAATGGTTTGCCCGAAGGAGCATGGGCTCCCTATCTGGTCATTCAATATACCCTCCAGAAAGTAGGCAGCGACAAGGTGCTGAAAGGGGACCTGATGCCGATGGTGGCCAACGACGGGCCTCATTACGGCGACAACGTCAAACTGCAGGGCCCTGGAAAATACAAATTGTCTTTTACAATCGCTCCTCCTACGGCAAATAAAATGAATCACTTCGGTCGCCATGTCGACAAGGAAACGGGTGTGGCTCCCTGGTTCAAGCCGTTCGAGCTGAATTACGACTTTGTGTTTGCAGGCACTGGCAAGAAAGGCGGATATTAAAACGTGACGATCGGTTTCCAGGTATTCAAATCGCTGGCCCTGGCCTTGTGCATCATGCTGGGCGTGGCCGGCGGTGCGCAGGCAGACGAAATGCCCACGTTCACGCTGACTTTCAAGCCCGACGGCACCTTCGAGCCGGCGCGGTTCGAAGTTCCGGCAGGGCGTTTCAAGCTGATACTGGTCAACGCCAGCAAGGAGCCCGTCGAGTTCGAGAGTTTGCCCTTGCGCAAGGAAAAAGTGCTGGGCCCGGGGGTGACTTCGTTTGTGGTGCTTACCCTTTCCCGGCCTGGAGAATACCCATTCTTCGATGATTTCCATCAGAAGGCCAAGGGTGTTTTGGTGGTGCTGCCCAAAAAGTAGTGAAGGTATCTGATCATGGAACAAATAGCCTTTATAGTCTGGCGTGAAAGTGTCGAAGCTTTATTGGTCGTGGGCATCTTGTATGCCTGGCTTCGATCCAGCCCTGAAGGGCGTAAAGGCTTGCCCTGGCTCTGGGGCGGCGTTGTGGCGGGGCTGGGTCTGGCCGTGGTGCTGGCCCTCGTCCTGCTGGGCATCTCGTCGTGGCTGTCGAGCGAGGGCCAGGAATGGTTTCAGGCGGTCATGGCTCTGGTGGCCTGCTCACTGGTGGTGCAGATGGTGGTCTGGATGAAGCGCCATGGCCGCTCCCTGAAGAAGGATCTTGAAGGAGGCGCAAAAGAGCAGATCGGCGGCGACAACTGGTGGGGTCTGCTGATTCTGGTCATGTGCGCCGTGGCTCGCGAAGGCAGCGAAGCGGTGGTGTTCCTGTATGGCACGATTGCCGCCGGCGACTCGGCCGGATCGGCGTGGCGCATGGCCCTGGCTGGCTTGCTGGGTTTTGGCGCGGCGCTGGCTACATTTGGGATCTTGCAGCTGGGCGGCAAGATCATCACCTGGCGGCGGTTTTTCAAGCTGACTGAAATTCTTTTGCTGCTGCTGGCGAGCTCTTTGCTGGTGGGCGGGCTGGATCATTTGATTTCGCTTGGAGTCCTGCCCACCCTCATGGATCCTGTATGGGATAGCTCGTGGCTGCTCGACGCCAATGGCGGCCTGGGTTCGGTCCTGGCTCATTTCGCCGGCTATCGCGCTTATCCCGCGCTGTCGCAGCTTTTGATCTGGATCGGGTTCTGGGTCGTGGTGCGCTATTTGCTCAAGCGCGCCGAATCCGGCCCATCAAAGACGGCGCGCCTGTCGACGGCATCGGTATAGCAGATTCTTCATGGCCATCGCTTTGCGCCGGGCAACAACGAAAGTTGCCGATTTCTTACGCGACCATGCCTCCTTTTTGCGGCGGATGCAATGGGTGATCGTCGCCGTTTATCTGTTTTTGTTGATTGTTCCGGCCGTTCTGCCTTTGCCGGGACGCACGGCGTCGATATTCAATAACCTGACCATCTTTGCGCAGTTTGCATTCTGGGGTATCTGGTGGCCTTTCGTCCTGGTCTCCATCCCTCTGTTCGGCCGCGCCTGGTGCGGCTTGTTCTGTCCCGAAGGCATGCTCACCGAATGGGCCAGCGAGCATGGCCGCGGCCATGCCATTCCAAAATGGATGCGCTGGGGAGGTTGGCCATTTGTAGCCTTTGCCCTGACGACGGTATATGGCCAACTGGTGAGCGTTTATCAGTATCCATGGGCCGTGCTGGCGGTTCTGGGCGGTTCGACGGCCGGCGCAATGGTCGTGGGGTGGCTGTATGGCCGCAACAAGCGCGTCTGGTGCAAGTATCTGTGCCCGGTCAATGGCGTGTTCAATCTGCTGGCCAAGCTTGCTCCATGGCACTACAAGGTGGATGAAGACGCCTGGCGCAAGCCGCAACGGCGCACCGCGGCCATCAATTGCGCTCCATTGGTGCCGTTGCGGCACATGAAAGGAGCCGGCGATTGCCATATGTGCGGCCGGTGCAGCGATTATCGCGGAGCGGTGCATCTGACTGCGCGCTCTCCGGAGGCCGAGATCGTTCATGTGACTACGGGCGATAGCTGGCAAACCGCGCTCATCGTATTCGGCCTGATGGGGCTGGCGGTGGGGGCTTTTTTATGGAGCGCCAGTCCCTGGTTCGTGACGCTCAAGCAGGCCAGCGCAACGTGGCTGGTGAATCACGATATTTATTGGCCTTTGGCGGGAAATGCGCCCTGGTTCATTTTGACCCATTATCCCGATGTCAACGACAGCTTTACCTGGCTCGATGGTGCGGGAATCCTGGTGTTTATTCTTGGCGCCACCATTGTGGTGGGCGGCCCTATCTACATTGCCCTGTGGCTGGCCGACCGCGTGTTGCCACGGGTTCGGGAAACGGATCGGCGGAGCGGTTCAAAATCCAGGGCCGGGTTCCAACTGGGGCGCGATAGTGTGCACAAACTGGCGCAAGGTCTGATTCCGGCGGGCGGCGCGGGCGTATTCCTGGGCCTTTCGGCCACCACTCTGACCCTGTTGAAGAATGAGGGGATTTCCACAAGCTGGGCGACAGGGGTTCGGTTTGCATTGCTAAGCCTGGCTTTGTTGTGGAGCATGCGCCTGGTTTGGCGCCTGGCTGGCTTGCGTAGCGTCCATGTATGGCAGCGTCTGAGCGCCACAGCGGTTGTTGCGCTGGGCCTGGTTCCGTTCTGCATCTCCTGGGTGCTGTTCTTCGTGGTCTGGTAGTTATAGGCTGGGCTTGGCTTTGAATGGGCTGTGTTCGTGCAGTTCGTCGATATAGCCGGTGATGGCAGGGGTTTCACGCTCCAGGAAATCGGCTATCGCGTGCGCGTAGCGGGCATCGCGTATCCAGTGGGCCGACCAGGTTTTTACCGGGAGCATGCCGCGCGACAATTTGTGTTCGCCTTGGGCTCCTCCTTCGAAAACCGCGATTCCGTGGTGTATGCAAAATTCGATTGCCTGCACATAGCAGGTTTCGAAATGCAGGCCCGAAATAAATTGAGTGCTGCCCCAATAACGGCCATATAGGGCATTGTCGCCCCTGATGTTCAGGGCCGAGGCGATGGGAACACCGTTTTGTTCCGCCAGGACGACGACCAGCCGGTCAGCCATGTGTTCGTGCAGCCTGGAAAAAAAATCGAAATTCAAATACGGAGCGTTGCCGTGCTCGATATAAGTGCGGCAGTAGCATTTGAAAAAAAAGGATAGCGCTTTTTCGTCGATTTCGCTTCCCTGCAGCCAGCGAAAGCGTACGCCTGCTTCAAGGGCTTTTTTTCTATCCTGCTTGATTTTTTTGCGCTTGGGTTGGCTCAGGCAGGCCAGAAAATCGTCGAAGCTTCGATACTCCTGATTGAACCAGTGAAATTGAACATTTTCACGGAACATGAACCCGGCTTCTTTCAGTGCGGCGCAATCGGCTTCATGTGGAAACAGTATGTGCAGGGAAGAAAGCTCGTTTTGCCGTGTCAATTCGATAGCCTGTTGCGCCAGCAGCAGACGATCGGCGTGGGCGGCGGCCAGCAGGCGCGGTCCGGGTACAGGGGTGAACGGGATTGCGCCGAGAAGCTTGGGATAGTAGGCAAGCCGATGTTGCGCAAATGCCTGGGCCCAGATGGCATCGAACACATACTCGCCTCTTGAGTGGGATTTCAGGTACAAAGGCATGGCTCCGGCCAGTGCCGAGCCGCGATGCAAAAGCAGGTAATGCGGTGCCCAGCCGGTTTCGGGAACGGCGCACCGGGCCTCGTCCAGGGCCAGCAGGAATTCATGGCGTACCAGGGGGTGGCCGCCGGCCAGGCGATTCCACTGATCGGCGTTAATATCTTTCAGGCTGTGAACAAGAGAAAAGGAGGCGGTCAAAACGAGAAGCTCGATAATAGGAAGCAGTGCTTGCGGGGGCTGGTATTGCCGGCCCGGCATGCTGGGCCAGTGCAGATTTTAGTCCAGCGACCGCCGGGAAATGAAAGAACGAATCCAGGTGCAGAATTTTATGAGCGGGCGAATTCCGGTAACGGTTGTGACAGGCTTTTTGGGGAGCGGCAAAACCACGCTCCTGAATCGTGTTTTGGACACACCCGAGGCGAGTCGGACGGCTGTGATTGTCAACGAAATTGGCGATGTCGGCCTGGATCACAAGCTCTTCAAACACATTAACGACAATGTGGTCTTGCTTGAATCGGGTTGTGTATGTTGCGGCGTGCGCGGGGAACTGGTGACGGCGCTGCATGATTTATTCATGGCTGCCTTGCAAAAAAAAATTCCGGCCTTGACCCGCGTACTGATCGAAACGACAGGGGTGGCCGATCCGGCGCCCGTCATGTATACCCTGCGGTACGAGCGTTTTCTGAACGAGCGGTACGTTTATGACGGCTGCATTGCGGTGGTTGACGGCGTGTTCGGGCGGCAGCAATTGGGGCGGCATTTCGAGGCCATGCAACAAGCCGTGCTGGCGGATGCTGTTGTCCTCAGCAAAACCGACCTGGCCAGGCCAGACGAAATTGCGGAACTTGAAAATGCCCTGCGCGACATCAATGCCGACGCGTCTTTGTATCGCATGCAGGCGTTGCCCGGTTTGCCCGAATTGCTGGCTGCCAGCTCACAGAACAGCAGCATGGGTGCGCGAAGGCCGGGTTCGGCGGGGAAGGGCGCCTTATGGTCGCAGCCAGGCCTGGGACGCCGCGTCGAGCCATCTCATCGCGGTGTGCGGGTGCTGACCCTGCGGAGCCCTGAATCTCTTGCGCGGTCTGAGTTTTTGCGTGCCATGAGCCTGTTGCAGGCAACTGATGCCGCGGATTTGTTGAGATTCAAAGGCTTGATCCGGTTCCGTGGCGAGGCTGGCCTGAGCATTGTTCATGGCGTACATCAGCAGTTGTACCCGATCGAACCCTGGCCAGGCAGCGCCGATGCAGCTCCCGATACCGCGCTGGTGTTTGTCCTGCGCGATGCCGATGTGGCGGCGTTCGAGCAAAAAGTGCGCGCCCTGCTGTCTGGCGACGAGGCCGTTGTGCCTTGAGGCCTTGGAGAATGCCGGGAGGCCAGCAGTTGCCATGGCGTAACGGCCGGTTCCGGGCCGCTTTGCGTGGAGTCCATGCACGATTATGTGCGTGTAATGGTTGCGCTATGTCTTATGAGGTGGTGTAATGTGGGCAGTCGCGTATTTATTAATACGTATGCCGTTGCTGCGGTCCGTAGCGCTAGCCCGTGTTAAAGCTCTTCAATAAAACAACAGGGTGCGATTCGGTAAACTTCCGGGCACGCATTCTTCTTGGCGGCAATAAATCTCGGACTTTATAAGCTCTTTGGGTGCAGGTGTGCAGCCTCTGTGATACATGTTTCATGCTGTTGCATACAGCTGGCATGTCGCAGCCCGATGCGCATGTGCCATAAATGTATTTCATATACCAGTGTTGCCTCGCGCAAGCACAGCGGCTCAAGCGTGTTTTGTTTTTAAACAGATATAGCCGGCGTCAGTAGTTAAAAAATTGAAATGATGACTCGCCAAATGTTGGTGTTTTCCAACAGTAGGGTAACCAGCCAATCTCAAGCAAATTGTTTGTCGGAAATCGTTTTCCGGGTATTCGGTGCGCGCGCTTTGGCTTTGAATAAACAGTGCAAATCCGGTGAAAAGCTTTTGGGGCTGTTTTTAGAGCCGTTCTTAGCTGTTTTTAGTGCCGTCCTTAGTGCCGTCCTTAGTGCCGTTCTTAGCGCCGCTTTTGAAACCTCTTTTGGACCTGTTTTTGGAACCGCTTTTGAACAATACCCTGCTGCAAATAAAAACAGGCCGTTCACAAAAAGTAAACGGCCTGTCGGTAAAACTGGTTGCGGGGGCAGGATTTGAACCTACGACCTTCGGGTTATGAGCCCGACGAGCTGCCAGACTGCTCCACCCCGCGTCTGAAGAAAATGATATTAACCTTTATTGAAACTTATAGCAAATTGCAGGCAGGTCCTGTGCTCTTGAATTGATGATTGAATCCGAGATTATTCGTATATTGGAAACTGCGCTTTTATGTGCAGATGAGCCCATGTCGCTAGCGGAATTGCGAAAGCTGTTTGGGGCGGAAGAAGTTTCGAACGATGAGTTGCGCCGCCTATTGGCTATTTTGCAGCTTGATTGGGCCGAAAAGGGTTTGGAGCTGGTTAATCTGGCTAGCGGGTGGCGCTTTCAAAGCCGCCCCGAAATGCAGAAATTCCTCGAGCGCCTGAATCCTGAAAAACCGCCACGCTATTCACGCGCGGTGCTCGAAACGCTGGCGATTATCGCCTGGCGCCAGCCGGTTACACGGGGCGACATCGAAGATATACGCGGTGTAACGGTATCGTCGCAAATCGTCAAAACCCTTGAAGAACGCGGCTGGATCGAGGCTCTTGGGTATCGGGATGCGCCTGGCCGTCCCGCTCTGTTCGGCACGACCCGGGCTTTTTTGGACGACCTGGGTCTTAAGGCGCTCGATGAGTTGCCGCCGCTGGAGTCGCAGGAAGCGGTTGTTTCCCTTGCCGGACTGACTCTCGAAGAAGTGGCGTTGGTTCAAGAGTCTGATTCCCCGATGCAGGAACCCGATTTCCCGGAGCAGGGGGCCGATTTCCCGGAGCAGGAGTCTCCCGAGCAGGAGTCCGCTTTTGCTCTCGATGAGGGTGAGGCATCCGTCGTCGCGATACCGGTCGAGGCCGACGGCGCGAGTGCTGTTGCCGCCGATTCGGACCTTATCCCCGCAATTACTGAGTCGGGCCACGAAAGCCTGTTACCAGACATCCAGATTGATACGGAATCACTTAAAAAAAATGACTGAAATGAATCAAGACAACGCATTTGTGAGCGATAAGCCCGAATCCGACCATCCTGCCGAGGCGAATGCAAATTCGGTGCCTGATGGCGCGTCCGAGGCAAAGTCAGCCGCTCCGCGCGGGCGTGGCCGCAAACTCAGGACACCATTTAGGCGCCGCAGAGGTGATGCGACGGCAGAGAATTCCGACGCCAGGCCAGAGGTCGAAGCCTCGGCTGCGAACAATTCAGATGCGCCTGTGGAGCCGCGTACTCCTCGCGCTCGCAAGCCCCGGGCCGAACCCAGGAAGAAAGCCGAAGCCAAACCGCATGTCGAAAATCCGGGTAATGAAAAAGAAGCCGAACAGGCGCTCGCCTATCTGGACAAGACAGAAAAAATGGATCAGCGCCTGAGCAAATACCTGAATAGCGATGCGGTTACTCCAAAATTGCACAAGGTGCTTGCCGATGCGGGCGTGGGTTCGCGCCGCGAAATGGAAGAGCTGATCGTTGCGGGCCGTGTCTCGGTCAATGGCGAGCCGGCTCATATAGGTCAGCGAGTCGGGGCCAACGATCAGGTACGGGTCAATGGCCGTCCCGTGACTCGTCCCAACGCGAAAAAGCCGCCGCGCATCATTCTGTACCACAAGCCCGCCGGTGAAATCGTGAGCCACGACGATCCTAATGGCCGTGCCACTGTGTTCGCCCGTCTGCCCAAGATGCGCGTGGGCAAATGGCTGTCGGTAGGACGCCTCGACCTGAATACCGAAGGCCTCCTGATCCTGACGACTTCGGGCGATCTGGCCAATCGTTTGATGCACCCCCGTTACGGCGCCGAGCGCGAATACGCGGTCCGGGTGCTGGGCGAACTCGGCGAGGAACAGCAAGCCAACCTGGTCAAGGGCATAGAGCTCGACGACGGGATGGCCCAGTTCGGGGCGCTCGAATATCTGGGCGGAGAAGGCAGCAATCGTTGGTATCGCGCCACCCTGAACGAAGGGCGCAATCGCGAGGTGCGCCGAATGTTCGAGGCCGCGGGCGTTACCGTCAGCCGATTGATCCGGACCCGCTTTGGCGAAGTTGTCCTGCCCCGCAATTTGCGGCGCGGGCGCTGGGAAGAACTCGACAGCACGCTGGTCACTGCCTTGATGGTGCAGCTAGGCCTGTTGCGCGACGACGACTCCGATGGTCCGGGAGCGCGTGGCGAACATCGTCACCGTCAGCCGGATTCGCACGATAGCGCCTTGCCTCCGGGCTTTGGAACGATGGAGCGCAATGGCCTCAATGGCGCCAAGGTAAGCCGCCGTGGCAAGCTTTCGGGGGGCCGGACAGGCAAAGGCGTGGCCAATGAGTCCTATCCTTCGGATCCCTACGGGACCGGCCTGATGTTCAGCGGCGGCCTGGCCAATGGCCATCCGGATGGCAGCAAGCCGGCGGGCGAAGGCGGGCGGCGCAAGGGGGGCGGCCGTACACGCGGGCCGCGGCCCGATGGCGAGCAGTCCGGCAATCGCAAAGCCCAGGGCCCTCGTGCGGCGAAGGCTGGAGCGCGTCCGGGCAAGCGTGCCGCGGAGCCGGGAAAACGAACTGGCAACCCCAAGGCAGGCAAACCCCGGCCCGGTAATTCCGGCGGCCCTGCGGCTAAATCCGCGTCGAATCGCGGCGACGACTGGCAGCCTCGCAGTGCGTCGGCGCATGAGTCGCATCTGGGGGTGATGGGAGGGCGGGGGCGGAATTTCCGTCCCTGATCCCCGCCTGCGCTGCTTGTGCGGTCTTTGCGCATTTTCCAGATCGAACAAGCCGTTCAAGTGTTGCTTTTTCAGTGTAAGCTCGTGAGATAGCAGGAATTTTTCTAAATTTCTGCTAGAATAGCGGGCTTTACAGCTATGTTTATTTTTATGGCCACGGGTGGTGCGCCCTCGTGGGGCTTGGCTAAACATGGCGGCACATTTTCGAATGCGCCTGGCGCGTTTGGCCTGAAACAGCCTTTTTGAGGCTTGAAGGTACGACGCAGACGGCGTGATAACAATAGTGGGCTGGTCGTACAGCCCATTTTTTTTTGATTTTATGGCAGATATATTCGCACTGACACTAGAGGCACTGGCCGATATGGATATCGAGCTGGTCGATGTTGAGCGCGCGCCGCTTGGGCTGCTGCGTGTTACGATCGATCGCCCTGACGGTGTGCGGATTGAAGATTGCGAGCAGGTTTCAAAACAATTGTCGCGTGTATTCGAGGTAGAGAATATCGATTACAAGCGTCTCGAAGTCGGCTCGCCTGGCATCGATCGTCCTTTAAGGAACATCGCCGATTTCCTGCGGTTTGCAAACGAGCGCGTTGAAATCAAATTGCGCGAGGCGGTTGATAACCGCAAGGTTTATGCGGGTTTGCTGCGTGCGCCCGATAGCACCGTTACGACCGATGCTCCTGTTTTTGGTCTCGAGCTCGACACCAAAAGCGGTGACGCCCAGGTTCTTAGCTTCACTCTCGACGATGTCGATCGTGCCAAACTGGATCCCATACTTGATTTCAAGGGTAAAAAGCGATGAGTCGCGAAATTCTTTTATTGGTTGACGCCCTAGCGCGTGAAAAAAATGTAGCGCGGGAAGTGGTTTTCGGTGCGCTTGAAAACGCATTGGCATCCGCCATGAAAAAGCGCTTCAAGGAAGACGCCGATATTCGCGTTTCAATTGACCGCAACAGCGGCGAGCATGAAGGCTATCGCCGCTGGCTGGTGGTGCCCGACGATGCAGGCTTGCAGGAGCCGGATCAGCAGGAAATGTATTCCGACGCCCAGGAAATCTCGCCCGGGATCCAGGTTGGCGATTTTATCGAAGAGCCTCTCGAGCCCGTCGAGTTCGGACGCATAGGCGCCCAGGCGGCCAAGCAGGCCATTTTGCAGAAAATCCGCGACGCCGAGCGTGAACAGGTTCTGAACGATTTCCTCGAACGTGGCGAAACGATTATCTCGGGTACCGTCAAGCGCATGGACAAGGGCGATGCCATTATTGAAACCGGCAAAATCGAAGCCCGGCTGCCGCGCAACGAAATGATCCCCAAGGAAAACATGCGGATCGGCGACCGGATTCGCGCCTGGGTCCTGAAGGTGGATCATGCCGCACGTGGCCAGCAGGTCATTTTGTCGCGCACCTCTCCGGATTTCATCCGCCAATTGTTCGAGAATGAAGTGCCTGAAATCGAACAGGGCCTGCTGGAAATCAAGGCGGCTGCCCGCGACCCGGGCGTGCGTGCCAAGATCGCCGTTATTGCCTACGACAAGCGTATCGATCCGATAGGCACGTGTGTCGGTATGCGTGGTTCGCGCGTGACCGCTGTGCGCAACGAACTTGGCGGCGAGCAGGTCGATATCGTACTATGGGCTGAAGAACCCGCCGAGTTTGTCATTGGCGCCCTGGCGCCCGCGCATGTCGAGTCGATTGTCGTCGACGAAGACAAGCATGCCATGGACGTGGTGGTCGACGCCGAAAACCTGCCCAAGGCCATAGGTGCCCGTGGCCAGAATGTGCGTCTGGCATCCGAGCTGACGGGCTGGCAAATCAACATCATGACGCCTGAAGAAAGCCAGAACCGGCAGGAAGAAGAGCGTACTGGCCTGCGCCAGGCCTTTATCAACAAGCTCGATGTCGACGAAGAAGTTGCCGACATCCTGATCGATGAAGGTTTTACAGGACTCGAGGAAATCGCATACGTGCCTTTGCAGGAACTGCTCGAAATCGAAGCGTTCGACGAAGATACGATCAACGAACTGCGTACGCGTGCCCGCAATGCGCTGCTGACCGAGGCGATTGCCCAGGAAGAGCGCGTGCAGACTGCGCAGGATCTGCTGGAAGTCGAAGGCATTACACCGGAATTGGCCGCCAAGCTGGCGGATAAAGAAGTTTATACGCGGGACGATCTGGCCGAATTGGCCACTGATGAATTGTCGGAAATCACCGGCCTGGACGAACAGCATGCAAGCGAGATGATCATGCGCGCCCGGGCTCACTGGTTTGACGACGAGGCTTGAAGCCCCCAGTCGCTGTGAGCGCTGGCTGTATTTATTGAAATTGCTGTAGTGAGTAAGAGAGAGTCGAATGTCGAGTAACACCGTCGCCCAGTTCGCAGTTGAACTGAAAATGCCTGCAAACGTACTGCTTGAGCAGTTGCGTTCGGCAGGTGTTGAGCTCAAATCGGTTGACGATGCCGTCACCGACACCGATAAGGCGAAACTGCTCGAATCCTTGCGTCGCACTCATGGCGGTTCAGAGGGAAAGAAAATTACCCTGACTCGCCGGCAGACCTCCGAGATCCGGCAGGCCGATGGGTCGGGCCGTTCCCGCACCATTCAGGTCGAGGTTCGCAAAAAGCGCGTATTCGTCAAGCGCGATCCGTCCGAGCTGGCTGCCGAGGCGGTCAAGGCCGCAGCGGCCGACGAGGACGATACTGTTGTTGAAATTTCCGCAGACACGGAATCGATTGCTGCAAGCCCTGCTGCGGCTGAAGTATCGGCGGCGGCAGGCGCGCCTGTGGTCGAAACCGGCGAAACCGACTCTCACTCCGACGACAGCCGTCCAGATGCCGGTACCCGCGAACCCGCGGATGCCGCTGGCGTTGACCGCTCCGAGGCCGGCGATGCCGTGGCATCGGACACAGCTGCTGCCGCGCCTGCCGGCACAGGTAGTACTACGGACGCGGACACTCTCTCGGCACAAGCCGTTCCGGCACCGACGGATGCCGAGCCCGAGGTAACGCGGCCCGAGGCCGAAAGTACAGCCCAGGCTGCTGTTGATGAGCCGTCGGGGGCCACTGGTTCTGTCGAGTCCACTGCCGATGCCCAAGACAACCCTGCCGACAAAGCGGAAGAAGCCAAGGCTGCAGGCAAATCGCCAGCGTCTGCTTCGCCTCGTCAGGGCGTGAGGTCCACGCACAAGGGGGCCGCCGTTGCCGCCGAGCCCGACGATGTCGAGCGTGATCGTGCACGACGCGCTGCGGCTGCCGAAGCCGCCGCCTTGAGCCAGATGCTGAACCGTCCGCGCAAAGTCCTGAAGGCTCCAGAGCCCGATGCGGCTGGCTTGTCGGGTACCCTGCACAAGCCCAATGGCGGCAAAGTGGCGGGCAAGAAAGACGCGAAGGCCGGCGCTGCGGCACCGGGCATCAAGAAAACCATCAAGGCTTCCGAAGTGTCGTCTTCATGGACTGACGAAAGCGGGCGTAAAAAGCCTGCTCAAAAAGGCGATACTCCCCCAGCAAGCCCCAGCCGCGACGGCTGGCGTGCGGCGGGAGGCAAAGCCGGCGGCAAAGGTAGTGGCGGCCGAGGCGGGCGCAATAGAAATGCCCAACCCGAGCGCAAAGAACCGCAGGCCGTCGAGTTCATCGCCCGTGAAGTCCATGTGCCCGAAACCATTACGGTGGCCGACCTGGCCCACAAAATGTCGGTCAAGGCCGCCGAAGTCATCAAGCATCTCATGAAGCTTGGCCAGATGGTCACCATCAACCAAGTGCTCGATCAGGAAACGGCCATGATTGTGGTCGAGGAACTCGGCCACGTAGCCATCGCTGCCAAGCTGGACGACCCCGAGGCCTTCCTGGATCTGAACGAAGGCGAGCAGAGCGAAGCCGAGGCCTTGCCGCGCGCTCCAGTCGTGACGGTAATGGGCCACGTCGACCACGGCAAGACGTCTTTGCTCGATTACATACGCCGCACCAAAGTCGCTTCCGGCGAGGCCGGCGGCATTACGCAGCATATTGGCGCTTATAACGTCAAGACCAACCGCGGCATGGTGACCTTCCTCGATACCCCGGGCCATGAAGCATTTACGGCGATGCGCGCACGCGGCACCAAGGCAACCGACATCGTCATCCTGGTGGTCGCCGCCGACGACGGCGTCATGCCGCAAACCAAAGAAGCCATACATCACGCCAGAGCCGCCGGCGTTCCGCTGGTGGTTGCGATCAACAAGATCGACAAGCCCGATGCCAATGCCGATCGCGTCAAGCAGGAACTGGTGGCCGAGCAGGTTGTGCCGGAAGAATATGGCGGTGATGTGCCGTTCGTTGCGGTGTCGGCCAAAACCGGCGATGGCATAGACGATCTGCTTGAAAATGTGTTGTTGCAAGCCGAAATGCTCGAACTCCGGGCGCCAGTCGATGCGCCGGCCAAGGGTATTGTCATCGAGGCGCGCCTCGACAAGGGGCGCGGACCGGTGGCGACGATTCTGGTGCAAAGCGGAACCTTGTCTCGCGGCGACGCCGTGCTGGCGGGCGCCAGCTTCGGCCGCGTACGTGCCATGCTTAACGAAAACGGCAAGCCGATTACCAGCGCCGGTCCATCCATACCCGTTGAGATCCAGGGCCTCACAGAGGTTCCCGCGGCGGGCGACGAATTGATTGCCATGGTCGACGAGCGCAAGGCGCGGGAAATCGCCTTGTTCCGTCAGGGCAAGTTCCGCGATGTCAAGCTGGCGCGCCAGCAGGCCGCCAAGCTCGAGTCGATGTTCGAAAACATTGGCGAAGGCGCGCAGACCCTGGAACTTATTGTCAAGACCGATGTTCAAGGCTCGCAGGAAGCGCTGGTCTCTTCGCTGGTCAAGCTGTCCACCGAAGAGGTTCGTGTCCAGGTGGTGCATGCGGCAGTCGGCGGCATCTCTGAAAGCGATGTCAACCTGGCTATTGCGTCCAATGCGGTAATCATTGGCTTTAACGTGCGCGCCGAGCAAAGCGCCAAGAGGCTGGCCGATCACAATGGCATCGACCTGCGCTACTACAACATTATTTACGATGCGGTCGACGACGTGCGCAAGGCCATGTCGGGCATGCTGGCCCCCGAGAAAAAAGAAGAGATTATCGGGATGGTCGAGATTCGCGAGGTCTATACCATTTCGCGTATCGGCAATATTGCGGGCTGCATGGTCACCGATGGCGTAGTGCGCCGCGATTCGCAGGTACGCCTGCTGCGCAATAATGTGGTTCACTGGTCGGGCTGGCTTGAATCCTTGCGTCGTTTCAAAGACGATGTCAAGGAAGTGAAGTCGGGCTTTGATTGCGGTATTACCCTCAAGGGCAATAACGACATCGAGGTCGGCGACCAGCTTGAAATCTTTGAAATCAAAGAAATTGCCCGGACTCTGTAATCATGAGCCGCCACAAGTCCAAACCTAATCCGGGCCGCATTACGCGGCTGGCTGACCAGATCCAGAAAGATCTGGCCAGCCTCATCCAGCGCGAAATCGACATTTCGCGTGCCGGACTTATTACGCTCACCGGCGTGGACCTGTCGGCCGATTATGCTCACGCCAAGGTGTACTTCACTGTGATGGGGGCCGAGCCCGAGGCGGCCAGTGCCGCGCTCAATGAAAAAGCCGGCTGGCTGCATTCCTTGCTGTTCAAGCTTTTGCATATTCATACGGTGCCGACCCTGCGTTTTATGCATGACGATCAGCTGGCGCGGGGCATTGAGTTGTCCCAGCTGATTGATCGGGCGAATCGTCCGGCTGCTTATTCCCCAGCTCCTTCGGATCTCGAAGATCCCGACGAACAGCCCTAGAGGGGCTGTCGTTTTTGTTCAGGTTGATAAACGATGGCTTCCCGACGCGGGCAGGTGCTCGATGGTGTCTTGTTGCTGGATAAACCGGAAGGTTTGTCCAGCAATCACGCCTTGCAAAGAGCCAAGCGGGCGCTGGATGCCAAAAAGGCCGGCCATACCGGTACGCTCGATCCTTTTGCAACGGGCCTGCTGGTGTGTTGCCTGGGCCGGGCCACCAAGATATCGGCCGCCATGCTCAATGCCGACAAGGTGTATCACGCAACGATCCGCTTCGGCGAAGAAACCGATTCGGGCGATTTGACCGGCAATATTGTGTTTCAGGCCATTGCGCCGTTTCCGGGAATTGCAAGAGACGATCTGGAGCGGATTCTGCCTGCCTTTCGCGGCGAGATCGAACAGGTCCCGCCTATGTATTCCGCCCTGAAGCGCGACGGCAAGCCGCTGTACGAATATGCGCGACTAGGCATCGAGCTGGATCGGCCGGCTCGGAAAGTAACGATTTACAAACTGGAAATTTTGAGTTTTACCGGGCATGAAGCCCATCTTGCGGTTCATTGCAGTAAAGGCACCTACATCCGGACCTTGGCACAAGACATTGGTCGCCAGCTCGGTTGTGGTGCTCACCTGACTGCATTGCGCCGCACGCAGGTGGGGTCGTTTTCGTTGGACGATGCGGTTGCTCTTGAAGCATTGCAGGCCATGCCCACCCCCCAAAACACTTTAATTGCACTCAATGCCTTGCCTGCCGGCTTGTTGCCTGCAACCCTTACACAAAAGGATGAATTATGAATCGCGCTTTGCGCAATGTGGCGATTATCGCTCACGTCGATCATGGCAAAACCACGCTGGTCGATCAGTTGTTACGCCAATCAGGCACTTTCCGCGACTATCAACAAGTATCCGAACGCATCATGGATTCGGGCGACATTGAGCGAGAACGCGGTATTACCATCCTGGCTAAAAACTGTGCCGTCGAATACGAAGGCACGCACATCAATATCATCGATACTCCGGGGCACGCGGACTTCGGCGGCGAAGTGGAACGGGTCCTGTCCATGGTCGACGGCGTATTGCTGCTGGTCGACGCGGTCGAAGGGCCTATGCCCCAAACCCGCTTTGTGACGCGCAAGGCGCTGGCGCTGGGCTTGAAGCCTATCGTAGTGGTCAACAAGGTGGATCGCAATGGAGCGCGCCCCGAGCATGTGGTCAACGCCACGTTCGATTTGTTCGACAAGCTTGGCGCTACCGAAGAGCAGCTGGATTTTCCTGTGATCTATGCGTCGGGCCTGTCGGGTTATGCGGGCTTGACGCCGGACGTGCGCGAGGGCGATATGCGGCCCTTGTTCGACGCCATACTCGAATATGTGCCGCAGCGCGAAGATGATGCCGAAGGTTCGTTCCAGTTGCAGATCATCTCGCTCGATTACAGCAGCTACGTGGGCAAGATAGGCGTGGGCCGCATCAATCGCGGCCGCATCCGTCCCGCGCAGGATGTCGTGGTCAAATTCGGTCCCGAGGGCGACATCATCAAGGGGCGTGTCAACCAGGTCCTCAAGTTCAAGGGGCTGGAACGCGAACTGGTCGATGTGGCCGAGGCCGGCGATATCGTGCTGATCAACGGCATCGAAGATATCGGAATCGGATGCACGCTCATGGATCCCGCCAATCCGGAACCATTGCCGATGCTGCGCATCGACGAGCCGACGCTGACCATGAACTTCATGGTCAATACCTCGCCGCTGGCCGGCCGCGAAGGCAAGTTTGTGACCAGCCGCCAGTTGCGCGATCGTCTCGACCGGGAACTCAAATCCAATGTTGCCTTGCGCGTGAAAGACACCGATGACGACAAAGTGTTCGAAGTATCCGGCCGTGGCGAATTGCATCTGACCATCTTGCTTGAAAACATGCGCCGCGAGGGCTACGAGTTGGCCGTATCGCGCCCGCGAGTCGTTTTCAAGGAAGTGGACGGCGTGCGCCTCGAGCCCTATGAGCTGTTGACGGTCGACGTCGAGGACGGCCACCAGGGCGGGGTCATGGAAGAACTGGGCCGGCGCAAGGGCGATCTGCAGGACATGGCCGCCGATGGCCGTGGCCGCACCCGCCTCGAGTACCGCATACCGGCCCGCGGCCTGATCGGTTTCCAGAGCGAGTTCCTGACGCTCACTCGCGGCACGGGGCTGGCCAGCCACATTTTCGACGATTACGCGCCGGTGCGCGAAGGTGGAGTGGGCGAACGCCGCAATGGAGTGCTCATCAGCCAGGACGACGGCGCCGCGGTTGCCTACGCGCTCTGGAAATTGCAGGAGCGTGGCCGCATGTTCGTCGCGCCGGGCGAGCCTTTGTACGAAGGCATGATTATCGGCATCCATAGCCGCGACAATGATCTGGTGGTCAATCCGATCAAGGAAAAAAAGCTCACCAACGTGCGCGCTTCGGGTAAAGACGAGCATATCGATCTGGTGCCGCCCATCCGCATTACGCTGGAATACGCGGTCGAGTTCATCAGCGACGATGAGCTGGTCGAAGTGACTCCCAAGTCGATACGCCTGCGCAAACGTTATCTGACAGACCAGGATCGGCGCCGCATGTCGCGCGAAGCCGCGTAGGACTTGAAGAATCGGCCCGGGCAGGGCCGGAGAAAACCGCTATGGGGCTACTATTAGCCCATAGCGGTTTTTTTATACTCATGCCGCACTGGCTACGCTTTTGCAAGCGCCGGGCATCGATCAGGCCAGCACAAAAGGCCTGCCTGTTACCGGCGTGGTGGCAACGGCCATGTCCTGTTCGGCCATAATACCGGCCTGATAGGCCTTGTGTCCGGCATCGATGGCGAGCTTGAAGGCCTCGGCCATGAGGACCGGGTTGTGCGCGTTGGAGACTGCCGAGTTCAACAGCACCGCGTCGAACCCCAGCTCCATGGCCTGAACGGCATCCATGGGAGAGCCGATACCGGCATCGACAATGAGAGGAACGTCGGTGATGCGCTCGCGCAGGGTGCGCAAGGCGTAGGGGTTGATCAGACCTTGGCCGGAGCCGATCGGGGCCCCCCAGGGCATGAGCACGCGGCAGCCCGCGTCGAGCAGGCGATAGCAGGTGACCAGGTCGTCGGTGCAGTAGGGAAAGACTTCAAAACCCTGCTTGACCAGCTCGGCGGCGGCATGCACCAGTTCGACGGGATCCGGCTGCAGGGTGTAGCTGTCGCCTATGACTTCCAGCTTGATCCAATTGGTATCGAAAACTTCCCGCGCCATCTGGGCCAGTGTGATGGCTTCGGCGGCGGTATGGCAGCCCGCCGTATTGGGCAGCAGGCGTGCGCCGCTTTGCCTGATGAGCTCGAAGTACCCCTGACCCTGGACGTTCGACACAGGTTTGCCGCTGCCTTCGGCCAATTGGCGCTTGAGCCCTACGGTAACGACCTGGGCTCCGGAGGCCTGAATGGCCTGTTCGAGTATGAGCGGTGACGGATAGCCGGCCGTACCTAGAAAAAATCGGCTGGACAGTGTGATATCGGCAATTTCAAAAGACATGTCTAGCCTCCGGTAATGGGTTCGAAGGTGGTGACGACGTCCTGGTCGTTCAGAACCAGGCAGGCACGAGCCTGCCTGGCGACGTGCCTGCCGTTGACGGCGCTGGCGATAGGCGTGTGGCGCTCATCGGGAGAAGGGCGCAGAGCGTTCAGCAGCTCTGCGAGTGTCGACTCCCGGGCGATGGTGTGTTCGGCGCCATTGACGGTAATGCGGATAGTGCTCACAGTTGACTCTATAAGGTTACGCTTCAAAATTCAGCTCGGCCAGCGCATCGTCGACCAGGGCCGGGGCAATCAGCCAGCCATGCCGGAACAGGCCATTGATGCGTGTCAGCCCGGTTTCATGTTCGATGCGCGGTAGATTATCGATCAGGGCCGGGCGCAGATTGGTTTCACTGTGCACCACGCGTGCTTCGGCCAGGGCCGGCATGACGCTGTGGGCCGCGGCCAGCAGTTCGACTGTGCTGCGCAAGGACACCGGAGACCGGTCTTCGCTTTCGAGTTCCGAGGCGCCGACAACAATCACATTGTCCGATCGCGGAACCATATAGACGCGATGGCGGGGATGCAGCAGGCGGATGGGACGGTGTAATTGTACGTTAGGCGCGTGCAGCCAGAAAATTTCACCGCGCACGCCTCTGACGTTTCTGCACGACAGCAGCTTGGCCGGCCCGGCGGGAGCATCGCCGCGCGCGCCCGTACCGCGCACATCGAACACCCAGTCGAAGCGGTAGTCCTGGCTCGACGTGTGCAAGGTGTAGGCCGAAAGAGAGGATACCCTGCTGTTCCAGTGCCAATGCACGGCGTCGGCCGAGGCATATAGCGCTTGCATGGCTTCGACGGTATTCAGGTGCCCTTCATGGGGCAGCAGCCAGGCTTGCGACGGCCCTTGTATGTCTGGTTCAAGCCGGGCAAGTTCTTGCATGGGCAAGGCTTGCGGCCGGTGCTGCTCGGGCGCCTTTTGCATCAGCAGGTCAATCATGCGGCGAGCTGCTCCCACGTCGTGCCGGTGGGCCAGCAGCAGGCTGCCGGCCCGGTCGAACGAGGCGTGTCGTCGCAGGGAGGGAATGATTTCTGCCCAACGCTCGATCGAGCGCAGGCCGTGGTTGAAGACATTGATATCGGCCGATTCGAGCTCGGCGGTGGGACTGAGCATGCCTGCTGCGGTCCATCCGGCTGCTCCCCTGGCATCGGGGCCACTGGCGGGATCGAAAACACTAAGCTCGTGGCCCTGCCGAGAGAGCACATAAGCAAGCAGGCGGCCCAGCAAGCCTGCTCCCGCAACACCTATTTTCATTTGCAATACACCTGCCGCGATTTGGGTTCGCCTGTTTGGATACAGTCGAATTCCCGAAAACACCGCATAATTAGTTCCGATATGTTGGATTTTTGTAAAATTTAGGCGTTCTATGCCTTTAAGTCAATATTAAATTCTAAAAAACGGTACAATTTATTCCTATTTTTGAGATTCAGCTTATGGATACTGCGAATACCTCTATTATCGACGAGAACAAAATCGATGGTAATACCCCGACCATGCGCTTGTTCGCCTTGCTCGAGGTTATTGCACAGAAAGATCAGTTTTTTTCTTTGCAAAGCCTGGTCGAGGAACTGGGCTTGCCCAAGCCTACTTTGCATCGCATGCTGCAGCAGCTTGAAGGCGCGGGAATGATCCAGCGCGATGGCGATGGGCGTCAATACAGTACCGGCTTGCGTTTGCGTCGAATGGCTGAAAATTTGTTGCTCAACAACACCGTTCATGGTGCGCGTCATTCGGTGCTGCGTCAATTGGTCGAGGAAGTTGGCGAGAGTTGCAACATCACGACATGTTCCGGCAGCGAGGTGCTGTATCTCGATCGCGTAGAAACCATTGCGCCACTGCGTTTTTACCTGCACCCGGGTTCGCGGGTACCGGTGCACTGCTCGGCCAGCGGCAAGCTGTTTCTGGCGCAAATGACGCAATTGCAGCGCCGTCGTCTGCTGGCGCATGTGCCCTTGACCAAATATACCGACAAGACGCTGATTACCTATGATCATCTCGACAGCGAAATCGAGCGGGTGCGCCGCGATGGCTATGCGGTGGACGACGAAGAGTTTTTCCCGGGGCTGCTGTGCGTGGCGGTGCTGGTGCCGGTCGCCAGCGGTAAATCGAACATGGCTGTTGCGATACAGGCGCCCATTATGCGCATGACGGCCGAGAAGTCCTTGCAAAGCCTGCCGGCTTTGCAGCGGGCCGCAAGGTCCTTGGCGGCAATCGAAGCGGCCAATGGCGAGAACGTTTAGCTTATTCAGGAATTTCTTATGTCCGAGGCCCACTCATTAACGCTGCCGCCGGTTCATTCTGTTTCGGCTCAAGCCTTGTTCGGCCTGGATACGCGTATTGAAGTCCCGGCTTTTGTCGAGCGCGATGAACATGTCCCCGAGATAGATCCGGTCTATCGATTCAATCATGATGTAACGCTGGCGATTCTGGCTGGATTCTCCCGCAATCGGCGGGTGATGGTGCAGGGTTTGCACGGCACGGGAAAGTCCACCCATATCGAGCAAATCGCCGCTCGTTTGAATTGGCCCTGCGTGCGAGTGAACCTGGACGGCCACATCAGCCGTCTCGATCTGGTGGGTAAAGACGCTATTGTGGTGCGTGACGGCCTGCAGATTACCGAGTTTCAGGAAGGCATCGTGCCGTGGGCCCTGCAGCGGCCGGTCGCCCTGATTTTCGACGAATACGATGCGGGCAGGCCCGACGTCATGTTCGTGATCCAGCGCATCCTCGAGCGTGAAGGCAGTTTTACCCTCCTGGATCAAAACCGCGTTATACAGCCCCATCCTTATTTCCGTCTGTTTGCGACCTCCAACACGGTGGGCCTGGGCAATCTGAACGGCATGTACCATGGCACTCAAGTGCTTAATCACGCCCAGATCGACCGCTGGAATATTGTCGCAACCCTGAATTACCTCGGCGCTCACGAAGAAGTGGCCATAGTTCTTGCCCGTGTGCCCGAACTGGACACGGAACGGGGGAGGCGCCTGGTCGCCGCCATGGTGAGTGTGGCTGCGCTGACCCGCAAAGGTTTCGAGGTGGGCGACCTGTCCACGCTGATGTCGCCGCGAACGGTCATTACCTGGGCCGAGAACCTGCAGATTTTCGGCGATGTCGAACTGGCGTTTCGCCTGTCGTTCCTGAACAAATGCGAAGAGGTCGAGCGCCCCATCGTGGCCGAGTATTACCAACGCAGTTTCAACGACGAGATTCTCGAATCGAGTCTGCATGCCCTGAGGTAGGGGCCATGGGCGAGCTTCGGCAACGATCGCGCTATCAGCAACAGGTCGAAGAGCTGTGTGCCGCGGCATTGCGGGCCCTGACGGGCAAAGCGCAGGCGCATTTCGAAGGAGGCCGGCTGTACGACGCTCAGCGGCCCGTGCCGGCTTATGCGCCGCACTTGCGCCTGAATCCCGATATCGATACCTTGAGCTCTTATCGGGGAGTGGCCGACGGCCTGGCCCTGCGCCTGCAATTTTCCGATGCCCTTTTACATGAAACGCTGGTTCCCACCGAGCCGGTTGCGCGGCTGATTTTCGAGTGGCTTGAACAGCTGCGCGTGGAATCCCTGGTGCCGGAAGCATTGCCTGGAATGCGGGATAACCTGGAGCGCCGGTATCGTACCTGGAGCGAAGCTTTCCTGAATTCAGGTTCGACGGAAACCAGCTTGGGCATATTGCTTTTTGCCGTATCGCAGATCGTCTGGAGCCGACTCACGGCGCATGAGCTGCCCGAGCCCGTACAGGATTTGCTCGAGCCCACCCGCGCGGCACTGGCGCCGGCGCTGGGCAGTGCTTTTGCCGGGATCCGCCGGCATCGTCGCGACCAGGCCCGCTTTGCCGTCCATGCGCTGGAGATCGCTCGCGACATTGCCTTGCGTGTCGAGAGCGAATACGAAGATAGTCCGCCGGCGGTGTCGGCACGGCAGAATGCGTTCAGCCTGTGGCTCGATTTCGAGCAGGACGAAATCGAGGATTTCGCCACAGTACCGACTGGCGACAGCGCTACCTTCCGCGCGAGCCGAGGGCATTATCGGGCCTTCACGACTCGCTACGATGAGGAGTTGTATGCGCCAGATCTGGTGCGGGCGGCCCTGTTGCAGGAGTATCGCGAACGGCTTGATCGCCGCATCGCGGAGCAGGGGGTCAATGTGGCCCGTTTGTCGCGTTCTTTACAGGCAATTCTGGCTCAGCCGCAGCGCGACGGCTGGCGTTTTGGTGAAGAAGAAGGCGTTATCGACGGCCGCCGCCTGGCGCAGCTGATCAGTTCGCCCAGCGAGCGGCGCCTGTTTCGCCGCGATCAGTACTTGCCGGTTTCCGACAGCGCGGTCAGCTTCCTGATCGATTGTTCCGGGTCCATGAAGCAGCATGTGGAGCCAATTGCCGTGATGGCCGATGTGCTGATGCGCGCGCTCGAGCAGGCCGGCGTCGCAACCGAGATACTGGGCTTTACTACGTCGACCTGGAATGGCGGCCGTGCGCGGCAGGACTGGTTCGCCCAGGGACGCCCGGCGGCTCCGGGCCGGCTCAACGAGGTGCGCCACCTGGTTTTCAAAAAGGCGGAAACGCCGTGGCGCCGCGCGCGGCGTCCACTGGGGGCACTGCTGAAGGCCGATCTGTTTCGTGAAGGAGTCGATGGCGAGGCCGTCGAGTGGGCATGCCAGCGCCTGCTGGAACACGACCGGCAGCGCCGGATATTGGTGGTGCTGTCGGATGGCTGCCCCATGGATAGCGCGACCAACCTGGCCAATGATGCCTTCTATCTGGACAATCATCTGAAAGCGGTGATTGCCCGCTACACGCAGCAGCAGTCCATTGAAATTTACGGCATGGGTGTTGGCCTGGATCTCAGTCCCTACTATCCGCGGTCACTGGCGATCGATTTGTCCGAACGCCTGGACAATCGGGTATTCGACGAATTCGTGCAACTGCTCAGCGGTCGCCATCGGCGTTAGCCGTTTGCGCCTGTACGCTGGTTACGGCGATCACGTTATAGACGTCGTTCGCGCTACAGCCGCGCGACAGATCATTGGCGGGCTTGTTCAGCCCCTGCAGCAGTGGGCCTATGGCTGTGGCATGGCCCAGCCTTTCGGTCAGCTTGTAGCCAATATTGGCTGCATCCAGATTGGGGAAAATCAATACATTGGCCTGTCCGTTGATCCTTGAGCCGGGTATCTTTCGGGCAGCGATTTCCGGCACGATCGCCGCATCGAGTTGCACCTCGCCATCGATTGCCAAGGACGGAGCGCGCTCCCGGACCAGAGCCGTTGCATGACTGACTTTCTGGACATCATGATGGTGTGCGCTGCCGTGGGTCGAAAACGAAAGCATGGCCACCTTGGGCTCTGTATCCAGCAATCGCCGGGCGCTGTCGGCGGCGGCGAGCGCGATTTCCGCCAACTCCTGTTCGTTCGGGTTGATGACCAGGCCGCAATCGGAAAAAATCATGGCGTTTGTCGTTGCATGAAAAGGTTCTTCGCGCAGCATGATGAAAAAGCTCGATACCAGCTTTGCATCGGCTTTTGCGCCTATCAATTGAATTGCGTTGCGCACGACGTCGGCAGTGGTATGCGCGGCTCCGGCCACCGAGCCGTCGGCATGGCCCAGGCGCACCATGAGCGCCGCAAAGGTCAGTGGTTCCAGGGCCGCTTTCCCTGCCTGTTCCTGTGTCATGCCGCGCTTGTGCCGCAGTTCCAGCAAAGCCTGAGTGATTTCCGGCAACAGCGGCGAACTGCCCGGTTCGATCAGCTCGATCTGGCCAAGATCAACGTTATGCGCCGCAGCCAGCGCCGTGATGGCGGCCCGGTTGCCGACCATTTTTATCCGGGCGGTCCGGTCGCCGTCGGCTCGCGCGGCCGCCTGAAGTACGCGCAGGTCTTCGCCTTCGCAAAGCACAATGCGCTGGGGCGACAGGCGGGCCCGATCCAATATGCGATCCAGGACATTCATGACCGTGAGCTCCATCAACAGCCGGTTCTTGAGAAAATGCCCGCGCCCCTTATAGAGAAGGCACGGGCCTGAATGCGGGAGCAGGCCCTGAGCGCCGGATTTGCCGGCGCTCAGGGCGGGCTCATGAAAAAATGGAACCCTCTCGTCGATCAACGCAGCGAAAATGAGATCGACGTTGGGTAGAGAATTCCATGTAAAGCTGCCTTAAACGTAATCCTTGTACTTATCGAGCAGGCGTACGGGCTTGGACAGGGCGTCACGCCGGAACGGATCACCCAGTTCGCGTGTGCACATGATCTCGACGATAGTGGTCTTGCCGTGATTCATCTGCAGATCGATTGCTTTTTTAAGCGCAGGGCCGACATCTTCCAGCTTGTCGACCACAATGCCTTCGGCACCCATGGCCTTGGCAATTCCGGCAAAGCTTTGGTTGTCGAGCTCGCCCGCCACGAAACGGCGGTTATAGAAGTCGACCTGGTTTTTCTTCTCGGCGCCCCATTGGCGGTTATGGAATACCACCGCCGTCACAGGAATATTGTGGCGCACGCAAGTCATGGTTTCCATCAGGCTCATACCCCAGGCTCCGTCGCCGGCATACGACACGGCAGGGCGATGGGGCGCGGCGACTTTGGCTCCGATAATGGTCGGGAAAGCGTATCCGCAATTGCCCCAGCTCATGGCGGCAAAAAAGCTGCGTGGTTTTTCGAAACGCAGATAGCTGTTGGAAACCGAGTTGATATTGCCGATATCGGTCGAAACCATGACGTCGGGCGGCATGGCCTTTTCGAGTTCGCGCAACACCTGGCGTGGATGCAGATAATTGCCGGGCTCCTTGCTTTGCTCCTCGATCATGTCGAGGCTGAAGGGATCTTTTTCATGAGTCCATTCATCCAGCTCTTTTTCCCATGCGGCTTTTTCGGCCTGGATTTCCTTGGCGCGCGATGCCTTGGTCGCATCGCTGGCCAGGGTCTTGTTGCTTAAACGCTGTGTCAGCGCGACGGCGGCCGCTTTGGCGTCGCCGCAGATGCCGACCGATATTTTCTTGACCAGGCCGAGCATCTTGTTGTCGGCATCGACCTGGATGATCTTGGCTTCTTTCGGCCAATAGTCCATGCCGTGCTGAGGCAGGGTGCCGAAAGGTCCGAGGCGCGAGCCCAGCGCCAGGACGACATCGGCCTTGGCGATGAGCTTCATGGCTGCCTTGGATCCCTGGTAGCCCAGCGGGCCGCACCAGAGGGGGTGGCTGGCGGGGAAGGAGTCGTTATGCAGATAGCTGTTGACCACAGGTGCGCCCAGGCGCTCGGCCAAGGCCTTGCATTCCTCGACGCCATCGGCCATCACGACACCGCCGCCCGAAATAATGACGGGAAATTTGGCATTGGCCAGAAGCTCGGCCGCTTCGTTCAGGCTGTTTTCGCCGCCCGCGCCCCGGTCCAGCCGTTGCGGCTGCGGGATTTCAGCCTTGATTTCGCCGTAGAAATAATCGCGCGGAATGTTCAACTGCGTGGGGCCCATTTCGGACTGGGCGCGGTCGAAGCAGCGTGCCGTGTATTCGGCCATGCGGGCTGGATGGGTAACGTGGCCCTGATATTTAGTGAATTCCTGGAACATCGGGAGCTGCTTGGCCTCCTGGAAGCCGCCCAGCCCTATGCCCATGGTGCCGGCTTCGGGCGTGACGATCACAACGGGCGAGTGGGCCCAGTAGGCGGCGGCAATGGCTGTAACGCAGTTGCTGATCCCCGGGCCGTTTTGTCCGATGACTACGCCGTGGCGGCCGCTGACTCGGGCATAGCCGTCGGCCATGTGACCCGCGCCTTGTTCGTGCACGACGGGGATCAGCCGGATGCCGGCTGGGGCGAATATGTCCATGGCATCCATGAAGGCGGAGCCCATGATGCCAAACATGTCGGTCACGCCGTTGGCGGCCAGGGTTTCAACAAAAGCCTCGGACGGCGTCATTTTCTGTGGGCCGGAGGTTGAGGTAGGGGTGGTGGCGCTCATTTGATCTCTTCCTGTGGTGGGGTGATCCGGCCTTTTAGCTAAGGATCCGTAAAATAAAATATTTGATATTGGTATGATTTATTCCAATATTTAATATTTTTAGAGACTTTATGAGCTTTGTTTTTAAAAGTCAATAGAAATAATTAAATTCGGAACGTTTTGTATCGTTTGAATGTTTCCATCTGATTTTTGGACCAGGCGCCCGTATTCTGATTTTTCCGTGGCGCCCGTATTGTCAAAGCGGCCCGGGCGCAATCAATCTTGAGCTTTGAGGCGCGGGCATGTCAATACCCTGGGTCGCGGCTTATGCAAAACAGACGAACTGGCGCATGCGAAACGTTGCCTCTGGATCTAGACCCGAAATCCGCGATCTCCTAACTTAGCAACATTGAAATGCGATTTTCCGCTTGAACATAAATAAACCACCAGGAGATAACACAATGTCCGACGAAGCTCTGATGCGCGTTCTGGAAAAATTCGGCGACGCGTGGAACCGGCACGATATCGATGCGCTGATGGCGTGCATGCATAACGATTGTGTATTTGAAACCGTAGCCGGCCCGGAAGTCTACGGCGCGCGGCATGATGGCCCGGCGGCGGTGCGCAAGGCTTTCGAAGCCGCGTGGCAAACGATTCCCGATGCCCAATGGCTGAATGCCAAAGTATGGGTGAAGGGCGATCAGGGGGTCATGGAATCCACGTTTACAGGCACGGCGGCCGATGGCGCGCGCATAGAGGCCAATATGGTCGATCTGATTGTGTTCCGCGATGGGAAAATCTTGCGCAAGAATGCGTTCCGAAAAAATCGGCCGCCGATTCCGGCGAAGGTCTGAGGCCTGGCTTTTATCGCAATCGGCGCGGCGAAATCGCGCAATAACGTTACTCAAAACCCATCAGCGGAGTCACCATGGCTGCCAGTCCCGAAGTTGTTAACGGCACGAATCCAGGGCCGTACAGTGCCTACGATCCTTTGTATGATCCTCTGGTTTCCCGAACGGGCCAGGGGCAGGCTTATGCGCCGACCTACTGGGTCGGCACGGCGGGCACCCCTCCTGAAGACGATGGCCCCATCCAGTCCGATGTGGATGCCGATGTGGTGATTGTCGGGTCGGGGTTTACGGGTCTGGCTACCGCACTGAACCTGGCCCAGGAACATGGCGTCAAGGCGATTGTGCTCGAAGCCAATCGAACCGCCTGGGGCTGTACCAGCCGTAACGGCGGCCAGGGGCAGAACGCTTCGGGTCGCCTGTATCGTTCGCAATGGATACAGCGCTGGGGCCTGGATACTGCCAAACGGCTCGATGCTGAAATCCGCGGCGGGTTCGAATACTGGAAAAGCATGGTGGCAACCATCGATTGCGACGCCCAGCCGGGTGGCCATTTGTATACCGCGCATCGTGCCAAGAAGATGCCTTTTCTTGAGAATGAAGCGCGGGTCATGAAAGAGGTATTCGGCTATAACACGCGTATGCTGTCGCGCGCCGAGCTGCATGAGAACTACATTGCCGATCAAGAGGCCATGGGGGCATTGCATGAGCCCGATGGTGTGGGCATTCATCCCCTCAAGCTGGCTTTCGGCTACATACGCAAGGCGCGGGCCTTGGGGGTGAAGATTCATCCCTCCAGCCCGGTCCTGGGCTGGGAAACGATCAATGGAGTGCATCATTTACGCACGCCCGGCGGCATCGTCCGCGCCCGGCGCGTTGCGGTTGCAACCGGCGGCTATACACCGCAAGGGCTGCACAAAAGCCTGAGCGGCAAGATCATGCCGATCTTGTCGAATTCTATGGTGACGCGCCCGCTGACTGCCGACGAGCGCGCTCAGGCCGGCCTCAAGAGCACCACGTTTGTTACCGATACCCGGACCTTGCGTTTTTATTATCGCCTGTTGCCTGACGGCTCGATGCAAATTGGCAGCCGTAGCGCCGTAACGGGTGCCGATGCAAAGAACCCCCGTCATCTGGAATTGCTGAAGGAGGGCTTGTACCGGAAGTTTCCCAGCCTGCGCAATATCCCCATTGCCTATTCCTGGTGGGGCTGGGTCGATGTCAGTCACGACATGATGCCGCGTATTACTCAGCCGGACCCCAAAGAGCAAATATTCTATGCATTTGGCTATGGCGGCAATGGCGTTTCCTTTTCGTCTCATGCCGGACGCCGGCTGGCCGAACGCATCATGGGCAAGGGCGGGGATCAGTGGAACCTGCCGATTTACAATTCGCCTTTGCCAGGCCACCTGTTTGCGCCGTTCCGTCGCCTGGGGCAGGCCATGCTCTATAAATATTATTATCTGCGCGACGAGCATCTGTAAATCGACAGGCATGGCGGCGTGCGGCCACGAGGGCCGCCCGACGGATCGGGCGGTGTTTCCATGTTTTGATTGGGCGGCATTTTCGTGTTTTGCAGGGGTGGGCCTCGTGCCCACCCTGGCCCAATGGGCTCGGCTCAGGGGCTGGGATATAACTGACGGTACACCTTGCCGAGCCGTTCGATTCCGGGCGCAATGTGCTTGCTGTCGATGGCGCTGAAGCCCAGGCGCATATAGTTATGCTTGCCATGCAGGGCATTGTGGAAGAAGACATGGCCGGGTTCGATAAACACTCCCTGCGTCACGGCATGATTGGCCAGCTCCTGCGTGTCGACGTGCGAAGGGGCCTTGACCCAGCACCAGGAGCCGCCGCTGAGCGGAATGTGCTCGAATTCAGGCAAATGGGTGCTCAGCGCTTCGGTCAGGACGTGAGAGCGTTCCTGATAAATCACGGATAGCCGGCGCAAAAGGGCATGGTGGTGGCCAAGTGAAATAAACAGGGCGAATGCGCGTTGAATGTACGCCGAGGGATGGCGCAGCATCAAACGGCGCAAGGCACGCAATTCGTAGGTCAGCTCCTTGGGTGCAACAATGTAGCCGATGCGCAAGCCTGGCGCGAAGCTTTTCGACAGGCTGCCCACGTAGATGACGCGGCCGTTCTTGTCCAGGCTCTTGAGTGCCGGGGTCGGCTTGTTGTCATAGCGGTTTTCCGTTTCGTAATCGTCTTCGATAATAATGCTGTCGGCCTCGTCCGCCATGGCAAGCAATGCTTCGCGCCGTGCCAGCGGTAACGTAACCGTGGTCGGGCATTGATGGCTGGGAGTGACGAACAGGTAGTCGCAGTCGAGCAGCTGAGGGGTAATGCACAAACCCTGCTCGTCGATGGGCAGCGGCAACAAACGTTCGGTTCTGTGTATGAAGATATTGCGCGCGTCGGGATAGCCAGGGTCTTCCATGCCTACGACTGAATGTTTCTGTACCAGCAGATCGGCCAGCAGGTACAGCGCGTGCTGAGCGCCCACTGTAACCACAATTTCTTCTTTTTCCGCCCAAACGCCACGTCGTGGCAGGACTTGAGTGCGGATTTCTTCAATGAGTGCCGAATCGTCGTTGCTGATCAGATCGGGAGCCCAGCTGCGGATATCGAGTACCGACAGTGCCTTGGTGCAGCACTCCCTCCATTCGGCCGTGGGAAATTGAGAGGCGTCGAATTGTGCGTAGACAAAGGGATAGGGAAGTTTCTGCCAGTCGGCGGGCTTGACGATGTTGCGTTGATGCGAGGGATGAAAACTGAGACGTTTGCCCCAGGAGGCGCGCCTGGGCGTTTCAGCTTGAGTCTGCGGTTCTGAAGACGAGGATAGTGCCAGGCGTCCGCTCATGACATCGTCGGCGACGAAATGGCCGCTACGCTCTCGTGAAACCAGATAGCCCTCGGAGACGAGTTGCTGGTAGGCAAAAACCACGGTATTTCGGGCTATGCCAAGCTTGTCCGACAGCAGGCGGCTGGAGGGCACTGACATGCCCGGCGGCAAATGCCCCGACAGGATCGCCGATACCAGCATTTGACGGATGCGACCCTGCAGGCTGAGGTTCGGATCGCTCACACGCTCGAATAGCGAAGCCCATAAAACGGGTTGCCTGGACGCAACTGGCTGCGGCATGATGCGTAGTGTCCTCCATGAGTGAATCGGACTCCGTCCGGACGGTATAAATCCGCCCGACAGGATAGCGCTTCATACAATACCAGAATATGGGGGAATCTCCTCTTGCCTTCTGAACAATCGATGCGCCTTGGTGGATAGGCGGGCATTTAAAAGCCTCGCACGAGTGTGTCGAGCGAGGCCGGATGGGGCAAAAAAGGCCTGCCGGTTTTCCGGCAGGCCCTGCAAGGCATGGACCAGGATGTCAGGCCTTTCCTTTCCAGGGAATCAGTATCTTTTCGAGGTATCTCACCAGCAAATCGAATACAAAGGCGAAAAAGCCGATGACGATAATTCCCATGATGACGGTGTCGCTGGCCAGGTACTGCGCGGCGTTCAGCACCATGAAGCCCAGGCCGCGCGAAGCCGCCACCATTTCCGCAGCCACCAGCGTGGTCCAGCCCACGCCGATGCCGATACGCATGCCGGTGAAGATTTCCGGCATGGCGGCCTTGAGTATGACGTGCCAGATAATCTGGCTGCTGCTTGCTCCCATGGCGTAGGAAGCATGGATTTGTTCGATGGATACCGATTTGACTCCGGCCCGTGCGGCGATCGCCATCGGCGCAAAAATTGCCAGATAGATCAGGAAGACCTTGGGAAATTCGCCGATGCCGAACCAGATAATTACCAAGGGCAGATAAGCCAGGGGGGGCAGGGGGCGATAGAATTCGATGACCGGATCCCACAGGCCGCGAACGATGCGGTTCACGCCCATCAGAACGCCTATGGGCACCGCGGTAACCAGGGCAAGAAAAAAGGCGCCCATGACGCGGCTCAAGCTGGCTGCGGTGTGCTGTGCAAGCGTCGAGTTGGCGACGCCCTGGGTCATGGCCTCGATGAATTTATCGTAGACCGCAATAGGTGACGGCAGAAAAATGGGCTTGACCAGGCCCAGCTTGGTGATGAGGAACCACAGGGCAATCAGTACGACTGCAGTCATGAAGCTGATGAAACCGCTTTGACCGGCTCCCGGCGCGCCATATACCTTGCCGGGCGTGGAAGGCTTGCCCAAAAAGAGTTTCTTAGACATGGATGGGCTCCGCGGTTTCGGCAGCGCGTTCGTCGCCGTAAATGATGCCCAGGATGGTTTCGCGCATGTTGATGAAGTCTTTGCTTGATTTGATGGCACGGGCATCCCTCGTTTCCAAAAATCGTTTGTTGAAATCCAGTTCGTAGGTATTGGTGATGCGGCCGGGCCTTGGCGACATCACAACCAGCCGCGAGCCCAGGAAAAGGGCTTCTTCCACGCTATGGGTAATGAAGAAGAACATTTTGTGAGTCAATTGCCATACATCCAGCAATAGCTCCTGGATGGTTTCGCGGGTGAGCGCGTCCAGAGCGGCCATGGGCTCGTCCATGAGCAGCATCGCGGGATTGCAGGTGAGGGCGCGCGCAATTCCGACGCGTTGCTGCATGCCGCCCGACAATTGGTAAATCATGTGTTTATGAAAATCCTGCAGGCCAACCAGTTCGAGATTTTTAGCTGCGGTCGCCCTGCGTTTGCTTTTTTCGACTCCCTGCAGCTTGAGTCCGAATTCGGTGTTTTCCATGACGTTCAGCCAGGGCAGCAAGGCGTGCTTCTGGAACACCACGCCGCGGTCGGGGCCCGGTCCGACTATCGGCCGCTCGCCAAGCAGCAATTGCCCTTGGGTCGGCGACAGAAATCCGGCCAATAGATTCAGGAGGGTTGTCTTGCCGCAGCCCGATGCGCCGAGCGCGACCACGAAATCTCCGGAATTGATTTGCAAATTGACATCTTGCAGCGCAACGACAGAGCCACCATGCTGTAAACCCGGATAGGTCACACTGACTCCGTTGACGTGTAGATTTCCCATGGGAGCTGTCATGCTGATTCCTTGGTTTATGTAGGGTGGGTGGCAGCCCGGGCCTGCTGTGGAAGCCAGGCCCGGGCCAGCATTACTGCTACTTGCTGGCCGCTTCGGCGTAGCTGCTGTTGACGAAAGGTGTGTAGTCGCCAAGCACCTTGTCGATCTGGCGTTGGGATTTCAGGAAATCGGCGCTGGCGGTCAGGGCACGTACCGCACCGCCGTCTTTGCCGCCGCCCAGCCAGGTTTTGGAAGCTTGCTCCTGTGCCGAGGGGAAAATCAGCAATTTGAGCGCCGAGAGGATGTCGTCCGGCTTGCCGCCGATCATTTTGATAATGCCTTTGATGCCTGCGTCGCCGCTGGTCATTTTTGCGCTATTGGCGTTGTAATCACTGTACGATTGTGCCAGCACCTTGGTAAACGCCGCCATGAACTTGGGGTTCTTTGCTCCCCAGTCTTTGCCAACCACGAGACCGTCGAAGGTGGGAACGCTCTTCGCACCGATCTCTGCCGAGTCGGTAATGACTTTGCCGGTTTTTTCGATTTCGGTAAGTGCGGGCGGCCATACATAGGCTGCGTCGATGTCGCCCCGCTGCCATGCCGCCACGATTTGCGGCGGCTGCATATTCAGGATATTGACCTTGCTCGGATCCATTTTCCAGAGCTTGGTCAGGCCGACAAGAAGGTGAAAGTGCGAGGTCGACACAAAGGGCACGGCCACTTTCTTGCCGATCAGGTCTTCGGGTTTGGTGATGCCCGACCCATTGCGGGCCACCAGAGCCTCGGATTTGCCGATATTGTCCAGGATCCAGAAAAGCTGGATATCGACGCCGCGAGTAGTAGCCGCGGTTATACCGGTTGAACCGAGTACGCCAACCGGTACATCGCCGGAAGCCAGCGCGCTGGAAATGTCGCCCGCCGAGCTGAATTGCCGCCAGTCGATTTTGTATCCCGCTTCTTTGGCCGCCTTGTCGAAGCTGCCGTTGGCGATGGCGCTGACAAAGGGCCCCACAATTTGCTGATAACCCACTACAACGGTGGTTTCTGCCTGTGCAACTGTAGCGCTGAGCGCAAGTGCTCCGGATGTCAGCCCGAGCAGGGCCAATTTGCGGGCACGGCGAAATAAGGTTTCCATGCTTAGTCTCCATCCTGTTTGTCGTGCACTTATGCTAGTGCTACATGTATTAATGTCGCTGCGTGGATAAATAGTGCCTACAGTCCAGGCAAGCGCCTAGGTCCAGTTGATTTTATTAGATAGAGCCAGTTTCAGGTGAGGATTCTGACAAATCCTTTGACAGCGCATTCCAGCAGGGAAACGGGATGCCTGGCGCGGGCCTGGTCACTGCACCCCTAGGGTAAACGCTGAGGCGCGTCGGTGTGGGGCCAGGCCGCCTGCCATAACCCGATCCGCAGACGGATATGGATTATGGCTTTGCGAGCCCTGTTTTGTGGTTTAGGGGCTCGCCATGGCAGGTTGGACGTGCTAAATGCCGCCCAGGCATACATATTTGAGTTCCATGAAGTCGTCCATGCCGTAGATGGAGCCTTCACGGCCTAGCCCGGACTGCTTGACGCCGCCGAAAGGAGCGACTTCGTTGGAAATCAGGCCGGTGTTGACGCCCACCATGCCATATTCCAGCGCTTCGGCAATGCGGAATATGCGGCCGATGTCGCGGCTGTAGAAATACGCTGCCAGCCCGTATTCGGTGTTGTTGGCCAGTTCAACGACATGTGCTTCATCGGTGAATTTGACTACCGGGGCGAGCGGGCCGAAGGTTTCTTCGCGCATGCAAAGCATTTCTTCGTTGACGTTGGACAGGATGGTCGGCTCGAAAAAGCGTCCGCCCAGTGCATGGGTCTTTCCGCCGGTCACGACCTGTGCGCCTTTGCCTATGGCGTCTTTTACATGTTCCTGCACTTTGGCCACCGCGGCATCGTCGATCAGGGGGCCTTGTGTGACGGTATCGGCAAAGCCGTCGCCGACTTTCAGGCTGCTGGCCACTTTGGCGGCCAGTTTTTTCACGAATTGATCGTATACCGCTTCATGTACGTAGAAGCGATTGGTGCATACGCAGGTTTGGCCGGCATTGCGGTATTTGGAGGCTACAGCGCCATCGACCGCGGCATCCAGGTCGGCGTCGTCGAACACAATGAACGGTGCCAGGCCGCCCAGCTCAAGCGAGAGCTTCTTGATGGTGGGGGCGCTTTGCTGCATCAGGATGCGACCCACGGCCGTCGAGCCTGTAAAGGTCACTTTCTTGACGATGGGGCTGGCGCACAGCACTTTGCCAATGGCGATTGACCGGTCGCTGTCGGCGGCAATGATATTGAGCACGCCGGCTGGAATGCCCGCCCGTTCGGCCAGTTCGGCCAGTGCCAATGCCGACAGCGGTGTTTGTTCGGCGGGTTTGAGAACCACGGTGCAACCGGCGGCCAGGGCCGGCGCCACCTTGCGGGTGATCATGGCGTTGGGGAAGTTCCATGGCGTGATCGCGGCGCAAACGCCGATGGGTTCACGCATGACCAGCATGCGATTGGCATTGGGCGAACCCAGGATGTCGCCTGTAACACGCTTGGCCTGCTCGGCGAACCATTCAACGAATGAAGCGCCATAGACAATTTCACCGCGAGACTCCGAAATCGGTTTGCCCTGTTCGAGTGTCATGATCTGTGCCAGATCTTCGGCATTCGCGAGGATCAGATCGAACCAGCGGCGCAACAGCTTGGCGCGATCTTTGCCGGTGCGCGCGCGCCAGGCTTTTTGCGCCTTGTTGGCGGCATTGATGGCGCTATGGGCTTCGGCTTCGCCCAGATTGCAGACCTGGGCAATGATGGCGCCGTTGGACGGGTTGTCGACGGCAAAAGTGCTGCCGTCGCTGGATCGTACCCACTGGCCGTCAATGTACGACTGGGTGCGATAAAGGGTGGAATCGTTCAGGTGAATCGGAAGTTGTAGGGTAGTCATGGTAGTGAGTGGCAAATGGCCGTTGAAAGGAGAAGGTATCGGTAATTATTGTATGCCCGCGCAGTGGGGTGTGTTCGCGCAGGCTATTCGGGCAATGCCGGGACGCAATCGAATTGTTCCGCGTAATCGGCACGAAATGTTTCGATCAGGCTCATGACCTCGTCGATATTGTCGGAAACCGTGAGCAAGTCGGGGTCGTGCGGACTGATCAGTTTATTGCTCAGCAATTGATCCCGGATCCATTGGATCAGGCCGGCCCAATAAGGGCTTCCCATCAATATAATGGGGGCGGGCGGCAGCTTGCCGGTCTGGACCAGCGTAATGACTTCGAATAGTTCGTCGAGGGTGCCGAATCCACCCGGCAGCACGATGTAGGCGGCGCTGTGCATGAAAAAAGTGGCTTTGCGCGACGTGAAATAGTCGAAATGCAGGCTATGGGTCTGGTAAGGATTATTGGTGGTTTCGTGCGGCAGCCGTATATTCAGGCCTACGCTTTTGCCGCCAGCCTCGTAAGCCCCCTTGTTGACGGCCTCCATAATGCCAGGGCCGCCGCCGGCGATGACCGTCAGGCCGGCTTTGGCAATGCGTGTTCCAACCTCCTGGGCCAGGGCATAGTAGGGGGAGTCGGATTTGAGACGGGCACTGCCAAAAACGCTGACACCCCAGCCAATTTCTTTCAACTGGTCGGCAGCGGCCTTCATCTCTGACATAATTCGGGGTATCTGCTGATCTACGGGCGTACGGACCGTTTTACTTATTGTCATGAAAAAAACCTTGTTGCTTGTTGATGGATCCAGCTATCTGTACCGGGCATATCATGCCATGCCCGATCTGCGAAACGCCAAAGGAGAACCGACGGGCGCCCTCTATGGTGTCATATCCATGTTACGAAGACTGTTACAGGATTACAAGGCAGATTACGCTGCTTGTGTCTTTGATGCAAAAGGCGGTACGTTTCGTGACGATATTTATCCTCAGTACAAAGCGCAGCGGCCGTCCATGCCTGAAGATCTGGCCGCGCAAATACCGCCCATCCATGCGGCCGTGGCGGCGCTGGGCTGGCCGGTGCTGGCAGTGCCTGGCGTCGAAGCCGACGATATCATCGGCACCCTGGCCGAGCAAGCCACCCGGGCAGGTATGCATACGATCATTTCCACCGGCGATAAAGACCTGGCGCAACTCGTCAACGAGCATGTGGAACTGGTCAACACCATGAGCGGCGATCGGCAGGATATGGCCGGCGTAATCAAAAAATTCGGAGTGGCTCCAGGGCAGATCGTGGATTACCTCATGCTGATCGGCGATAGCGTCGATAACGTGCCCGGAGTCGAAAAGGTCGGACCCAAGACCGCCGCCAAGTGGCTGGCTGAATACAAGTCCATCGATGGCCTGGTTGCCAATGCCGAGGCCATCAAAGGAGTGGCGGGCAACAACTTGCGGGCGGCCATCCCCAATTTCGAGATGACGCGCAACTTGCTGACCCTGAAACTCGATTGCAAGATTCCAGAGGTTTCCGACGATCTGCACGAATTGGCGCCCAAGCCTATCGATCATGACGCCCTGATCAAACTCTACGATCATTACGGTTTCCGCAGTTGGTTGCGCGAATTGAGCGGCGAGCCCGATCGGGTTCCGGCCAACGACAGCCGGGTGGCGCCCGATTTGCCGCAAGCCCCCGATACTGTCCAGTACGACACGGTGCTGGATTGGCCGGCATTCGACGCGTGGCTGAGCAAGATCGAGTCGGCCAGGCTTGTTGCGATCGATACTGAAACCACCTCGCTCGATCCCATGCAGGCCCGTCTGGTGGGGATTTCCCTGTCGGTCGTGCCAGGCGAGGCCTGCTACATTCCTGTGGGTCATCGCGGTCCGGATCGAGTCACTCAGCTTCCCCGGCAGGAAGTGCTTGAGCGCTTGCGCCCCTGGCTTGAGAATCCGGGTGCGGCAAAGCTTTTGCATAATGCCAAGTACGATGCGCACGTGTTCACGAACGAGGGCGTAAAGCTTGCGGGCATACGTGAAGACACCATGTTGCAGGCCTATGTGCTCGAATCGCACCGTCGCGTGGGATTGCAGGATCTGGCCGGGCAATGGCTGGGACGCACCGGTGTTGCCTACGAAGACCTATGCGGCAAGGGCGCGAAACAGATCGGCTTCGACGAGGTCGAACTCGCCAAGGCCTCGTATTACGCCAGCGAGGATGCCGACTTTACACTGCAACTCCATAATGTCCTGCGCCCCCAGGTTGCCCGCGAACCTGGCCTCGAGGCTACATACCTGCTCGAAGTCCAAGCCTCTGCCGTGCTGACCACGATAGAACGCAATGGCGTGCGCATCGACGCTCATGCCCTGGCAATGCAAAGCCATGAAATCGGCCAGCAACTGATACAGCTTGAGCAGAAAGCCTACGAGTTGGCGCAGCAGCCTTTCAATTTGAATTCCCCCAAGCAATTGGGCGAAATTCTGTTCGAGCGTATGCGTTTGCCTGTGGTCCGCAAAACGGCGGGCGGCGCGCCGTCGACGGACGAAGATGTGCTCACGCGCCTGGCGCAGGATTACCCTTTGCCTCAGGTATTGCTCGAGTATCGGGGCCTGGCCAAGCTTAAATCCACCTATACCGACAAATTGCCCAAAATGATCAATCCCGATACGCAGCGCGTGCATACACGCTATGCGCAGGCGGCCGTCGTGACGGGGCGGCTTGCGTCGTCGGACCCCAATTTGCAGAATATCCCCGTTCGCACGCCTGAGGGCCGGCGGGTGCGTACGGCTTTCATTGCCACCGCGGGCCAGATTATCTCCGCCGATTATTCGCAAATCGAATTGCGAGTCATGGCTCATGTCTCGGGTGACGAAAACCTGCAGCGCGCTTTTGCACAGAGTGAAGACATCCACCGAGCCACGGCGTCCGAGGTGTTCGGCGTGGCGCTTGGCGAGGTGTCGTCCGAGCAGCGCCGTGCCGCCAAGGCCATCAATTTTGGCCTTATCTATGGCATGGGTGAATTCGGCCTGGCATCGAATCTGGGTATTACACGCGATGCCGCCAAAGCGTATATCGACCGGTATTTCGCGCGTTACCCGGGCGTCGCCGCTTACATGGCCCAAACGCGCCTGAAGGCCAAGGAGCAGGGCTATGTCGAAACGGTTTTCGGCCGGCGCCTGTGGTTCCCCGAGCTCCGCGGCGCCAGCGGGCCGCGGCAGGCGGCAGCCCAGCGCGCGGCTATCAACGCGCCCATGCAGGGTACCGCGGCCGACCTCATCAAGAAGGCGATGGTGGCTGTCCAAAACTGGCTCGATGCCGAGCAGCTCAAAACATTGATGGTCATGCAGGTTCACGATGAACTGGTTTTCGATGTGCCCGACCACGAAGTCGAAATTGTGGCGCAGCATTTGCCCGGCCTGATGTGCAATGTAGCGCAATTGAGTGTGCCGCTGGTGGCCGAAGTGGGTGTTGGCCCGAACTGGGAACAGGCGCACTGACGGGGTGATACCGTCTATGATATTTATTGATTTTCACCAGGAGCTGAAATGTCGTTTTCCCCAATTACCGGTGCGGCCGACACCACTTTGCATACCTCGGTCGAGGGCTTGAAGCATGGCCTGATCGATATGCCCACATTCGACGGCACGATCAAAGCCTATTTTGCCGCGCCGGCCAATCAGGCTCAACGGCCGGTGATATTGGTCATACAGGAAATCTTCGGCCTGCACGAACATATTCAGGATGTATGCCGCCGCTTTGCGCACGAGGGCTATTTTGCGATTGCGGTCGAGCTGTATCAGCGCCAGGGCGACGCCGGCGCCTATAGCGATATACCTGGCCTGGTGCGCGATATTGTCGCCAAGGTGCCCGACGAACAGGTAATGGCCGACCTCGATGCCAGCGCACAGTGGGCAGCCGCGCAAGGGGCCGATGCAAAGCGCCTGGGCGTAACAGGATTCTGCTGGGGCGGCCGGCAGGCATGGCTGTACGCTGCGCATAATCCGGTCTGCAAGGCCGCCGTGGCTTGGTATGGGCGTCTGGTTAGCGGCCACGGGCCATTGCAGGTTCGCAATCCTGTCGATATAGCCGCTGCCGTGCATGCGCCGGTGTTGGGATTGTACGGTGGCCTGGACGCCAGCATTCCGCTCGACACCGTACATCAGGTTGAAGCGGTGCTGGCCCACGGTGGCGTGGCGTCGAAGGCTTCCCGCTTTGTGGTGTATCCCGAATCGGGCCATGCCTTCTACTCCGATTATCGTCCCAGCTATCGCAAAGCCGACGCCGACGACGCCTGGCAAAAGGCGCTGGACTGGTTTCGCCGCTATCTGTGAGCCGCATGCATCGCGTGCGCCAAGCGGTGCCGCGGTGGGCGTGATTTTCAATGCGCGTTCGCCCGGTTTTATTGCCCCGAATGGAAACTCCAATGAAACTCCCTCTCTATGACGACGTTGTTGCGGCCGCCCGGCGCCTTGAAAATCACGCCCACCGCACGCCCGTCCTGACATCGAGCACGGTGAATGCCGAGTTCGGCGCCCAGCTCTTTTTCAAATGCGAAAATTTCCAGCGCATGGGCGCTTTCAAGTTTCGCGGCGCCTTCAACGCGCTGTCGCGCTTCAATGATGAACAGCGCAAGGCGGGGGTCGTGGCTTTCTCTTCAGGCAACCATGCCCAGGCTATTGCGCTGGCCGCGCGCATACTGGGTATAGCGGCCACAATTCTTATGCCTCACGATGCTCCTGCCGCAAAGGTGGCGGCCACCAAAGGCTATGGCGGCCAAGTTGTGGTCTATGACCGCTACAAGGAAGACCGCGAGGCCATAGGCAACAAGCTGGCCGAGGAAAAGGGCCTGACCCTGATCCCGCCCTACGATCATCCCGATGTGATCGCTGGGCAGGGTACGGCGGCCAAAGAACTATTCGAGGAAATCGGTGAACTGGATGGTCTGTTCGTGCCTTTGGGCGGGGGCGGCCTGCTTTCCGGTTCTGCACTATCGATGCAAGCCTTGTCGCCCCAATGCAGGCTTTATGGCGTTGAACCGGAAGCCGGCAACGATGGGCAGCAGTCCTTCCGGAGCGGGTCCATTGTGCATATCGATACACCGCGTACGATTGCCGACGGCGCCCAGACCCAGCATCTGGGAGCCTATACTTTCCCGATCATCCGCCGCGATGTGCACGATATCGTGACGGCAAGCGACGCGGACCTGATCGAGAGCATGCGATTTTTTGCGTCGCGCATGAAAATGCTGGCCGAACCCACCGGCTGCCTGGGGTTCGCCGCGGCTCGCCGCATGAAGGAACAACTAAAAGGCCAGCGCATCGGCATCGTCATCAGCGGCGGCAATGTCGACCTCGAACGTTTCAGCGAATTGCTGGCGCCCCCGGCTGCCGCGAAGGGGTAGATAGCCCCGCGCAAGATCACGGTGGCTATCTGGCTCGATCGTTCTCCTCGCCCGCATGAGTTCGCGGGAGCCGCCCGCCGGGTCTGCTTTTCAGGCGATGCAGCTTGGTGGTGCCGGGGATGGGGACGATCCAGGGTTTTTGCGCCAACAGCCATGCAAGGGCGATCTGGGCCGGCGTACCCTGCTTTTTGCTGGCGATCTCGCCGAGCAGAGTGATCAGTTCCTGGTTCGCTTTGCGAGCCTGTGCCGAGAAGCGCGGGACGGTGTTGCGAAAGACATGATCGCTGTGCGCATAGGGCCGGATATGAGAATGGCTGTCGTCGGATCGCCGGACTATTTTTCGCGTCGCCCGCTGCCCTGCCTTTCCCGGTTACCATCTTTATTACCCAAGCCGGCGCCAATCCTCGCCGGCCTTCACCCTGGTGGTGGACGCATTGCGCCACCAGCGTTGATACATTGTATTTATTGACGCATAGTGGGCCAGACGGTTTGGGCTGCCTGAACAAAAGCCATGATCAGAGGGTCGTTCTTGCGGCTTGCCAGATGGGCAATGAAAAGGGGAAGCTCAGTCTGGACGAGGGGCGAGATGGCCAGGTACCCATCGCGCTCGCCTTTTAGCGCGTGCTCCTCGCGCATCAGCATCAGACCGAGTCCGGCCTGCAGCATGGCACTGGCCAAGGTTGCGTTGTCAAAGCGCACGACCGACCTGGGCACCAGGCCCCGTGTTTCGAATAGCTGGGCCAGCATCGCCGAATAGGCCCTGCTGCTGTCCATGGGCGTTATCCACGGCATGTCGGCCAATTCTTTCCAGCCGGCCACCTCGATCTGTGCCTTCCAGGCAATGGGACCGACAATTCTGAATCGGACTTGGGTGAGTTCGTAGTGAATCAGGCTGGTGTCGATTGACGGCCCCAATAGCACGCCGACGTCGAGTTCACCGGATTTCAGGTCGTGACGTGCGCCGGTCGAAGGGCGGACATGAACGTCGATATTGATCAGAGGGTGCGTGCTATGCAGGGAGGCGACAATTTCCGCGACCCTGCTGGAGGGATCGCTGCTTGTTCCAATCGCCAGGTTGCCTTCCATCTTTCCCCGGAGCTCGCGGGCGAATGAAGTGAAAACGCTTGCTTCGTTCAGCAGAATCCTGGCCCTTTCCAACAGCACTTCGCCGGCGCGCGTCAATTTAAGACTGCGATTGGTTCGTACAAAGAGCTGCGTGTCCAGGCTTTCTTCGATGGCGCGCACATGGGCGCTGGCGGCAGATTGACTGACATGGAGGCGCTCGGCCGCACGCGTAAGGTGCTGCTCTTCCGCCACGCCGACAAACGTTCGAAGCTGAACCAAGTCGATTAGCACGGGGTAGTTTCTCCTGGCATTGGATGGGAGCTGGTTTCAGGATTCGGCCGGAATTCTGTGTTTCGCTGGACCTGGCTTCGCGATTTGCAGGGCGTTGCCCGGGTTCGGAAAACAAGGATGCGGCATCCTGAAAATACCCATGGACCCCCCTGTCAAGCCAATTCTACACTACGTCGAACTGCGATCGGAGTGTCATCTGAAGCCGATATGCTTTCGAATATTAAAAAAGCGCACTTTTGATCGTTCGTAATAATGGGATGCGGTATCTATAAAAAAAGCATGGACCTGTCTGGCACATCATTCCTAGAATGGTTCGTCACATGGTGATCAATAACTTAGCGGCCGGTGAGCCCAATAATCGAGACATGAAATCCACTAATCCCGCTTTGTTGTCAAACGCTTCCAGGCCCATCGAGGCCCGGGCGCCGGAAGACGATTTTTCCTCTGTGCTGGCCGATTTCGTATGTGGCCCGTCGCTGGATAGACTGCCGGCGCAAGTGATCGCTGCCGCAAAAGAAAATATTTTCGATACGCTGACATGTGCCGTGGCAGGTTCCAGTGCGCCCGCCGTCGGAGACTTGCGCGAGCTCGCGCTCGAATGGGGCGGTGCACCGCAGGCTTCGATATTTGTCTTTGGCGACAAGGTTCCCGCTCATCATGCGGCCTGGGTGAACGGCACTATGGCCCATGCCCGCGATTACGATGACACGCACGATGCCGCGGTACTTCATGCCGGGGTTTCGGTCGTCCCTGCGGCGCTGGCCGCTGTTCAGTTGCGCGGTGGCGCCAGCGGCGCCGAGCTGATCGCGGGAGTGGCGGCTGGGCTGGAGACCATCAGTCGATTGGGTATTGCAACCCGGGTGGGCATTATCGAAAGCGGCTTCATGTACACCCCGCTGTTTGGCCATTTCGCCGCCACGATTGCGGCCGCGCGTATCCTCAAGCTGGATCGCCCCGGTGTCGTGAACGCGCTTGGAATCGCGTATTCACAGGTTGCGGGAAACCACCAGGTGACACGCGATGCCGCACTCACCAAGCGCATGCAACCCGGATTCGCAGCCATGTCCGCCATCCTCTCGGTGCAGCTTGCGCAGCGGGGGATACGAGGTGCGCAAGCCACGTTTGAGGGCGTCGATGGTTTTTTCCGGGTTTATCTTCGAAATCAATACGATGCTGACGTGCTGCGCGATGGTATTGGTGAGCGCTTTGAGTTCACAGAGTTGAGCTACAAGCCCTATCCGTGTTGCCGTTTCAATCATAACGGCATCGAAGCTGCGCTTGATCTCAGAAAAACCATACAGGATCGCCTCCCGGAGATCCGACGGATCCGTGTCGGCTTGAACCGGCAAGCCTATCAGGCGGTTTGTACGCCAATCGAGATACGCCGTTCGCCACGGACGATTGTTCAGGCGCAATTCAGTATTCCCTACACCGTGGCTGCTGCGTTCGTCGACGGTCACGTTGGCCTGAAGCACTTCGCCGAAGGCTTGCAATCGCGCCAGGACATCATTTCCCTCGCGCAAAAGGTGGAGCCGTATGTCGACGAGGAAATCGAGAAAGCATACGGCCGCAATGTTTCCCCGGTAGCCATTGAGGTTGAACTGGAAGACGGCAGCATACTAAGCCGGCGTGTTGATGTTCCGCTGGGGCATCCGCAACGCCGGATGTCGGATGCCGACTTCGAAGCCAAAGCCATAGACTGTTTCAATATATCGGCCAGGCCCCTGCAAGAAGGCGCGCACATCGATTTGCGCCGTATGGTGAATCAGCTCGAGTCGCTTGATGATGCCAGAGTGCTATTCGGGACATTTTGCTCGTCTCCGCCGCAATAACGCGCCGGATAATGCGAAAAAACAAATCTTCCAAGGAGATGGAGACATGACTGTTTTGAAGAAACCGAATGCGCGTCGTCGCAGCCTGATCACGGCAGGCGCGGCGTCGCTATTTCTGCCTGCTTTCGCCCGCGGGAAAGGGAAGTGGCCCGAACAACCCATCAAGATTGTGGTGCCATTCGCGCCTGGCGGCAGTAACGACATTATTGCGCGTTTGCTTGCAGCCAAAATGGGCGCCCGGATGAGCAACCCCATTCTTGTCGAGAACCGGGGCGGCGCGGGCGGCACAATTGGCACGGAGTATGTGACCAAGGCGGCGCCGGACGGCTATACGCTTCTATTTGCATCGACGTCGATTACGACCAACTCGGTAAGCAAGAAACTCCGCTACGATTTGGCGAAAGACCTTGATCCAATAGGCGCTGTCGCCACCAGCCCCTTCGCGGTTGTTGTGTCGAACACGCTTCCCGTCAAGACGCTTGCGGAGTTTATCGCGCTCGCCAAATCGAAGCCGGGTAGCATCAATTACGGCTCGGCGGGTGTGGGCGGCATCAATCATTTGGGGACTGAGTTGTTCGCTCATGCGGCGGGCATAAAGCTCACGCACGTTCCCTACAAGGGAATCTCGCTTGCCTTCACAGATCTGCTTGGCGGTGAATTGCAGATGCTCCTGCCAACCGTCGCGTCATCGGTCCAGCAAATCCAGGAAGGAAGAATGCGAGGGCTGGCGGTAACAGGTGCAAAGCGCTCGCCATTGCTGCCGAATTTACCTACTGTGTCGGAGGCGGGACTGCCTGGCTTTCAGCTTGAGGCCTGGTTTGGATTGTTTGGTCCGGCAAAGATGCCCACCGCTATCGTGAAACGGCTGAATACCGAACTGAATGCCGTCCTCGAAATGGACGATGTGAAAAAACATCTCGCACTGGAAGGCGCCACGGCGACTCCCGGCACGCCCCAGGCTTTGGGGGAGCTGGTTCGATCCGAGCTCGAGCGCTGGCGGAGCCTGATCAAAGAGGCCGACATTCACCTTCAGTAAGGCTTGTTCTGTGTCGCCCTTCGATTTGGTCAGCAGGGGCATTTTTGCATTAGGAAAACATGCACGTCGTTTGCGCAAAATAACCGTGAACCGTGCAGATCGATGCGACGCAGATGAAGTGGAGCGCGTCTCGTGGCCCGGAAGGCGGCAATGACATACGATGCTTTAAGAGATAACGCCTTGCGCCTTGTAAGCAGCCAGATCCTCCGGCGAATGGCCTAGCCATTCGCCAAACACCGCGGAGTTGCTGGCTCCCAGTGGCAGACTGGGCTGGATAGGCTGTCGCTCGATGCCCTCGAAGACGAGCGGAGAGTTCGGCAGGACGACGCGTCCAAGCTCGGGATGGTCAACCCACTGCAAGCTGCCTCGTGCATGCATGTTTTCGTCCACCATGACTTCCGACAACTGGCGCACCGGCGCGCAAGGCACCTTTGCCGCCAGCATGCGCTGTGCTACTTCGTTCTTGGTAAGGGTCGTGGTCCAGCTCTCGATCAATTCGTCTACCGCCGCGAAATTCTGAACTCGCGAGGTACGGGTGAGAAAACGCGTATCCTCCTTCAGATCGGATCGGCCCATCACCTCCAGGATCGAACGGAAGTGGTGATCACCTGGTGCGTTGAGCACGACATAGCCGTCGGTGGTCTTGTAGACGTTGTAGGGAGCGACGCCCAGGCCGCCATGGCGGTTGCCGGTGCGCGCGGGGGCCTGGGCGCCGCGCGCGTGCAGCATGCCGAGGTTGGAAGCAAGCGATGCATAGGTCGCGTCCTGCATGGAAACGTCCACCGTCCGGCCCTTGCCGGTACGCTCGCGCTCGTAGAGCGCAGTCATGATCGCCGCATAGAGATGAATGCCGGCCATGAAATCGCAAAGAGCCGCACCGGACTTGACCGGTGGCTGGTCCGCGAACCCGGTTGAGTCGATGACGCCGCACATCGCCTGCATGACCAGATCCATGGCGGGGTAGTCGCGATAAGGGCCATCCTTGCCGTAACCGGAGCTCGAGCCGTAGATCAGTCGCGGGTTGACCTGGTGCAGTACTGCCGCACCGATGCCGAGACGGTCCATGACGCCGGGCGCGAAGTTCTCGACGAGAATGTCGGCGCGACCGACCATTTCCTTGAGCAGTTCGCGGCCCTTCTCGGATTTGAGATTGAGCGTGACCGGCTGCTTGTTGGAATTGAGCATCGCGAAGGGCAGCGCGGCGCCCCCCATGTCGCCCCGGCTGCGCAGGTGCTCGCCCTGGAATGGCTCGACCTTGATGACGTTCGCGCCCGCCATCGCCATGAGGAACGTGGCGTAGGGCCCGTTGTAGACGTGCGAAAGGTCAATAACGGTAATGCCCGAAAGCGGGTACTTTGGCGCAGATGTAAACATAGGGGCTCCGTTATTCATGAGTGATGAGTGGTGGCGGCGCGCGCCAGCACGCGCTGCGCGGAACGATAATGCGGCCGGTCGAGCATTTTGTCGTCCAGCACGATGGCGCCCCTTTCGGGAGATTCATTGAAGGCCGCAATCACGCGCCTGGCCCACGACACATCGTCTGGCGACGGCGTGAAGGCGGCATTGATCGGGCCGATTTGGTCAGGATGGATCGCGGCCTTGGCGGAAAACCCGTCGCGCAGCGCTTCAGCCGACTCTGCTTTGAGGCCTTCTGGATCCCGGAAGTTTGTGTAGACGGCGTCTATGGCAGGGACTTGCGCGGCCGTTGCGCCCAGAAGGGTGAGCGAGCGTGCAAGCGCATAAGGAGCGGTGTAGCGACCATCCGCACCCCGGTTCGAAACCGTCCCGACATCAGCGGCCAGATCCTCACCGCCCCACAGCATCCCGCACAGGCGCGGTCCCGCCGCGGCGTAGCTGGACATGTCGAATAGCGCTGCTGCGCTTTCGGTGACGATAGGCAGGATGCGCAGCGTACCCTGCGGCACGCCATCCCTTGCCTCGAGCGCCGACAGGTAGGCGTCCACCAGCGCAACATCGCGGGCGCTTCTGCATTTCGGTAGCATGATCCCGTAAGGCTGAACTTTTACCACGGCGGCGAGGTCGTCCAGAAGCAGCCCTGTGTCGAGTGCATTGACCCGAACGATCAGCGGCAGGCGTGCGCGGTGCTCACTGATGAACTCGGCGCACATGCCGCGCGCCTGCGCCTTGTGTGCCTCGGGCACCGCGTCCTCCAAGTCGATGATCAGCGCATCGGCGCCGCAATCCAGTCCCTTGGTGAGTTTGCGCGCGTCATGCGCGGGAACGAAGAGTAGCGAGCGCATTTTAGAAGTTGCCCATCGATAGGAAGCCATCCACTGGATCGAAGTCGCTGACCAGCCTCTTGCCGACCAGATCCTTGAGCGCTTCGGTCGCGCCACCACCCAGCGTGCCGTAGCGCACGCCACGGTAGATGCGCGAGATTGGATAGTCATCGGTAAAGCCGTAGCCTCCGTGCACTTGCAACGCCTCGCTGCTGACGCGGATCGCCATCTCGTTGACGAACATCTTGGCGACAGCGGCCTGCTGAGGATCGGGGAAGGGATTGGCTGACAGGGCCGCCTGGTACAGCAGGGCACGACCGGCTTCGATATCGCGGTACATCTCGGCGAGCTTCCACTGGATGCCTTGAAAGTCGGCAACAGGGTTGCCTCGGATCGTGCGCTCGCGCACATAGCTGATGGCCTCTTCGAAAGCGGCCTCGGCCATGCCCAGCGAAACGCTGGGGTTCAGGCAGCGTTGGGTGTTGAACGCGGAGAGCAGCTTCTTGAACCCTCCCTCTCGCAGGATCACGTTTTCCAGTGGTACCTCGACGTTGTTGAACTGGATTTCGGCCAGGTTCTCGCCGCCCATGGTGTGGTAAAGCGCGGTCACTTCGAAGCCGGGCATGTTGCGGTTTACCAGCACGCAGCCGATGCCTTCGCGGCCAGGCGTGCCATTGATACGGGTGAATACTACAAACCATTCCGCTTCCTTGGCGCGGCTGATCAGCGTCTTGACGCCGTTGACGACCGCTTTATCGCCCTTGATGACGGTGTTGGTCTTGTAGTTGGGTACGTCGGTGCCGGCGTGCGGCTCGGTCATGCAGACCGCCAGGTGGGACTCGCCCGCAGCCACCTTGGGCAGGATGTCGCGCTTTATGCTCTCCGGTGCGAAGTTGCTGATGACACGCACTTGCACACCCAGCATGCCCATCAGCGCCATGGCCGTGGCGTAGCAGTTCTTGGCAACTTCTTCGATCACCAGCGCGGTTTCGAAAACAGGCAGATCCATGCCACCGTACTCCTCGGGGATCGACATGCCCAGCACACCTATCTTGGCCAGATCGTTCAAATTTTCCCATGGATACGTGCCGTCGAGGTACTTGATCGAATCGGTGCGCCAGTTCTTGTCCCGGGCCAGATCGCGAACGGTCCCGATCAATGCGCGTTGTTCTTCGGTAAGTTGTAGTTTTTGCGTGTTCATTAAATGACTCCTGTGAATTTTGGTGAACGGCGCTCTTCGAACGCCGCGAGGCCCTCTGCATAATCTGCGGAGCCCAGAATTTCCGGCAGTGCCGCCCGTTCGAGCTGCAGGCCATCGGCCAAAGGCAACTCGACACCGCGGTAGACCAGTCGCTTGAGTTCGGCCATCGCCGGTGCTGAACGCCCGGCGAGCAGCTTGGCGAATTCGAGCGCACGGGCTTGAAGCCCGTCGGGCTGGACCACTTCGTTTACCAGACCGATCTCGAGTGCATACTCGCTGGTGACCGGTTCACCGCTGAGCATCATGTGCAGCGCGCGGCTGGTTCCGATGAGACGGGGCAGCCGTTGCGTGCCTCCGGCGCCAGGGAATGCGCCGACGCGGCTTTCTGTGAGACCGATACTGATCCCCGCGGCGGCGATCCGCAGATCACAAGCCAGGGCCATCTCCAGGCCGCCGCCCAGCGCGAGGCCATTCAGTACGGCAATGGTGACGAAGCGTGCGTTGCCGATTGCGTTGACGGCATCGTTGATACCCGCGTTGTGGGCCATGCGCGCTGCAAGATCCATGCTTTTGCGCTCCTTGAGGTCGGCACCCGCACAGAAAGCGCGGCCACTGCCTCGTATCAGCACCACCCGTGCCCGCCTTGCGGCAGCGTCGTCAATCGCCTGTTTCAGTGCGACGACAGTCTGCGCACCCAGGGCGTTCATGCGCTCCGGCCGCTCCAGGCGGATCTCGAATATGTCGTCGCCGAGAGGGTCGAGAATAATGTCTTGGCTCATAGGAATCCTTTTAATATCCTGCAAATCAGGTGGGGGAGGCGTGACTCTGGTCATGGAGCCCACGTGCCAGTGATTCGCGATGGTCCGGGTGCGCGATGGCAATCAGGCGAAGGGCTCGCTCGCGCAAGGACTGTCCGCGAAGGTGGGCCGCCCCGTATTCAGTCACGATCACATCCACGTCGCTGCGTGCCGTTGTCACAGGCCGGCCGCCCAGAGATGCGACGATGCGCGAGTGCTTTCCGTCGGGCGTAGCCGACGGAAAGGCAATGATGGAACGTCCTCCTGTCGAAGCCACGCCGGCGCGGACAAAGTCAACCTGCCCGCCGACCGCACCAAGGTAGCGGCCGCCGGCGACTTCCGAATTTACCTGGCCCGACAAATCGATCTCGATGGCCGAATTGATTGTGTGAAACTGCGAAAGGGTGGCGGTCACGGCGAGGTTGTGGGTGTACTCGGCGCTCCGCAACTCAATCAGCCCACTACGCACGGCAAAGTCGCGCAGGCGTTGCGTGCCAAACAATCCACCTGTCACGGTTCGACCGGCATCGCACCCTTTGTGCGCGTTGGTGACGACACCACGCTCCACGAGATCGACGAGCACATCGGAGACTACGCCGCTGTGCACACCCAGTTGCTGATGATCGCGGAGCGCTTCCGCCACGGCGGCCGGCAGCGTGCCCACACCGAGCTGCACCGTCGCACGATCCGGGATGAGCGCCGCCACCTGCCGCGCGACGGTCCGCTCGACCGCAGAGGGTTCAGGGTCCGGCATGTCAATGATGCGTTCGTCGCTTTCCACCAGGATATCGATGTCCGCGCCGTTTACGATGGCGTCGCCGCCCATGGCTGGAAGCGCGGGATTGAGCAGCGCGACAACCAGCCGCGCCTGTTGGATCATGGCCTGCGTGAAATCGCTGATAACGCCGAGCGTGAAACCGCCGGCCGGCAGTGGTTTGACCTGGATCAGCGCAACGTCCAGGCGCAATTGGCCAGAACGGAGCAGCGCCGGAATCGCACTGACATGGCCGGGAAAGATATCCGCCAGTGCTGTCACACGCCGGCTGGTACCTGCGCCATTCAGTGCATGAAATCCGAAGTGGTCGGCAATTTCGGGGCGAAGCGTCCCGGATTGCGTGAGCCCGAAGAGCAACACCGGCGCTTCCAGCTCTGCGCGCTGCGCCACCAGAACTTCAGTCAATGCGAGCGGTTCGCCGGGCCCTTGGGGCCAGCCGATGATGTCCTTCGGTTTCAAATGCTCAACAAACCGCAACTGGGAAAGCGTGAACTTGTGCATGGGGAGACCCACTCGACCTAGATGTATGTGCTTGCAGTGTATGAAGCAGGTGCACTCTGGGTCCATGGCGTTTTTTGGGACACGGTGTACAACTTTGCAGAACGATCCAATCAAGCATCATGAGAAACACTTCGCCACAGAGAAGTCTCGGGATCGTTTGCAAGACAAACCGGCAGGTTGGGCGGACAGGCAGGATTGTCGCGCCGCTGGTGCACGAGGTGTTGATCACCGCCAAGGAAGTGTTTGAGGAAATGCGGGCTGAAGAGGGTTAGGCGCTGCGAAGGTGAAGGGCATGCCGAGCCCGCTCGGGTTCGAGTTGACAGCTTGAATCGCCGGTCATCTTATTTTTATGTGGACACTGTATATTGCCTCTGTTATCGTATTGTGTACGGTGTACACAATCAGTAACACACCCTTCGTCCAGGCAAGCTCTTTCAAGGCCATGCCTTTCACTTCATTTCTGAATAGGTGACATCATGCAAGTGCAACCCTATCTGTTTTTCGAAGGTCGCTGCGAAGAAGCGATCGAGTTCTATCGCAAGACGCTCGGTGCCGAGACGGACATGCTCATGCGTTACAAAGATGGCCCGGAGCCCACACCCGACTGCCAGATGCCGCCGGGCAGCGAGAACAAGGTCATGCATGCCAGTTTGCGCATTGGCGAATCGACGGTGATGGCCTCCGATGGCCGCTGCAGTGGCAAATCCAATTTTCAAGGTTTTTCCCTATCGTTCAAGGCGCCCGACGATGCCTCGGCCGCGCGGACGTTTGCCGCACTGGGCGAGGGTGGCCAAGTGCAGATGCCGCTGGCCAAGACCTTCTTTGCTTCGAGCTTCGGCATGGTTGCGGATCGGTTCGGCGTATCGTGGATGGTTATCGTTGAGCCCTGAGGTCCGGCTTGTTGTTATTTCTTTATGTCAGTCGAAATACTTTGGCTGAAAGGGGGAGTTATGGTCGATGCGATTGACGGCCGCAAGCGCTGGCTGGCGCTGGTGGTTCTTTGTCTCGGGGTCTTGATGATCGTCCTCGACACAACGATTGTGAACGTTGCCCTGCCGTCAATCGGGGCCGACCTGGGTTTTTCAGAAACCTCGCTGGTCTGGGTTGTGAACGCGTACATGCTCACCTTCGGCGGCTTTTTGCTGCTCGGCGGTCGCCTGGGTGATCTTTTTGGCCAGCGCAGGTTGTTCCTGATCGGAATCATTGGCTTTACGCTGGCCTCGCTGGCGTGTGGCCTGGCAAGCTCGCAGGTCTTGCTGATCGGCGCGAGGGCGGTACAGGGGTTTGGCGGCGCCGTGGTTTCGGCCGTTTCGCTTTCGCTCATCATGAACTTGTTTGTCGAGCCGGCCGATCGGGCCAAGGCCATGGGTGTGTATGGATTCGTATGCGCCGGGGGAGGCAGCATTGGCGTTCTTGTGGGCGGCCTTTTGACAGGGGCTTTCAGCTGGCACTGGATTTTCCTTGTCAATCTTCCGATTGGTATTGCGGTGTACATGCTTTGCCGCCTGTTGCTGCCGGATGACCGCGGGCAGGCGAACTCCAGGCGTCTGGATATGGCAGGGGCTGCAACGATAACGGGCTCACTGATGCTTGCCGTTTATGCTGTTGTAAATGGCAACGAGGCGGGGTGGACCTCGGTATCGACGCTTGGCCTGTTCGCTTTGGCGGCCTTGCTCTTCGCGGTATTCATCGGTATTGAGGTCCGGGTGAGCGCTCCATTGGTTCCGCTCGGATTATTCCGGTCGCGCAACGTCACGACAGCCAATATTGTCGGCATTCTGTGGGCCGCCGCAATGTTCGCCTGGCTTTTCATCTCGGCGCTTTACCTGCAGCGCGTGCTTGCTTATAGTCCGCTGCAGGTCGGTCTGGGCTTTCTGCCCGCCAATCTGATCATGGCGGCGTTTTCGGTGGGTCTTTCGGCCACCATTGTCATGCGCTTCGGTATCAGGGTTCCACTGGCTGCGGGGCTGTTGCTGGCGGCAATGGGATTGATGCTGTTTGCACGGGCGCCGGTAGACGGCAATTTTGTTGTCGATGTATTGCCGGGAATGATTCTGCTGGGCCTCGGCGCGGGCATGGCCTTCAATCCGGTATTGCTTGCCGCGATGAGCGGCGTGGCGCCTGGTGAATCCGGCCTGGCTTCGGGCGTTGTCAATACTTCGTTCATGATGGGCGGAGCGTTGGGCCTGGCAATCCTCGCCAGCCTGGCTTCGGCGCGCACAAACGCGCTGCATGCTTCCGGAGTGGATGCGCTCGCGGCACTCAACAGCGGTTACCACAGGGCCTTTGCAGTCGGGGCGGCGTTTGCTGCTATGGCAGCCCTGCTGGGCGGCTTGTTTCTGCGCACAGGGCTGCATGGATCGGTGCATCACGAAGAGGAGGCCGATGGCAGAACCGATTCCGATGCGGGAACGCAGGGCGTTTCAGGACACGCCACCGAATCGGCGGCTACCCGGATTTAAAGATAAGAACCCGCGCCGGCAATACAGACAACCAACAAGCCCAGACCCAGATTCACTGCAATCAGGATACGGATCTGATTGAGTTTGCGGCCTCCCTGCGGCCAGTCGCTTTGAGCGACGGCCTGTTTGAGCCGGCGGAATGGCCCATAGTAGATATGCATGAATATCAGCATCATGACAATGCCAAGCGTCATCATCAAGTGCACATGCATGCCGGCCTTGGCCATTCCTCCGTATGCGCCGAAAATCATCCAGAGCCCGGTGATCAGCAAAACCAGTACTGTCAGCCAGACCCAGGGGAAAAATCGGCTGAATACCTGCGTCCAGAGCTGCAGCCGGACAGGCGGCTCAAGGAGGCTGCCGGCAACGGGGCGCAATGCCATGTAGGCGAAAAACATGCCTCCGACCCAAATGATGGCGGCCAGAAGATGCAAGGTAATAGCTAAAGGCATGGGGAAGCTCCGTGAGTGGTCGATTTCATGATATATTTTTTCATGCGATGTGGTTTGTCGCAACGTTCTCAGGGCGGGGTGGAAATCCCCACCGGCGGTAATTGCCTATAGCATAGCCCGCGAGCGCTTGCCGCCTCCAGCGGCAAGGACAGCAGACCTGGTGAGATTCCGGGGCCGACGGTTAAAGTCCGGATGAAAGAGAACGGGATTCCTGTTGTGTGGCATTTCCCCGGACATGTGCCTTCGTGGTCCCGTGCGCCCTATTTATTTTTGTATAAATAGGAGCTTCAAAGAATGTATTCCCATCGAGTCAACCTCACTCCAGGTGCTGCCCGAATTGCATTTGTTCAATCGTGCTGGCATAGGGAGATCGTCGATCAGTGCCGCCTTGGCTTTATCGACGAATTAAACAAGCTCGCCGCGGCAGAGTACGACATTGATTTTTTCGAAGTCGCCGGAGCTTTCGAGATCCCGCTGCAAGCCAAGCGCCTTGCGCAAAATGGCCGGTACAGGGCGGTGGTTGCGGCCGGGCTGGTTGTCGACGGAGGAATCTACAGGCACGAGTTCGTCGCCCAGGCAGTCGTTTCTGGTTTGATGCAAGTACAGCTGGAATTGTCGGTTCCCGTCATATCCGCGGTTTTGACGCCGCAGCATTTCAATGGACAGGGTGAGCATATCGGGTTTTTCCGCGAGCATTTTCTTGTGAAGGGCGCGGAAGCCGCACGGGCATGCGTTGAAACGGTGGAAAGGTTGCGGCAGCTCGATCGCACGAGCGTGCCGGCGTCCTGCGGGACGCTACCTTCTGAGTACACCACGCAATAGCGTCAGTATGGCCAGGATGATGAAAATATAGAACAGGATCTGGGCGATGGAGGCAGCCCCTGCGGCGATGCCGCCAAACCCCAGAACGGCCGCGATAATGGCGATAACGAAAAATACAACAGCGTAGTAGAGCATAGTGTTTCTCCCGTTCAGCTTAGCGATTGCGGTCAAAAAAATCCTTGACTTCGCGTTGCGCCTCGTCGCGAGTCCTGCCGTACTTTTCTTGTATCAGGCCCGCCAGGCGCTCGGCGTTGCCATTGATCTTGGCCAGATCGTCATCCGTGAGCTCGCCCCATGCCGTTTTTGCCTTGCCTGAAAGCTGCTTCCATTGACCTTCGAGGGTATCTTTGTTCATGGTATCAACTCCTGTTTCCGATGACGAGGCTGAAAGCGGAATCGCTTTTTTCGCCTGTCATTGATTGAGTTGTGCCGCGTCAAGGCACGTGACTACCCTAACGTCCGGCAAAGATATAGGTCAAGCTCAGATGCCAGCGAATGTAACAATACGGGAGTCACAAAAACCTTGCGATCATGCATGCGTTTTGCAGTGACGTCGGCCGAATAACTGCTGGGCTTGCTCGCAACATACCGTTAACAATAAGACGGATTTGTAACGCCGCTATGCAAGTATGCGAGCCGCTTGCCGCGCGTCCGCCGCGGTTTCCCGGCGGCGGCGGGCTTCGTCCAGCAAATAGATCTGGTAATCGTCCAGGTCGCCGTTGAAATCTGTCATGCCGCCGCGCGATACCAGCCAGAATTCGTCGCATACCGAGCGCAGCAGGGCACGGTCGTGGCTGACCAGCATTACCGAGCCTTCGAATTCGTTCAACGCCACGCTCAAGGCTTCGCGGGTTGCCAGATCCAGGTGATTGGTTGGCTCATCGAGCAGCAGTAGATTGGGACGCTGCCAGACGATCATGCACAACACCAGGCGAGCTTTTTCGCCGCCGCTCATGCTGCCGACAGATTGTTTCACCATATCGCCGCTGAAATTGAAAGTGCCCAGAAAGTTTCGCAATCCCTGTTCGCGGCAGTCCATGGCACTGGGGCGTACGCCGGCCGGCGTGTCCCGCACCAGGCGGAGCATATGATCGAGCGGATTGTCGCCCGGCCGCAAGACATCGAGCTCCTGCTGCGAAAAATAGCCGATATTCAAGCCCTTGCCGGTAATGATTTCGCCTGCGATGGGTCGTAGCGCGCCGGCTATGGTTTTCACCAGCGTCGACTTGCCCTGGCCGTTGGCCCCCAAGATACCTATCCGCTGCCCGGCCAATACCGACCGGTTGATGTTGCGCACGATCACGGTGGAGGGCGTGCCCGCCGGTGCCGCCCCGGAAGGCGGATAGCCGAAGCTCGCACCGGTCATCGACAACATGGGGTTGGGCAGGTTGAATGGTTCTTTGAACTCAAACTGGAACTCGGCATCGGCCAGCATCGGCGCAATCTTCTCCATGCGCTCCAGTGCCTTGACGCGGCTCTGTGCCTGCTTGGCCTTGCTGGCTTTTGCCTTGAAGCGATCGATGAATTTTTGCAGATGCGCAACCTTTTCCTGCTGCTTCACCTGAGCGGCCTGCTGCAATACCATTTGTTCGGCGCGCATGTCTTCGAATTTGCTGTAGTTGCCACCGTAGCGCACCAGCTTGCCGTGATCGATATGCAATGTGACGCCGGTTACGGCATCGAGAAATTCCCGGTCGTGGCTGATCACCACCATGGTGCCGGCATAGTTCTTCAGCCAGGCTTCCAGCCATACCAGTGCGTCCAGATCCAGGTGGTTGGTCGGCTCATCAAGCAGCAGCAAATCAGATGGGCACATCAGCGCGCGAGCCAGCTGCAGCCGCATGCGCCAGCCTCCGGAGAAGCTGTTCACGGGCTTATCGAGTTCGGCCACACTGAAACCCAGCCCCAGGATCAATGCCTGTGCCCGGGCCGGCGCATCGTACATGCCGGCATCGTACAAAGCCGTATAGGCGTGTGCCATCTGCATGCCGTCGTCGCTGGCTTCCGCCGCGGCTACTTCGGCTTGCGCGGCAAGCAAAAGCGTGTCGCCGTCAACCACAAAATCCGTGGCGCTTTGCGTGGTTTCAGGCATGTCCTGCGCCACTTGCGCCATGCGCCATTGCGCGGGAACGGAAAACTCGCCGCCGTCTTCGTGCAGCGTGCCGTTGAGAACGGCAAATAGCGACGATTTTCCCGCGCCATTGCGGCCGACCAGGCCCACTTTTTCGCCGGGGTTGAGCGTGACGGAGGCACCGTCGAGCAATACTTTGCTGCCGCGACGCAGGGTCACGTTCTTAAGAGTGATCATTGGGGAGTGCCTTTACTCGTAATGTGTTCCGAGCAGGACAATAAGAAACCATGCAAGAGGGCAGGGATTGTAGCACCAGGCTGCCTCTTGATCCGGTGGCCCAGGGCTGGAGCTTCGGGCAAAGAAAAACCCCAAGAGCCAAGAGGGCTTGGGGTTTGGTCTTCCGGGGCCAGGGACTCCCCGCGTGTGACCCTGGTGACCGGACTCAGTTGCTGAGTATGATTTGCGTGATGATGCCTGTGGCGATGGCTGCCAGTACAAAATCGCTGCCGGTCTGGACCCAATAATAGCCGCGGGGCGGGGGGCTCAAGTGGTGGCCGCGCCAGTCATCGATGACGTATTGCCTGCTGCGGTATTCCGAAGGAAGGCGTCCACCCCTGTAAAAATTGTGCCCGGGCCCGGCTCCGCGACCATGGTGGATCTCGTGCCCGCGTACCGGAGCCCTGCGGGGGGGAGGAGCATGGCGCTCGTCATGGCCGTGTCCTCGATCCTGGACGCCATGCGGGGGTGGCATATTGTGCCCTTTATCGTTGCGATGGTCGTAATTCTGGGCGAAAGCGGAACCACCCATCGTCACACATACTGCCACGAAGGCAGAGCCAAGCATTTTGCTATTCATATATAAGCTCCTGTTGCGGCATTGCAATCGGAGAGGGGCGATGATGCGTCGACAATCCTGCTTCGGTGTCAGCGCATTGGCTCTTTCCACTTGCCTGCCTGGAACCCATTTAAGCATCAAAGATGTTTCAAACCAATGGCTGTCGGACGGTCAGGGTTACAAAACATATCCCGGTTATTTTGCACTGGAAATTCAGTGTTGGACTTCAACCCTTGGCGGATGCGAGGGCGGCCAAATCGGTGTCTTGGGAATCACGGTATTTTTGATAATAATTCCACACGCGGCCGATAAACAGGCCGGCTACCAGGCCGGAAATGCCTGCGTCGAAAAAAACATACAGGCTTGATTGCGCAGCGGCCGGGTCGATGGCCGACTGATACCCAAGCACATATTTTGCGGCAAAAATCGCCAGGATGAGGACCAGCGTAAATGGGCTGCCGGGCAGTTCGATCAGCCCGCGGGATTTGTTGGCGCGTATGGCCACGCCGCGCGCCGCCAAACCACCCAGGTAGCAGCCGACGATAATCGCCACTATCCAGGTGCCTGTGCTAAACGCGGTGAATCGCAGTGTCGTCAGCAGGCCAGCCAGGCCCCATATCGTGAAAACCAGCGGAATGATCAGCAGGCGCCAAAACTGCATGACAGTCGTTTTTGTTGCCTTGATTCCCCGGATGATCAAATAAACCAGCAAAACCCACACCCAGGCTGGGGTGCCGCTTACTATGTTTGTAATGGCACCCATGAGTGCGTCTCCTATTTTGTATTTCGGCTACTTTATAGCGAAATACAATTGGATACAAGGAGCGTCAACGATAGCGGTAATGCCGGTCATTTCTGTAATAGCCGCGATCATACCGCTGCTGGACAAAGCGTTCGTCGACGCGCCGGTCGTAGCTGCGATAACGGCCACGATCGCGATGCCCGCGGCCTTCGGTAAGCACATTGCCCAGCAGTCCGCCCGCAGCGGCTCCGCCCAGTGTCAGCACGGGGTCCCCGTCGGACAGCATGGCGCCGGCCACCGCGCCCAGTCCGACGCCCAGCAAGGTATTGGTGGTCCTGCGGTCGGAAGCCAGCGCCGTACTCGATAAAGCAAGCACCAGCAGGCCGGAAACGGCGAAGCTGGCAAGATAGCGTTGTGTGTTCATGGTGAAGCTCCAGTAAATGGCAGAGACAGGCTCAGCGTACGAGTACGATTGAGCGCATGCAAGCGTTTGAGGCGGTTTTGCAGCGCATTGAAATAGAAATCGGCCAGGTGCAGAAGCTTGTTACGTTTTTGTGTCTGTTTGGTGCCATGAAAAGACTGGCGGGGCCGTCATCCGGGGCGGAACCGGTATTTGCGGATAACCGCAGAATTGAACAATGGCGGAATTCATTGCCGTCCAGAAAGACTCTGTAACCAAACAGGCAATGTGAATCTGTGGCGCTTGCTAGAATTGGCTGGCGGTGCCAAACCGCTTTATCCAACTACAGAGGGGTTCAGTCTATGTCTATTTTCAGTAGCATTCTCGCCAAAATTTTTCCTGCGGGACATCCGGCTAACAGCACTGCGGATGCAACACCTGCCGATACCTCCGATAGTTCGGCAACACAGGCCAGCGAAGCGGTAGACGTGGATGCGATTCTTAGCGACATGCAATCGAAAAACTCCGAAAAGCTGAATTGGAAAACATCGATAGTTGACCTTCTCAAACTTCTGGGCCTCGATAGCAGCCTTGCCGCCCGCAAACAACTTGCGGCCGAACTGAGCTATACAGGGAGTACAGACGATTCGGCCTCCATGAATATCTGGCTTCACAAAGAAGTGATGCGCAAGTTCGGCGAGAACGGCGGCAAAGTTCCCGACGATTTAAAAGGCTAAGCGCCAGTTAAGTGAGGGGCGGGATTTTACCTGCTCCTCGCTCCTTTCCGCCGGCCTTGGGCGGGCCACGTTGGATGCTTATGCCTCACCCATGGTGACGGTCGGCGACCGATTATTAGTAGATTATCGATATATACCCAAGATTGGTTAAACTTGGCGGCTACCTTCCTTAATGACCCGGCCAAGCTGCACCCTCCATGTCTTCTTCACACGAAATCCGTCCCGAGCAGTCCATTGAGTTATTGAAGGCTCTGCACATCCTTACGCGCGACGGCAAGATGAATCAGGACAGTCGGCGCAAGCTCAAGCAGGTCTATCATCTTTTCCAGTTCATCGAGCCGCTGCTCAAAGACTTGAAGCAGGATCGCGACGGTATCACGCTGGTGGATCATGGCGCCGGCAAATCCTACCTGGGATTCATTCTGTACGACCTGTTCTTCAAGCAGTTGAAAGACCAGTCGCACTTGTACGGCATCGAAACACGGGAAGAACTGGTCAGGAGTGCCGCCGACCTGGCGCAGCGACTGGGGTTTCCGGGCATGTCCTTCCTGAATCTGTCGGTTGCCGACTCCATCGCATCGGATCGCTTGCCGGCGCGGGTAGACATGGTCACGGCATTGCATGCCTGCAATACAGCGACCGACGACGCCATACGATTTGCCCTGTACAAACAGGCCAGGTATATCGTTGTCGTGCCCTGTTGTCAGGCGGAAGTGGCCACCGTGTTGCGCAGCAAAAAATCCCTGTCGCTGGGAGCTGGGGCTTTGGCGGAAATGTGGCGCCATCCCTTGCATACGCGCGAATTCGGCAGTCAGGCCACGAACGTGTTACGTAGCCTGCAACTGGAAGCTCACGGCTATCAAGTCACCGTGACCGAACTGGTGGGCTGGGAACATTCGATGAAAAACGAACTGATCATTGCTTCGTATAAAAACCTGCCGCGCCGCAAAGCCACCGAACGGCTCGACAATCTGCTGAATATGTTGGGCCTGGAAGAAATGCGCGACCGGTTTTTTGCGCCGGAAGCTTAATTTCCGGCCATGTCGATCGCGCGCAAACCTTCCGTGGTATTGCGGGCGGCTTCCCACGTGTATGGCAAAAATTCTTTGCGAGGCCGAGGTGTCTGCTAAACCATCGTATGGGTGTAGCCCGCTTTGTCGACTTCATAGCAGGAGCACGATGCTTTGTTGAGGCCATCGAGATCAAGAATTGTAATATTCCCACGGCTATAACTGATCAGTTTTTGATTTTGTAGCGAAGTGGCCGCTTTGGTCACGCCGACCCGGCGCACCCCCAGCATATAGGCCAGAAATTCGTGAGTAATGTGGAACGTGTTCGAGTGAGCCCGGTCTTGCGTCATGAGTAGCCAGCGAGCAAGACGCTGCTCGACAACATGAAAGCGGGTGCAGGCGGCTGTTTGCGCAAGCTGACCGAGGATCACATAAAGATAGCGTTTCAGGCGTTGTTGCAGCGCCGCGCTGAGTTCCAGTTCGCGGCGAAATGACACTGCGCTCATGCGTAACGCGGATCCCGAGCCCTGCACCAGCGCATGTAGCGGCGAGACGTTCACTCCCAATAACAGGGAGATGCCGAGCATGCCCTCGTCACCGACCAAGCCCACCTCCAGGCTCGCACGGCCATCAATCGGCGCAACCAGTGAAATAAAGCTGTTCTTCGGGAAGTAAATATGGCGAATGCGCTCTCCTGGCTCGGCAAGAATCTCGGCAAGTGCGAGTTCTACAGGTTCGCAATGCGCGAGAAATTGGTCGCGGTCTTTGCGCGGCAACCCTGCAATCAAACGATTGGCGCCTGAAGTAGGTGTAAGCAATGGCATGAGAGGCTCCAGGTATTGATAAATACGGCAAATCGCGCATGCAAAGGGGAGAATGTGCTGGTTAATGAGATTGATTAACCTTGCCAGGTTCACTGTAGTCTGCGGCATTAATCCGCGCTTGTCTGGACGCTAACGCACTAAGCCCGCCGCCATGGTGCCTTGCGGAGCATCAGGAAGCCGTTGTCTTCGGAAGCAGACGGTCACACTCCGTTTTAACCACGGCATAGCATTCGCAGGCCCGCGCCTCCAGGCCCGGCCGGTCGAGCACCGTGATGTGGCCACGGCGATATTCGATCAGGCCCACTCTTTGCAGGTTTCCGGCCGCTTCAGTAACACCTTCGCGGCGCACCCCAAGCATATTGGCGATGAGCTCCTGTGTCATGACCAGTTCGTTGGACTGCAAGCGGTCTAGGCTCAGCAGCAACCAGCGGCAGAGCTGCTGATCCAGTGAATGATGACGATTGCACACTGCCGTCTGCGCCATCTGCGTCAACAAGGACTGGGTATAACGCAGCAATAGATGCTGCATTGGGCCGTTTCGATAGAACTCGTCCTTCAGCTGTTGTCCTTTTAGCTGATAAGCCTGGCCGGCGCTTTGCACGACAGCTCGGCTAGGAGTGGTCTCGCCGCCCATGAAGAGAGAGACGCCAACGATTCCCTCTTTGCCTACCACGGCAATTTCGGCCGATGCGCCGTTTTCCATGACGTACAGCAGAGAAACTATTGACGAGGTGGGGAAATAGACGGAGCGCATCTGCACGCCCGATTCGTAAAGCACATCGCCAAGCAGCATTGAAATGGGTTCCAGGCTGGGCAACAAGCGTTGGTAGTCATCTGCCGGCAATGCCGCGAGAAGGTGGTTTTGACGAGGGTCGTCGGGAGCAGGCATGAGCAATTCCTCAATCAATCACTAAGATCGCATAGCGCGATTGGCATGCTTCAATCAATGGCCTGAAGTGTTCCGATTATAAGGCGCTTCTCCTTTCTATGTATTTAAGCGCACATAACCGTATTCACATGTATCTACCTTCCCTCTTGATTTCCGATGCCTCCCGATAGAGAGGCTCCTGTCTGCGTAGCCAATTCCATCGATTCCGTGCATTGAGTTTTGGCGTAGGCTGTGTCTAGCGGGCCGGAACGATGACTGTGGTGCCGCCACCACTGGTAACACCTCCTCGAGCGCCGGTACTTCCCCGCGCGCCTGTCCTACCCGTCGCGCCTGTATCGCCGGTGTATCCCGGCGCCCCCTGTCCGCCCGTGGCTCCGGTATCGCCAGTGGCGCCTGTATAGCCTGTGTTGCCCGTATTGCCTGTCATGCCTTGCGGACCGGCGGGCCCGGTGCAGGCGCTCAAGGTAAGTGCCGCCAGAGCGGCAAGAGCTAGATTTGAATATTTCATGATGATTCATCCTATTTGAATTACGAGAACCACGCACGTTATTGTGAGCAATCCCTACAGATGCGATCCTTAACCAATGAAAATAATTGGCGGCGGCGGATCAGACCATCGCCATTGCGAAAGCGGATTGACGGTCGACTGGCAACCTCCGCCAGGGAGGCATGATTTCGGCGCGTTACCGTTCCCGATAAGACTATGGGTATTTCTTCGTCATGTCTGTACGCTGTCGCTCATACATGCTCAACCTGGTGAGCGACTTCGTACGATAACGCACAGACGGCATACCGCTGTGTGTTCATTCTTGTCGGGACGGCCGGCGCCTGTTCTGTATAAGGTGCCGGTTTATTGCACGAACAGTTAATCAGGAGAGTGAAATGAACAGAGATCAAGTCAAAGGCCGTGTGGGACAAGTGGAAGGCCAGGTTAAGGAAACGACCGGCAAGGTTGTCGGCAAAAACGACCTTCAAGAAAAGGGCAAGTTGCAGAAAGACATTGGAAAAATCCGTTCGGGTTTTGGCGACCTCAAGGAGGACCTGAAGAACAAGCGCTAGATTACCTACCGGCGGGAGATGGGCATGGGCTACAAAAATCCGGATGCGGGTGCAGCGAGATTTATGGGGGCGGATGCGAATATTGTCAGCATCGGCGCTGTTCATGACACCAGCCTGATGGGGGCTCGGTACCTGGTCGGCAGCGCTGTCCAGAGTCATAAGGGCGAAGACCTGGGCGAAATCAAGGAGGTCATGCTGGACATATGCACGGGCCAGGTGGGCTATGCGGTGCTATGCTTTGGCGGCGGCTTCCTTGGCATGGGAAAGAAGCTCTTCGCGGTGCCTTGGGATGCGCTGATGTTTGATGCGCGCAGTGGGTTCGTCGTGCTGCAGGTGGATAAAGACCGTCTTAGGCGCGCGTCCGGGTTTGATAAAGATAGTTGGCCCAGCAGAGTGGACGATTCGTACTGGTGGCAGGGAATCCAATCTTACTATCGGCATAGTTCCTAGTGCTGCGCGGGTAGCAAACAGTAGGGCTGCCATTGCCTCTTCGACAACCGGCCCCATTGCCATTTAACCAAAGAGAACAAACCATGGACCAAGCCGCACAACCCAAGAGCGAGCCGGAAGAAATACGGCTTTCGCGCTGGTGGATACGCTCGGTATTGATTGTGATGGTGCTCGGCTTTGCCGGGTTGTTGGCTATAACGACGCTGGCCTATCGCAACGCGCCTCCTATTCCTGCCCAAACGGTGGATGAGGCCGGCGCCGTAGTGTTCACCGGCCGGGACATCAGCGACGGCCAGGCCATATTCCTGCGTTATGGACTGATGGACAACGGCACCATCTGGGGCCATGGCGCTTATCTTGGTCCGGACTATTCAGCCGAGGCCTTGCATCGCATCGGTCAAGATACCGCTGCCGCCCTGGCCCAACAACGGTACGGCAAGCCCGTTGCCTCATTGACTCCCGAGCAGGCCGCTGCAGTTGGCGGCGAAGTCGCGGTGACCCTGAAGACCAATCGTTTTGACGCTGCCAGCAATACACTGCATCTGACACGCGCCGAAACCATTGCTTATCGCCAGCAGATAAACTACTGGACAAATTATTTTCGCGACCCGACTCGTAATGGCGGATTGAAGCCCGATCTGATCACCGATCCCATCGAACTACATCAACTCACGGCCTTCATTACCTGGGCTGCCTGGGCATCGGTTGCCAATCGTCCCGGCGCCAATTACTCCTACACCAATAATTTTCCGTACGATCCCAGTGTCGGCAACCTGGCCGTGCCAGGCGCTTTACTATGGAGTGCCCTGAGCCTGGTGGTCCTGCTTATTGGCATCGGCGTGGTGTTGTTGGCCTTTGGCAAGTTCGACTACCTGGGCTGGATCACCCGAGGCCACCGCGTGCACCCGCAAGTCATTCCCGGACAGGCCAGCCCGGGGCAGCGCGCACTGGTAAAGTTTTTCGTGGTGGTGGCGTTGCTGTTCTTGATGCAGACTCTGATTGGTGGCGGTGTGGCGCATTTCCGGGCCGACCCGGGTAGCTTCTACGGTTTTCAGCTGGAGAAAATATTCCCCAGCAATCTGCTGCGTACCTGGCATCTGCAAACCGCTATTTTCTGGATCGCCACGGCCTATGTGGCGGCGGCCTTGTTTTTAGCCCGCTCGCTGCGCGCCGATGAGCCCGGCTGGCTGGCGCCGGCCACCCACGCACTGTTTGCCGCTTTCGCCTTGGTGATTGGCGCGAGCCTGCTGGGTGAATGGGCTGGCATGTCGGGCTGGTTTGGCGATTGGTGGTTCTGGTTTGGCAACCAGGGCTGGGAGTACCTGGAAATTGGTCGCTTCTGGCAATACCTGCTGGTGGCGGGCCTGCTGGCCTGGTTTGCAATGCTGTGGTGGCTGGCGCGGCCGCGTGCGGTGGCCAACCCCAATGCCCGGCCTTTGGCGCGACTGTTTTTGTATGCGGCGCTGGCCATCCCGGTGTTTTATATTCCCGCCTTGTTTTTCGGAGCCAAAACCAACTTCACCGTGGTCGATACCTGGCGCTTCTGGATTATCCATTTATGGGTGGAGGGTTTTTTTGAGTTCTTCGCCACAACAGTGGTTGCCCTGACATTTTTCCAGCTTGGCCTGACTCGTCGCAATACGGCGCTGCGGGTCATTTATCTTGACGCCATCCTGTATTTTCTTGGGGGGCTGATCGGCACGGGCCATCATTGGTATTTTACCGGGCACAGCCAATTCAATATGGCCATGTCCGCCTTGTTCTCGGTGCTGGAAGTGGTTCCGCTAACTTTGCTGACCTTGGATGCCTGGGATTTTGTAAAGACCACCCGTGGAGATTGCGACGAGTGCGGCAAACCCGTAGCGGTTCCTCACAAATGGACGTTTTATTTCCTGATGGCCGTGGGTTTCTGGAATTTCCTTGGCGCCGGGGTATTCGGTTTTCTGCTTAACCTGCCTATCGTCAGCTATTACGAAGTGGGCACCATCCTTACCCCCAACCATGGCCATGCCGCCATGATGGGCGTGTTCGGCATGCTGGCCATTGCGCTGATGGTGTTCGTGCTGCGCCAGACAACAGATGATACTCATTGGCCAGATATCGAAAAATACATCAAGGTCGCGTTCTGGGGCACTAATATTGGTTTGTTGATGATGATTGCGCTGAGCCTGTTTCCGGGCGGCGTGCTGCAGGTGTGGGATGTTGTCCAGCACGGCTACTGGCATGCCCGCAGCCTGGCCTACACGGGCACCGATACCTCGCGTCTGATCGAATGGCTGCGTCTTCCGGGCGACCTGGTGTTCATCATTTTTGGCGCCTTGCCCTTGACCATCGCCGCGATCAAGAGCTACTTCAGCCTGCGCGTCACGGCACAGTCCTGAATCGCACGCCAGCCATTCAGGACTGTTACGGAACGGTAATTGGTGGAGAAGAGGAGGATCGAACTCCCGACCTCTGCATTGCGAACGCAGCGCTCTCCCAGCTGAGCTACTTCCCCGTGGGAACGATATTCTAGCAAATTGATGCCGTTCGTGGTGAGCGGCATCGAATTTTTTGCCAGACCTTATGTTTCAGTGTCGCGTACACGGTTGGGCAAGAGTTCATTATGCTTGGCCAAAACCGGGTAGGCGGCGGCGCCGACCAGATACGAGTTGATGGTTTTCACGTCGCGCAGGATTTCAAGGTAAAACGAGCCGAGCTCTGCGGAATCGACCTGGCCGGATTTGATTTTTTCGAGCTGGCGCTCGGCGGCGGCGGATTCAATGGCGCGAAACTGATCTTTCTCGAGCGCCAGGTAGCGGGCGCTTTTCAGGTCTTCGGCGACAAACAGGGCGGCGGTCTGGCGCTGGTTGCGCAGCAGCCTGTCCAGGATATTGCTGAGTTCTTCGCGTTGTTCGGGTTTGAGCACCCAGCCTTTCTTGCGCAAGGTGGTGGTGTGTCCGAGCAGGCCGGTCGTGGTGACGCTGGCGGCGTGAGAGATGTTCGACGAGAAAGTCAGAACCTCGTCAAGGCGGCGATGGTCGTCGACGCTCATGCTTTCCTGATCGAGCGTGGCCAGGTAGGTGGTGATGAGGTTGTCCAGATGGCCGATTGCATTGTTGATATCGCGGGCCGGGCCGATGCGGTGGCGGTTGTCGCGGCGAAAACCGGCGCGGGATATGTTCAGCAGGGTTTGCAACATGTCCGACAGGCGCAGCGCTTCGCGTGCGGCATTGCCCAACGCCACGGCTGGCACTTCATGCGCGGATTCGTCCAGGTACAGGGGTTTGCTGGGATCGTTCGGATCTATGCGCTTGGGGAGCCATCTTATAAGCAAACGCGTATAGGGTTTGAGCAGGGGCAGGAAAATCGCGGCTGCCACGACGTTGAACAGGGTATGGAAATTGGCGACACTGCGGGCCGGGTCTTGGGACAGATGGCCCATGAGGGCTGGAATCCAGGGCAGCAGGATAAGCGCTATGAGGCAGGCGCCGATGCGCAGACCCAGATTGCCCAAAGGCAGGCGTCGGGTGGCCGGGTCGCTGCTGGTTACGCCTTCGAGCAGGGGATTGACCGAGGTTCCCAGGTTGGCGCCCAGCACCAGGGCGTACGCGACGGGCGGGGTGACCAGCCCGTGGCTGGCCAAAGACATGATCAGCACCACCACGGCAACGCTTGAATGCGAGGCCCAGGCCAGCAATGCGGCAAGCGCCAGGGCGAGCACCGGTTGGGTGGCCAGGGCGTTGAGGAGGATCTCGAGCAGGTAGGAGTGCTGGATGGGCGCAAAAAGCGTAACGAGCTCGTGCAGGGCCAGCAAGAGCAGCCCCAGGCCAATGAAAACGCGGCCCAGGTCGCGCCGGCGACCGGGCAGATAGCGCCTGAACAGCCAGACGCCGGCCAGTATGAAAATAGGGGCAAGCGCGGTCAGGTTGAATGACAGGAGCTGGACGATCAGGGTCGTGCCGACGTTGGCGCCCAGCATGGCGGCCAGGGCCGGAGTCAGTGCCACCAGGCCTCCCGCGGCAAAACCGGTGATCATCAGGCCGGTGGCCGTGCTGCTTTGCAGGGCCGCGGTGATGCCCAGGCCTGCCGCGAAGGCGCGCAGGCGTGTGCCCAGGGCGTGGCCCAACATGGCATCGAGTGCGGCCCCAAAGGCCCGCTGTACGCCGCTTTGCACCATGTGCACACCCCAAAGCAAGAGGGCGACATAGCCCCCGAAATTAAGGAGTGCAAAAACTTCGTTCATAGGCTTTTGTACGGTTCGAGCAGGTTAAAAGAGGTCAGACACCATGTTCAATGACAGGATACAGAAGTTTGCGCTGAAATGCCCGCAGTGACAACGCCCTGTTCGGGCGGTGCAAAGTGTGGTGAGGCGTGTTGGCTGTGGGCAGGGCATGCCGGGCTTGGCGCGGATCGGCGGCCAATTGCGTGCTGCGGCTTGCCCTGGCAGGCCGCAGCAGCGTCGGTCTTAAATGCGCTGCGTGGCCTGCAGTGCCCGGATGCGGGCTGCGATGGGGGGGTGCGAGGCAAAGATGGCGCTGATGGCCTGGCCGCCGGAAATACCCGAGGCCTGGAATGTTTTCGGCAGCTCTCCGGCCTCGACTCCGCCCAGGCGCGCCAGGGCGTGAATCATGGGTTCGCGCGAACCGAGCAGCCGCGCCGAGCCCGCATCGGCACGGTATTCGCGTTGGCGTGAAAACCAGGCCACGATGGTCGATGCCAGAATGCCGAAAATCAGCTCGCACACGATAACCGTCGCGTAATAACCCAGGCCAATGTCTTTGTCGTTCTTGAGCAGGACACGGTCCACGAAATACCCGACGACGCGCGCCAGGAACACCACAAAGGTATTGACCACGCCCTGGATCAGGGTCAGGGTAATCATGTCGCCGTTGGCGATGTGAGAGACTTCATGACCGAGCACACCGGCGACTTCTTCTTCGGTCATGCTTTCGAGCAGACCCGTCGATACGGCTACCAGGGCATCGTTCTTGAACGCGCCGGTGGCAAAGGCATTGGGAGCTCCTTCATAGATTGCGACCTCGGGGCGCCCGATACCAGCGCGATCGGCCAGTTGGTGAACGGTGTCGACCAGCCAGGCTTCCCGCGCATTGGCCGGGGCCTGCGGGTCGATGACGCGTGCGCCGGTGCTGGTTTTGGCCATCCATTTGCTGATCAGCAGGGAAATGATCGATCCCGTGAACCCGACCAGTGCCGAAAAAATCAGGAGTTGCGACAGGTTCAGGCCGTTGGCGGTCAGGTAGCGCCCGACCCCCAGGACGTTCATGGTGGCGCTGAGCACCACCATGACGGCGATGTTGGTCAGCAAGAATAAGAATACTCGTTTCATGGTTCAGGATCCCCCTGCGATTGAAGCTACTGCCTTGGACATGTTCATATGGAGGCCAGTTCTTGCATTTAAAGCCCACAACGCAAAAAATAGCCATGTTGCGGAGTATAGTATCGACTTTCTGGATTTAAATTTGAACTTCGGTTGACCACATGCAGTCTCTCTGGATGTTATTGGCTTGCGTCATGTTTGCAATCATGGGGGCCTGTGTAAAGGTAGCGTCCGATTTTGGCGCCTCTTTGTCTGAAGTGGTGCTGTTTCGCGGGATCCCCTCCATTATTTTCCTGTTCGTGTGGGCCAAGTTTTACCGCCGAACCATAGCTCCCAGCAGTTGGAAGCTTCACTTCTGGCGAAATGTCTCCGGTGTGACCTCGATGTGGCTCGGTTTCTACGCCCTGGCGCACTTGCCGCTGTCGACCGCCATCAGTCTGAATTACACCGCACCCCTGTTTATTGCCGGCTGGATGCTCGGCTGGGGCGGCTCGCAGCGCGACCCGGTTCGGATCCTTGCCGTTCTATTCGGTTTCCTGGGGGTTGTGGGGGTCTTGCGTCCCAGCATTGAACACGATCACTGGCTTGCCGCGATTCTGGGTCTGGGCGCGGGGGCGTTCTCGGCGGTGGCCATGATGCAGATTCGGGAATTGGGCCGGGTCGGCGAGCCCGAGTGGCGCACCGTGCTGATATTTTCCAGTTGCGTCTGCGCCAGCAGCCTGGTCGGGCTGAGTTTCGGCGGCTGGCGTCCCCTCAGTTGGGAAGCGTGGCTGGCTTTGTTCGGGATCGGATCGTCGGGCATGATAGGCCAACTGGCGATGACGCGCGCATTTGGCCTGGGTTCGGCCTTGTTGACGGCGGCCCTGCAGTACACCACAATTATCTTTGCCGCTTTGCTGGGCGTTGCATTTTGGGGCGATCGGCCCGATGCCATTGCCTGGGGGGGCATGGCGCTTATTATCGCTTCAGGCTTGCTGTCCATTTGGCGCACAGTTAGTGAAGACCGCATCATGCGGGGCACGACGATGCAGTCGGCAACGGCAAGCAGTATTGATTAAAAGGATCCGTAGTGTTCAATTTGCTTATCGGCGCGGCCGAATTACAGGCGGGCATTCAAACCGGGCAATGGCTGATTTTCGATGTCCGCCACGATCTTAAAGATCACCAGGCGGGGCGCCGCGCCTACGAGCAGGGCCATATACCGGGTGCAATTTATCTGGATCACGAAAGCCGTCTGTCGGCCCCGAAAACCGGGCGCAATGGCCGTCATCCGCTGCCGGAATTCGCCGATTTTGCGGCACTCATGCAGGCCTGCGGCCTGACTGCCGCGTCGAAAGTGGCCATATACGATGCCGATACAGGCATGTTTGCCGCTCACTTATGGTGGATGCTGCGCTGGCTCGGGCATGAGCAGGTGGCGGTTCTCGATGGCGGGTGGCGTGCCTGGCTGGCCGGCGGCGGTCCAGTCCAATCCGGCACGAACGATGAAAAAGCCATTGAAGCCCAGTCCGTGCGCGGCATGGGCGCCGCAGGCGGTCCGGCCATGCCTGTGGTCGATGCCGACGGGGTGCTGGCCAATTTGCACAAGCCTGTATTTACGGTGATCGATGCGCGTGCCGGCAACCGTTACGCGGGCGAGGTCGAACCCATGGATCCGGTTGCCGGGCATATACCGGGAGCCCTGAATCGGCCCAATACCCTGAATCTGCAGGCCGATGGGCATTTCAAGGCGCCGGCGGTGTTGCGTGCCGAGTTCGATGCATTGCTGGAGGGGCGGCCCGCAAACCAGATCGTGCATCAATGCGGCTCCGGCATTACCGCCTGCCATAACCTGTTTTCCATGGAGTTGGCCGGATTGAAAGGCTCGGCGCTTTATCCGGGCTCGTGGAGCGAGTGGTGCAGCGACGCTTCCCGGCCGGTTGCCCGGGGCTCGGCCTGATTCCCGGCGGCTGTGGCGCCGGGGGGGTTAACGCCCGGTGTCCATCAGGCGCCGATACCATTCGTGGAAGTGCATCATGCCATCTTCCATCGGCGACTGGTAAGGGCCGGTTTCGTTGGTGCCTCGCAGCATGAGCGCCTTGCGGCCGGCATCCATGCGTTCGGCGATTTCATCGTCTTCGATGGCGGTTTCCATGTAGGCGGCGCGCTGTGCTTGAACGAATTCACGCTCGAACGCGGCAATGTCTTCGGGGTAATAGAACTCGACAATGTTCACGGTTTCTTGCGGGCCGACCGGATGCAGCGTGGACAGCACCACCACGTGCGGATAAAGTTCGATCATGTGGGTTGGAAAATAAGTAACCCATACCGCTCCGAATTCGGGGGCATCGCCGGCACGGTACTCGAGCAGGCGGTCGTGCCAGTCTTTGTACACACCGGTGCCGGGTTGCGTCAGGGCCTTGTGCACGCCGACCCGCTGGGCGCTGTACCAGTCGGAAAATTCCCAGCTTAAATCGTTGCAGGTTACGAACTGGCCCAGGCCCGGATGAAAAGGGCCTACATGGTAGTCTTCGAGGTAGACCTCGATAAAGGTTTTCCAGTTGTATCGGCAGCGATGAATTTCGACATGATCGAGCACATAATCGGAGAAATCGAACTCCGGCCGATGAAACAGGGCCGCCATGTCGTGCGCAGGGTTGCGCGCCCCTTCGAACAACAGGCCGTGGCAGTTCTTGAGCGTGAATTTTTGCAGATTCGAGCAAGGCTTGTTGTCGAAATGAGGGGCGCCTATCAGTTGGCCCTGCTGGCTGTATGTCCATCGATGCACCGGGCATACGATATTGCCGCCGGTATCGCGCAGGTTGCCGCTGGATTTCTGTGGGTCGGTCACATTGCCGGCTGCCCCGCCCAGCATGATGGCTTGGCGATGGCGGCAGACATTGGACAGCAATTCAACCCCTAGAGCGTTGCGCACCAGTACGCGGCCGGCGTGCTCGTGCGGCAGCGTACGCCAGTCGCCGACTTCGGGAACAAGTTTTTCGTGCCCAACGTACAGAGCAGAGTTTTTGAAAATGAGTTCTTGCTCGCGGGCAAAAATGGCTTCGTCAAAATAACTGCTGACCGAAAGTTGCGTACGTGCGGGCGCCAAATGCGCCACCCGACCGATGTCGGTCATGATTCCCCCCGCCAGGAAAAAACCAGGCCTGCACATCCGGTCTGGTGCGAAGAAAAAACGGATTGGCCGATGAAATAAGTTAAGGAGAGGGATTGTACCCTAAATTTTCTCTTATAAAACAAGACCTATCCCCAATATGGCGGCACATGCGGCGGGCATCTCGTACAATCACGGAAGGGCTTGAAACCCATGCGGCATTTGCCGCACTCCTATTTCTGGATAAGCACGATGGTTGATAAAAATTCCACTCCCGGCGAGAAGCCAGGCAAACCCTCCGCCGGTACGGCGTCGACGGGTGCGACTGCGCTTCCTCAGGATTTCGAAACGGCGCTGGCTCAGCTCGAGGCTTTGGTGGTGCAAATGGAAAACGGCACGCTGGCGCTTGACCAGTCGCTGGCCGCCTATGAAAAAGGTGTGGAACTGGCGCGAATTTGCCAGCAGCGTCTTGATGCCGCCGAACAGCAGGTCCGTGTTTTGCAGGACAACCTGCTCAAGCCACTGGTCGATAGCGCCAGCGATGGCGAGGGTTGAGCATGGGCGCCAAGCACCTTGAGTTTTCTGCCTGGCTGGCCGCGCGAGTCCAGTATACCGAGGCGATGCTCGGGCGCGTCCTGCCCGAGGCCGACGCTGTACCGGAAACCCTGCATCAAGCCATGCGGTACGCTGTTTTGGGCGGTGGCAAGCGTGTACGCGCGGCGTTGGTGTACGCCGCGGGCGAAGCCTGCAAGCCGGTCGGCACCGCCACGACAGCCCAGGATATGGCGCTCGATCATGCGGCGGCAGCGGTCGAGCTGATTCATGCATATTCATTGGTACACGACGATTTGCCCTGCATGGACGACGACGCTTTGCGGCGCGGCCGGCCCACGGTCCATGTGCAATTCGACGAGGCTACGGCCATGCTGGCGGGCGATGCGCTGCAGCCCCTGGCGTTCGAGCTGCTGGCGCAAATGCCGATTGCTCCGGCCTTGATCGTGCAGGCTGTGCAAATACTGGCACATTCGGCGGGAAGCATGGGCATGGCCGGGGGGCAGGCGATTGATTGCAGCAATGTAGGCAATACGCTGTCGCGCGAGCAGCTGCAAACCATGCACAGCATGAAAACCGGTGCCATGCTGGGCGCGAGCGTGCTGTTGGGCGGTATCGTTGCCGGAGCCAGTTCCACCACCCGCGACGGGCTGGAATCGTACGCGGCTGCCATCGGCCTGGCTTTTCAGGTGGTGGACGACATCCTGGATGTCACGTCCGATACGGCTACACTTGGAAAAACGGCCGGCAAGGATATGGCCGAAAACAAGCCGACCTATGTTTCATTGATGGGCCTGGACGCCTCGCGCCAGTTGCTGGAAGTCTTGCGGGCGGAAGCGCACGCCGCCTTGTTGCCGCTTGGGACGGCCGGGGTCCGGCTGGGCGAAATAGCCGACTACATCGTAGGCCGTGATCATTAGCAATGCCGGGGTTTTTCCCTGTGCGCATCAGGCTTGCGCCATAAGTTCTAGAATAATGGGTGCGGCACGATGCCCGCACCGCTTCTTTGTCCCCGGGATTGCCATTAGGCGTTCGCTGTCAATTTACCTATTTGTATGACTACTGTCTCGCTCGATCAAATTCAGTCGCCCGCCGATCTGCGGCCATTGGGGCGTCGTGAGCTTAAAGAAGTCGCGGCGCAGTTGCGCGAGTTTGTGCTGCAGTCGGTTTCCAGGACCGGCGGCCATCTGTCGTCCAACCTGGGCACGGTGGAACTGACCATTGCTTTGCATCATGTGTTCAACACGCCCGATGATCGTATCGTGTGGGATGTAGGGCATCAGTCCTATCCTCATAAAATATTGACCGGGCGGCGCGAGCAGATGGGGCGCTTGCGGCAAATGGGTGGAATGTCGGGCTTTCCCAAGCGCAGCGAGTCCGAATACGATGCGTTTGGCACGGCGCATTCTTCGACCTCGATCTCGGCGGCCTTGGGCATGGCGGTAGCGTCGCGCAATCTGGGGCTGCAGCGCCAGCACATCGCCGTCATCGGCGACGGCGCAATGACGGCAGGCATGGCCTTCGAGGCCCTGAATAACGCGGGAGTTACCCAGGGGGTCAATCTGCTGGTGGTATTGAACGACAATGACATGTCGATTTCGCCGCCCGTGGGGGCGCTCAACCGTTATTTGGCCCGATTGCTGTCAGGCGGGTTTTATGCCGCCGCCAAAAACGTCGGGCGAGCCGTATTGCAGCATGTGCCGCCGGTTCTCGAGCTGGCTCGCCGCTTTGAAGGGCATGCCAAAGGCATGGTGTCCTCGGCAACGCTTTTCGAGGAACTGGGTTTCAACTATGTAGGGCCCATCGATGGGCATGATCTGGATGCCCTGGTCCCTACTCTGGAAAATCTGCAGGCTTTGGGTGGTTTGCAGTTTTTGCACGTCGTCACCAAAAAAGGCCAGGGCTATAAGCTGGCCGAGGCCGATCCGGTGTTGTATCACGGCCCTGGAAAATTCGATCCCAGCATCGGCATACAGAAATCCAAGGTGCCTGCCAAGCAGACCTTTACCCAGGTATTTGGCCACTGGCTGTGCGATATGGCCCAGGCTGATGAGCGGCTCTATGGCATTACTCCCGCCATGCGTGAAGGCAGCGGCCTGGTCGAGTTCGAGCAGCGTTTCCCGGCCCGGTATTTCGACGTCGGTATCGCTGAACAGCACGCTGTTACATTTGCGGCAGGCCTGGCGTGTGAAGGGCAAAAACCGGTTGTGGCTATTTACTCCACTTTTCTGCAGCGCGGATACGACCAGTTCATTCATGACGTGGCCTTGCAGAATCTGGATGTTACGTTTGCGCTGGACCGGGCGGGCATCGTAGGCGCCGATGGCGCAACGCATGCCGGGAACTACGATATTGCCTTTTTGCGCTGCGTGCCCAATATGGTGGTGGCAGCCCCGTCCGACGAAAATGAAGCCCGTTTGTTGCTGAGTACCTGTTTCCAGCATCCTGGACCGGCTTCCGTGCGTTACCCTCGCGGCGCCGGGTGCGGTGCTCAGGTTGTGGCCGGGCTTGAAACCGTCGAGATAGGCAAGGCCGTGCTTCGGCGCGCCGGGCGCCGCATCGCCATTCTGGGGTTTGGCACGCTGGTGCAGCCTGGCTTGCAGGCGGCCCAGGCCCTGGATGTCAGCCTGGTCGATATGCGCTTTGTCAAGCCGCTCGATGAAGCCATGCTGCGGTCGCTGGCCGCCACACACGATGCCTTTGTCACGCTCGAAGAGGCTGCCGTCATGGGGGGGGCCGGAAGCGCGGTGCTTGAGTTCCTCAGCGCCGAGGGTATCGATCTCCCAGTACTGCAGCTTGGCTTGCCCGACCGGTTTATCGATCATGGTGAGCAGGCCGTGTTGTTGCAAGGCCTGGGACTGGACGCGGCGGGAATCGAGGCCTCGATTCGCGGGCGTTTTTCGACACTGCTGGAGCTCGCATAAGCTTATTGCTCGATTTCCCAGAGTGGCTTGTGGTGTAATGTCCTAATACCATTAGGGTTTTAGGGTGATATCCAATCCGCGCATTCCATAATGGAAAACTTGTCTATTTGGTCAAGACCCAGCCTGGGCTGAGCGTCTTTTAGGTTGTTACTATGAATTCTCTGATTGATCCTGCGGTTGCCATGCCAGATGTACAGAGCAGCGTCGATACCCGGCATTTGCCGATCCAGCGCGTGGGCGTGCGCGGTGTGCGCCATCCCATGTTCGTGGCGGGCGCCGATGGGCAGGCTATGCCCACCGTGGCAACCTGGGAGCTCACTGTTGCCTTGCCGCCCGAAGAAAAGGGTACACACATGTCGCGTTTCGTGGCCTTGCTCGAGCAGCATCGTGCCACCGCCATGACACCGGCGTTGTTTTGCGATATGGCGCAAAGCATGCTGTTGTTGCTGCATGCCGAAAAGGGCGATATTGCGGCTTCGTTCCCGTATTTCATCAACAAGGTGGCCCCGGTTTCGGGAGTGGCAAGTCTGATGGATTACGAGGTCAAGTGGATTGCCCGCGTGCAGTCCAATGGCGCTGTCGAGTTCGAACTGTCGGTGCTGGTGCCTGTCACCAGCCTGTGCCCGTGTTCCAAGGCCATTTCCGAGTATGGAGCGCATAATCAGCGTTCGCATGTCACCGTCAACGTCGTATTTGCCGGCCGCGCCGACGTCGATCTCGATGGTTTGATCCGTTCGATCGAAGCCCAGGCTTCGTGCGAGCTTTGGGGCTTGCTGAAACGTGTCGATGAAAAATTCGTTACCGAGCGTGCCTACGAAAACCCTAAATTTGTTGAAGATCTGGTGCGGGATGTCGCGGTACAGATTAAAAATGTTGCTGGCATGCAACGCTTCAGGATCGAGGCTGAAAACTTTGAATCCATACACAACCATTCGGCTTATGCGGTGGTTGAAGGGTAGTTTTGCTTGTCCCCAAGATGATTCCATTATGAACTGCCCGCCCCAGGCGTGCTAGAATAGCTGGTTTCTTGCTCGACTCTTCGCCTATTTGCGGGGGGCGGGCTGCCCCTTCCGGTAGCTGTAAGCACAGCGCATTGCGTGTCGATGCCGCCGGAAGATATCCTTAAGGAGTGTAGTTTTATGCGTCACTACGAAGTAGTGTTTATTGTGCATCCCGATCAAAGCGAGCAAGTGCCTGCCATGGTCGAGCGCTATCAATCGGTTGTTACCGGTAATGGTGGCCAGGTGCACCGTTTCGAAGACTGGGGTCGCCGCCAACTGGCTTACCCTATCCAGAAACTCGTCAAAGCCCATTATGTATGCTTGAACATCGAATGTGGACAGACCACGCTCGACGAGCTCGAACATTCGTTCCGCTATAACGATGCGGTGCTTCGTCATTTGGTCATCAAAACCAAAAAGGCTCAAACGACTCCGTCCATCATGATGAAGTCGGTTGAACGCGAAGAGGCGCGCAAGGCAACGGCCGAAGCTGCACCGGCAACGCAAGCGGAATAATTTTGCCTTTGTTCCGGGTTGCAGCGTGAATCAGGTCGTCATGACCGCCACGGCTCTGGAGGTCAAGCCTCTCAGATATACCCCAGCGGGTTTGCCGGCGATCGAGATGGTGCTGAATCACGAATCGGAAGTTCAGGAGGCAGGCCATCCACGCCGCGTCGAACTGGTACTTTCCGCCGTAGCCCTGGGCGACATTGCCTTGTTGTTGGCCGATACGCCACTAGGTGCCGCCTTGTCGATAGAGGGTTTTTTGGCCCCGACCCGAAAAGGCTCGAACAAAGTGGTTTTGCATATACAGCAGGCAAACCGGATTTTTGCTGGCGGCGCCACGGCGCTGGTTTAGCTGAAATCCACAGGCAAATTCAAACAGTGCGAGTCGCCTGGCGATTCGATGCATAGTAAATATTGATTGGGGCGTAAAGCTCCGAAAACTCAAGAGGCACATTATGGCTTTCTTCAAAAAGAGCAAAGAAAAACGTAAGTTCACCCAGCAAAATCCGCTGTTCAAACGCCGCAAGTTCTGCCGTTTCAGCGCTGCTGGCGTCGACGAAATCGACTACAAAGACCTGGATACCTTGCGCGATTTCATCCAGGAAAACGGCAAAATCATTCCTGCCCGCTTAACCGGTACCAAGGCTCACTATCAGCGCCAGCTCGACACCGCGATCAAGCGTGCCCGGTTTCTGGCCCTGTTGCCTTACACCGATAACCACAACTAATCCGGGGCTATAGTCATGCAAGTTATTCTGCTTGAAAAAGTTGTCAATCTGGGTAATCTCGGTGAAGTCGTGCGTGTGCGCGACGGCTATGCCCGCAATTACCTGATTCCTCAAAAAATTGCCCGCCGGGCTACCGATGCCGCCTTGAAAGAATTCGAAGCCCGCCGTGCCGAGCTCGAAAAAATTCAGGCCGAAAAATTGGCTGCCGCGCAATCCGCCGGCGAAAAGCTTTCGGGCCTGACGCTCAAGATTTCGCAAAAATCCGGTGTTGACGGCCGTTTGTTCGGTTCGGTTACCAATATGGATATCGCCGTCGCTTTGCATAAAGAAGGTTTTACGACAGTCGAGAAATCGCAGATTCGTTTGCCCGACGGCTCACTCAAGGCCATTGGCGAATACTCGGTTCAGGTGGCGCTTCACGCCGACGTAGTGTCCGACATTACTGTCGTGGTGCAAGGCGAAATGGCTTAAGTGTCCGTTCGATGACGCGTCGCCCGGCCGAGTGCGGGGCGTTCGTTATCGCTTGCCTTTACTGAAAAGCCGGTGTAAACCGGCTTTTCTACTTTCGTCTTCCCGCTTATATCGAGGTGCTGATTTTGGATAGCAAAACTACAGGCGGCGATCCGCAACTGGATTATTTACGCGTACCGCCGCACTCGGTCGAGGCAGAGCAGTCTGTGCTCGGCGGCCTGTTGCTCGATAACGCCGCCTGGGATCGAATCACCGATGTGCTGGGCGACGAGGATTTTTATCGTTTCGACCATCGCATTATCTGGCAGCATATTTCGCGGCTGATCGGCCTGGCTCGGCCGGCCGATGTGGTGACGGTCAACGAGTCTTTGGCCAGCGCGGGCAAGGCCGACGAAGTAGGGGGCCTGGCATACCTGAATGCCCTGGCGCACAACACGCCTTCGGCGGCCAATATACGGCGCTATGCTGAAATCGTGCGCGAACGCTCCATGCTGCGCAAGCTGGTGTCGGTGGCCGACGAAATTTCGGCCGCCGCCTTTAACCCGCAAGGCAAAGAAGCCCGTCAGCTTCTCGATGAAGCCGAGTCGCGAGTGTTCCAGATCGCCCAGGAGGGTTCGCGCGGTGTGTCGGGCTTTCAGGACATTCAGCCTTTGCTGACGCAAGTGGTGGAGCGCATCGACGAGCTTTATCATCGCGAAGGCGGCTCGGATATTACCGGCGTACCAACCGGTTTCACCGATCTGGATCGCATGACCTCGGGCCTGCAGGCGGGCGATCTGGTGATTGTGGCGGGGCGGCCTTCAATGGGTAAAACGTCGTTCTCCATGAACATCGGCGAGCACGTCGCCATTGAGCAAGGCTTGCCGGTGGCGGTGTTTTCCATGGAAATGGGCGCCGTTCAGCTGGCCATGCGCATGGTCGGCTCGGTAGGCATGCTCGACCAGCAGCGCATGCGTACCGGCAAGCTGACTGCCGATGATTGGCCGCGCCTGACGCATGCCGTGCAGCAGGTGCAGGAAGCGCAAATCTATATCGATGAGACCCCGGCCCTGAACTCCATGGAGGTTCGGGCGCGTTCCCGGCGCCTGGCGCGCCAGTGCGGGCAGCTGGGCCTGATCATCATCGATTATATGCAGCTCATGTCGGCCAATTCGTCGGGTGAAAATCGGGCGACTGAAATTTCGGAAATCAGCCGTTCCTTGAAGGGCCTGGCCAAAGAGCTGAATTGCCCGCTGATTGCCTTGTCGCAGCTTAACCGCAGCCTGGAGCAGCGGCCCAACAAGCGCCCCGTCATGAGTGATCTGCGTGAGTCGGGGGCTATCGAGCAGGACGCCGACCTGATCCTGTTTATTTATCGCGATGAAGTCTACAACCCCGATTCGCCCGATAAAGGTACCGCTGAAATCATCGTCGGCAAGCAGCGTAACGGCCCGATAGGCAGCGTACGCCTGACCTTCCAGGGGGCAAGTACCCGGTTCCTGAATTTCAGTACCGGCATGAATTGATTCCAAGGTGCGGTGGCCCTTGCGGCCACCATCTGGCTTCAACTCAGGATGTGCGCGCCGGGGCCAGGTGCTTGCTGTGCGGCTTGGCCGCCGCCGGCCGGCGGGCGTAGGCTCCCGCTATGACTGCGCAAATGATCAGCTGTGTTTGATGGAAGATCATCAGGGGCAGCACGATGGCGCCTACGGCATGCCCGGCAAATAGAATGTTGGCAATGGGAATTCCACTGCTGAGGCTCTTTTTGGAGCCGCAAAATAGCAGGGTAATCCGGTCTTCGAGCTTGAACTTGAAGATGCGCCCCATCAATAGGGTAATACCCAGCACCAGGGATAGAAGCACAACGGAAATGACCACGAGCGAAATCAGCGCCGACAATGGGGTGTTGGACCATAGCCCGCCTATCACCGCCTCGGAAAACGCCGTGTAGACCACCAGTAGAATCGATCCCTGGTCGACGACCTTCAGCAAGGCATTGTGCCTGCTTACCCATTTGCCTATCCATGGCCGCAGAATCTGCCCAAGCACAAACGGCAGCAGCAATTGCAGCATGATTTTTCCTATGGCATCGAAGGAAATGGGAGCGCTGCCGGCTCCGCCTCCGCTCATGACCAGGCCCACCAGCAGCGGGGTCAGGAATACGCCCAGCAAGCTGGATGCGGAGGCGCTGCACACGGCGGCCGGCACATTGCCACGCGCAATCGATGTAAAGGCAATTGCCGACTGAACGGTGGCCGGCAGGCAGCACAAAAACAGAATGCCCAGGTAGAGTTCATGCGTGATAAAGGGCGATACCAGCGGCTTGGCCAGCAGCCCCAGAATGGGAAAAATAACAAAAGTGGCGGAAAAAATGGTGAGGTGCAGGCGCCAGTGCGATGCTCCGGCCACGATCGCATCGCGCGACAATCGTGCGCCATGCAGGAAAAACAACAGCGCGATAGCGATATTTGTGGCCCATTTGAATACGCTGGCCCCTGTCCCATGAGCGGGCAGGAAACTGGCCAGGACGATGGCAATCAGCAGTTTGATTAAAAATGGGTCTATGGAAAAGCGCGATTTCATAAAGTAGGAAAAGAAAGGAAAGTTCAAGTCAAACCGCATCGTAGCCAATCTGTCGATGGACCGCAAAACGTTGCGAGTTGTGCAGCCGGGATCAGGCGCGGGTCTTTGTTTGTGTCATGGCAAGAGCCATATCGTACGCGGCGCGCAGCGAGCTGGGGTCGGCTATCCCCTGGCCGGCGATGTCGAAGGCGGTTCCATGGTCGACGCTGGTGCGCACGAATGGCAGTCCGACCGTGACATTGACCCCTTGATCCACCCCCAGGTATTTGACGGGAATCAGGCCCTGGTCGTGGTATTGCGCCACCACGATATCGAATTCTCCCCGGCGGGCCCGCATAAAAATAGTGTCTCCAGGCCATGGGCCGCTTGCATTGATGCCTTCGGACCGGGCCTGTTCGATGGCCGGGCCTATGATGTCGATTTCTTCTCGCCCGAATCGCCCGTTTTCTCCCGCATGGGGATTCAGGCCTGCCACGGCAATCCGCGGAGCAGGGATACCCGCTTGCCGGCACGCGTGGTCGGCAAGCCTGATCGTATTGATCTCATTGTCAAAATTGATGTGCCGGCCAACTTGGGCGAGCGCCAAATGGATTGTTACCAGTATGACTCGCAGTTCCAGGTTGGCCAGCATCATGGCGTAGTGCTGTGTCCGGGTGCGCTCAGCCAGAATTTCAGTGTGGCCCGGATAGTCGGCGCCACCGGCCTGCATGGCTTTTTTATTGAGAGGAGCGGTCACTATGGCGCGCAGGCGCCCCAATTGCGCATCGTCGATGGCATGGCACAGGTATTCGTACGCGCCGCGGCCTGCTGCCGCGCTGATCTGGCCCAGGGGCAGCTTGGCTGGCAAGGCGTTCCAGCGATTGCAGACGGGTATGCAGCCTGCCTCGCAGGCAAGCGGGTCGGGGTCGGAAAGTTCCTTGATTCTGAGCTGGCCTTTCAAGTTCAAGCGGCCCAACGTGGCATCCAGCATGCCCGCATCGCCATAGACAATGGTGGGCACCGGCAGCCCGGCGGCAAACAGCTTGACGATGATCTCCGGCCCGATGCCGGCGGCATCGCCCAAAGTGATTCCTATGGGAGCGCGCGAAATGTCTGTCATGAGAAATAAGATAGGAAGAAAAACCCGGGCCTTGCGCCCGGGCATATTCGCTGCAGTGTACGCCTACAAGGCCTCGCTGGCATAGTCGGCCAGTCGTGAACGTTCACCCCGTTGCAGGGTAATGTGTCCGGCATGCGGCCAGCCCTTGAAGCGGTCGACGACATAGGTCAGCCCCGAACTGCCTTCGGTGAGATAGGGCGTGTCGATTTGCGCTATGTTGCCCAGGCACACGATTTTCGTGCCGGGGCCAGCCCGTGTGACCAGCGTTTTCATTTGCTTGGGCGTCAGGTTCTGGGCCTCGTCTATGATGAGGAACTTGTTCAGGAAGGTTCGGCCGCGCATGAAGTTGAGCGACTTGACCTTGATGCGCGAACGTATCAGTTCCATGGTCGGGTTCTTGGACCAGTCCTGTCCGGCCGTGTTCGGAGCAATCTCGTTATTGCCGGCGCCCAAGTGCAGGACTTCGAGATTGTCTTCAAGAGCACCCATCCAGGGCAGCATTTTTTCTTCTTCGGTGCCGGGCAGAAAGCCTATATCGTCGCCCACCGGTACGGTGGCCCGGGTGATGATGATTTCGTTATAGCGTTTGGTTTCCAGCGTTTGCGTGAGCGCGCTGGCCAGGGCCAACAAGGTTTTACCCGTGCCCGCCTGTCCCAGCAGCGAGACGAAGTCGCAATCGGGATTCATGAGCAGATTCAGGGCAAAGTTCTGTTCGCGGTTGCGGGCGGTGATTCCCCAGACATTGTTTTTCCCGTGGCTGTAGTCGCGCAAGGTGGCCAGTACGGCGCTTTTGCCGCTGACTTCCTTGACCTGCGCGTAGAGGGGCAGCTCGCCTTCGAAGTAGACGAATTCGTTGACGATGAATTCCCCGCATAGCGGACCCTTGATGCGATAGAAGGTGGTGCCGCCCTGTTGCCACGATTCGACGTCCTTGCCGTGCTTGGCCCAGAAGTTTTCCGGCAGAGGCAAAACCCCGTCATACAGCAGATCGGAGTCGTCGAGAACGTGGTCGTTGTAATAGTCTTCGGCGTGCAGGCCCAGCGAGCGCGCCTTGAGCCGCATATTGATGTCTTTGGACACCAGGATGACCTGCCGTTTGGAAAACAGGGCTTGAAGAGCATGCACGACATTGAGAATGACGTTGTCGGCCTTGCCCAGCGGCAGTTCTATGGGAAGATCCGCATTCATTGCGGTTGTCTGGAAATGCAAGGAACCCAGGGCCTCTACATTGCCCAGCGCGTCCAGGGCCAGCCCTTTTTGCAGGTCGTTGGAATTGCCGACCAGGCCATCCAGCGTGCGGCTGACCTGGCGAGCATTGCGAGCCACTTCCGACATGCCTTTCTTTTGATGATCAAGCTCTTCGAGCACGATCATCGGCAGGAAAATGTCGTGCTCTTCAAATTTGAACAGGGAGTTCGAATCGTGCAGCAGTACATTGGTGTCGAGCACGAACAGTTTGCGCCGGGCCACGGGAAGGCGGGTTTTCTTCTTGGGCTTGAGCAGTGTGATCGGGGCAGCGGCCGGTTCGACGGTTGCTTTGACTCGGGAAGTTGCCGGTGCGGTGGCTTGCCTGGCTTGAGGCACCGCGGTTAAAGGCGCAGGGACGACAAACGTATCGGATTCGATGTCGGCATCGATGTCGATTTCGGCATCGTTGCTGGAAGCAATCAGGGTCCCCAGACGTGTGGGCAACTTGGGTAGCGGCATAAAGTATCTGCTCCTGAACGTTTAAGATAAAGTGTGTAAAGTACCGCACGCTCCGCTAGGCAATATTGCGGACCGCCTGCAAAACCTCATTGATATGGCCGGGTACGCGCAACCCGCGCCATTCTTGTATAAGCACTCCGCTGGCGTCGACTAAAAATGTGCTGCGTTCGATGCCACGTACCTGTTTACCGTACATGTTTTTCATTTTTATGACATTGAATAACTGGCATAGCGTTTCGTCGTCATCCGAAATCAGTGCAAAAGGCAGATTTTGTTTTTCAGTGAAACTGGCGTGCGATTTAAGAGAATCGCGCGAGATGCCTATGACCTGACAATTGGCCGCCACGAAATCCTGGTGGCGGTCCCGAAAATCCTGGGCCTCGGTGGTGCAGCCCGGCGTATTGTCCTTGGGATAGAAATAAAGAATTGCCGAGCGGCCCTTGAGTTCGTCGGGGCTGACCTCGCCTTGTGTGCTGAGTGCCTTGAAATCGGGCAGGGGCCTGCCGACAGTTGCATGAGTCATAGGGGGGCATCCTCGTGAGGTAAAAGGGCAACGACGACACGGCGCCCTTCGGCCATTAATATGTTGTAGGTGCGGGCAGCCGCCTGGGTGCTCATGGATTCGACTCCAATACCCAGCTTCAGCAGGCCTTGCGTTACGTGTGGGGGTAAAAAATGCTGTTTCAGGCCTGTGCCGATCAGAATCACTTCGGGGGCGCCCGGCGGTTTTTGCGGCGCGGCATCGGCATCCAGGAACGCCATGGGGTCGGCGGTGAAGCTGCTTAGGCCAGCTACTTCGCGCAGCAGGCTGGCGCTGATGTCGGCGACGGTTTTTACGGCCCAGGGTTTGATTTCTCCCTCGGGAGCAAAATAAACGGCGTGCTCATACGAGACTTCGTTAATTTCGATGTAGTCGTGCCCGTAGGCGGTTACGGTGTTCAGGGCAGGATTGGTTTCGGTCTGCAGTTGCACAAAAAAACTCCCAGAGTCATAAAGATAATAGCGCAATTCATTGTGTATTCCGTTCCGGATATTCCGGTTTTACAGAATTTTCGGATCGATTAAACTAGCAGGCTATTTGCCCCCGGCGTTTGCTTGAGCTAGATTAGTACTTTTGTTGCACTGCAACTATCGCACCTGTGTTATCCCCCTCCGCCCGTCCCTAGGATCATTTATGACGAACTTTCCTCGTATTGAGCGTTTACCGCCCTATGTTTTTAATATTACCGGCGAGTTGAAAATGGCGGCGCGGCGGCGCGGAGAGGATATTATCGACATGTCCATGGGCAACCCCGATGGACCGACCCCCAAGCATATCGTCGACAAGCTGATTGAAGTGGCGAGCCGGCCCGATACGCACGGATACTCCGTGTCCAAGGGCATTCCGAGGCTGCGCAAGGCCATATCGGGCTGGTACGATCGCCGCTACGGTGTGCAGATCGACCCCGATTCCGAGGCGATTGTGACCATCGGCTCCAAAGAGGGGCTGGCGCACCTGATGCTGGCTACGCTCGATCGCGGCGATACGGTGCTGGTGCCCAATCCCAGCTACCCCATACATATTTATGGCGCCGTCATTGCCGGGGCGAATATCCGTTCGGTTCCCATGACTCCCGGGCTCGATTTTTTTGAGGAAATCGAGCGGGCAGTGCGCGAAAGCATACCCAAGCCAAAAATGATGATTCTGGGCTTTCCCAGCAACCCGACGGCCCAGTGCGTCGATCTCTCGTTTTTCGAACGGGTCGTGGCGCTGGCCAGGGAGCACAATATTCTGGTGGTCCATGATCTGGCCTATGCCGATATCACGTTTGATGGCTATGTGGCACCGTCGATCATGCAGGTCGAGGGCGCGCGCGATGTAGCGGTGGAGTTTTTCACCATGAGCAAAAGCTACAATATGGCCGGCTGGCGCGTGGGGTTCATGGTGGGCAACCGGGAACTGGTCAACGCTTTGGCGCGCATTAAAAGCTATCACGATTACGGCACATTCACGCCTATCCAGGTGGCCTCGATCGCCGCGCTCGAGGGTCCGCAAGATTGCGTTTCGCATGTGGTCGAACAATACCGCAATCGTCGCGATGTCCTCGCAAAGGGTTTGCACGAAGCCGGCTGGATGGTCGATATTCCCAAAGCATCCATGTATATATGGGCAAAGATTCCCGAGTTTTACCAGAAGCTCGGCTCGCTGGAATTTTCCAAGCGTGTGCTGGCCGACGCCAAGATTGCCGTTTCGCCAGGCATTGGCTTTGGCGAGTACGGAGACGATTACGTGCGTTTTGCATTGATCGAAAATGAGCAGCGCACGCGCCAGGCGGTGCGAGGCATTAAAGAGATGTTCCGCAAGGATGGTTTGAGTAAATGAGCCCCGTCAAAGTAGGTTTGCTGGGCCTGGGTGTCGTCGGCGGGGGCACGTGGAAAGTGCTGACGAACAATGTTGAGGAAATTGCGCGCCGCGCCGGGCGCCGCATCGAAGTTACGGCGGCGGCTGTGCGCGATGTCGAAAAGGCCAGGGCGCTGGTGGGCGATAGCATCAGGATTACGCGTGACGGCATGGAAGTCGTGCGCGACCCGAATATCGACATCGTGGTCGAATTGATTGGCGGCGATACTCTGGCTTTCGAGTGGGTCATGGAAGCGATCCGCCAGGGCAAGCACGTGGTCACGGCCAACAAGGCGCTGCTGGCCATGCATGGCAATGAAATTTTTGCCGCGGCCCACGCCAAAGGCGTCATGGTGGCCTTCGAGGCTGCCGTGGCTGGCGGAATTCCCATTATCAAGGCCATACGCGAAGGCCTTACCGCCAATCGCATCCAGTGGCTGGCGGGCATCATCAACGGCACCACCAATTTCATATTGTCTGAAATGCGGTCGCGCGGCCTGCCGTTCAACGTGGTGCTGGCCGAGGCGCAACGGCTGGGCTATGCCGAGGCGGATCCGACCTTCGATATCGAAGGCGTCGATGCGGCTCACAAACTGAGCCTGCTGGCATCGCTGGCGTTCGGCATTCCGGTGCAATTCGACAAGGCCTATATCGAAGGTATTTCCAATCTTGCGCAGGAAGATATCGCGCATGCCGAGCGCCTGGGCTATCGCATCAAATTGCTGGGAATCACCAAGCGGCGGCCCGAAGGTATCGAGTTGCGCGTGCACCCCACTCTCATCCCCACCGAGCGATTGCTGGCCAATGTCGAAGGTGCCATGAATGCGGTGCTGGTAAGCGGCGACATGGTGGGCGCTACCCTGTACTATGGCCAGGGAGCGGGCGAATTGCCCACGGCTTCATCGGTCGTGGCCGATCTGGTCGATGTCACCCGCCTGCAGGCGGCCGATCCCGAGCATCGTGTTCCGCATCTGGCCTTCCAGCCCGATGCCATGGCCGACACGCCGATTCTGCCCATGGCCGATGTGATATCGGCGTATTACCTGCGCCTGCATGTCGACGATCGTCCCGGCGTTCTGGCCGATCTGGCGCGGATCCTGTCCGATTCCGGCATTTCGATCGGTTCCATGTTTCAGGAACCGCATGGCGAGCATGCGGCCGATATTATTTTCCTGACCCATGAAGCGCGTGAAGGCGCGGTCAACAAGGCGCTCGAGAAAATCCAGGCTTTGCCTTTTGTTAAATCCCCGGTAACGCGTTTGCGTGTGGATAATCTGTCATGAAATATCGTTCAACTCGCGGCGGCATGGAGCTCCAGCCTTTTTCGGATATCCTGCTCGAAGGCCTGGCCCCCGACGGCGGCCTTGCCTTGCCGCAATCCTTGCCCAGGATCGGCGCCGAAACGCTGGAGTCATGGCGCGCGCTGCGCTATCCTGAACTGGCGGCGGAAGTGCTGGCCCTGTTTATTACCGACATTCCCAAAAGCGATCTGAGCCGGCTTACGCAGGCTGCCTATCACACCGATGCATTTGCCAGCAGCGAGATTGTGCCGCTCAAGCCACTGTCAAAGGGCTTGAGCCTGCTGGGGCTGTCCGAGGGGCCGACTCTGGCATTCAAGGACATGGCCATGCAGTTCCTGGGCCAGTTGTTTGAGTACGTGCTCGACAAGCGCCATGCCTCGATCACGATTCTGGGAGCCACTTCGGGCGACACTGGCTCGGCCGCGGAGTATGCCTTGCGCGGCAAGCGCGGCATTTCGGTGTTCATGCTGTCGCCGTACGGGCGCATGAGCGATTTCCAGCGCGCTCAGATGTATTCGCTGCAGGATCGCAATATTCACAATCTGGCGCTCAAGGGCGTATTCGATGAATGCCAGGACATCGTCAAGTCGCTGTCCAGCGATCTTGCCTTCAAATCGGCTTATCATCTGGGCGCGGTCAATTCCATCAACTGGGCGCGCATTGCCGCGCAAGTGGTGTATTACTTCTGGGGCTGGCTGCGCGCCACCTCGGGGCAGAACGCGGGGCATGCGCAGCAGGTATCGTTTGCCGTGCCTTCGGGCAATTTCGGCAATATTTTGTCGGGCCATATCGCGCGTGAGATGGGTTTGCCGATACGGCGGCTGGTGCTGGCCACTAACGAAAACAATGTGCTTGAAGAGTTTTTCCGCACGGGCGTGTATCGGCCCCGTTCGGCGGCTCAGACTTACGCAACGTCGAGTCCGTCGATGGATATTTCGCGGGCCTCCAATTTCGAGCGTTTCGTGTTCGATTTGGTGGGACAGGATGCGGACAAGGTTCGAGAGCTCTGGCAGCAGTTGGAGCAGAAGGGCGAGTTCGATTTAAGCGCCATGCAGCCTGATTTCGAAGCGCGCTACGGGTTTGTGGGCGGTGTCAGCACTCATGCCGATCGGCTCGATACGATACGTTCGGTCCATCGGGACAGCGGTTTGCTTATCGATCCGCATACGGCCGATGCGGTCAAGGTGGCGGCGGCCTATATAGAGACCGGCGTGCCCATGCTGGTGCTGGAAACGGCACTGCCCGCCAAGTTCAGCGAGACTATCGTAGAGGCTATAGGCCGGCCCGCTCCGGTGCCCGAGCATTTGCAGGAACTGGCCAGCTTGCCGCAGCGCGTGGAAATCATGGATTGCGACGCGCGACTGGTGCGGGAGTATATTAAGCAGCACGCGTAGGGTGGGCTTTTGTGGTCGGTTGCCGATGGCGTTCTTGAGGCGCGGGGGTGGCGGCCCAGGCGGGGCCATTCATTGAGGTCACGAGAAGCGGTAAGTTTGCAGATGCAGGCTGGTTTCGGTGTTGCTGATGCCGCGGATCAGCCGGATGCGCTCCAGCACTCCGGAAAGCTCCGATAAATTGGCCGCGCGCAGTTCCGCGAGCAGATCCCATCGGCCGTTGGTGTCGTGCAAAACCGCCACTCCTGGTTCACCCAGCAAACTGGCGATGACCGTGCGGGTTTCGTTGCCTTCGACGGCAATTCCCATCCAGGCGCGTATATCGTTGGGTTCGGCATCGGGCCTCAACCGGACTGTGTAGCCCACGATTATTCCCGCGTCTTCGAGCTTGGCGATGCGGTTATTGATCGTGCCGCGCGACACCCCCAGCTTTTTCGCCAGAGCGGCGACATTCATGCGGGCGTTTTTGCGCAAATGGGAAATCAGGGCTTGATCGGTGGCATCCATATTGTCATTATGGCATTTATAGATATCTAAATAGTAAATAAATGACAAAAAGATAGCAATATTGGCGATTTACTTTGCCATGGCTCTAGGCCACACTGCTTTCAACATCTCCAATTGGCAGAACCTATACTCTGGAGGCCATCATGAAAACCGGTCAAGTCAGCCATCGCATCCAAACCCTGTTTTTGAGTGCGCAAGATGTTGCGGTCATTGTGCGGCGCAAAGGCCTGGAGTTCTGTTTCAGTCAGCTGGTCGACGTGATGCGCGCCGATTTTCTGCGTTGGGCCGACTTCGACAAATCGGCCCGCGTTGCGAGATATTCGCCGAACGGAGTGATTGAGCTCATGCCGATTGCGGACAGCAAGACCTACAGTTTCAAGTATGTCAACGGCCACCCGCTCAATACGCAATTGGGCCTGCCTACGGTCATGGCATTCGGCGTGCTGGCCGACATGAATACCGGCACCCTTGAGTTGATCAGCGAACTGACCTTGACGACCGCCTTGCGTACGGCGGCGGCCTCGGCCTTGGCCGCCCGCGCCCTGGCTCGTCCGGATTGCCGCAGCATGGCTCTGATAGGCAATGGTGCGCAGAGCGAATTTCAGGCCCTGGCGTTTCATTATCTGCTGGGTATCCGCGAGTTGCGCCTGTTCGATCCCGATGTGGAGGCGACGCGCAAGCTGATGCGCAATCTGCGGGCTTTCGATCTGGGCCTGACGGCATGCGATTCTGTGGGCGAGGCGGTGCGAGGCGCAGATATTGTCACGACCATCACGGCGCACAACGGTTTGGCCGAAGTACTGGATGCGGAAATGCTCGATGCCGGCATGCACATCAATGCCGTGGGCGGCGACAGTCCCGGCAAGACCGAGCTGGCCCCATCGATTTTGCGGCGCGGCCAGGTGTTTGTCGAGTACGAGCCTCAAACTCGCGCAGAGGGCGAGCTACAGCGGCAGCCAGGGAATTTTGCCGTCACCGAATTGTGGCGGGTGCTGGCCGGGCAGGCCAAAGGTCGTGTCGATGCGCAACAGATCACCATTTTCGATTCGGTAGGATTTGCGCTGGAAGACTATTCGGCATTACGCTTGATGCGCGATCTGGCGCGCGAATTGGAAGTGGGGCAGGCTATTGGGATTGTTCCAGAGCTGGCAGACCCCAAGGATCTCTTTGGATATCTGAATTTGCTGAATAATGAGTCCCAGCGGGCATATATCGGGCCGCTTTGCAGTCAGACCGAAAAGGAAGTGTGTGGATGACCGGCAATATGAGTGCGATCAGTCTGATTGGAGCGCCCACCGATGTGGGGGCGAGTTGTCGTGGCGCCAGCATGGGTCCCGAGGCTTTGCGGGTGGCGGGATTGGCGCAGGCTCTGGAACGCCTGGGTGTCCAGGTTGCGGACTGCGGCAATCTGAGCGGCCCGGCCAATCCGTGGCAGCCTCCGGTCGACGGTTTTAGGCATTTGCCTGAAGTCGCGCAATGGAATGGCTTGCTGCACGACGCGGTCTATGCGGAGCTCTCGGCGGGGCGCCTGCCCGTCGTGCTCGGCGGCGATCATAGCCTGGGCATCGGCTCGATCAGCGCGGTGGCGCGCTATTGCCGGCAACACGGAAAAACCTTGCGGGTACTGTGGCTCGATGCTCACGCCGATTTCAATACGGCGGCGCTGACGCCCAGCGGCAATATCCACGGCATGCCGGTGGCCTGCCTGTGCGGTTACGGGCCACAGGAGTTGATTCGGATCGGCGGCCATGTGCCGGCCCTCGATGCGGCGCAGATCAGGCAGATCGGCATACGCAGTGTTGACGAGGGAGAGAAACAGTTTGTACATGAAGCGGGTATTGAAGTGTTCGACATGCGCACCATAGATGAAATGGGCATGCGTCAGACCATGGAGATGGCATTGCGGGATGTATGCGATAATGTGCATATGCACGTTAGCTTCGATGTCGATTTTCTCGATCCGGAAATTGCCCCCGGCGTTGCCACTACAGTACGCGGCGGGCCCAATTATCGCGAAGCGCAGCTTTGCATGGAAATGTTGGCCGATACGGGATGTTTATCCTCGCTGGATGTGGTGGAACTGAATCCGGCGCTGGATGTGCGTAACCAGACGGCCGAGTTGGCTGTCAGCCTGATCGAAAGCCTGTTCGGCAAGAGCACGCTGATGCGCAAATCGTAGCTATTCAAATACCAGGTTCCCAAGAGGAAATTATCGTGAGCCGCAAAACTCCTATAGAACGCTATCGCAACATTGGTATCAGTGCCCATATCGATGCCGGCAAGACTACGACCACCGAACGTATTCTTTTTTATTCCGGGGTAAGCCACAAGCTTGGCGAAGTCCACGAAGGCATGGCTACCATGGACTGGATGGAGCAGGAGCAGGAGCGCGGCATCACGATTACTTCGGCGGCCACTACCTGCTTCTGGAAAGGCATGGCCGGCAATTATCCCGAACATCGTATCAACATCATAGATACTCCCGGGCACGTCGATTTTACGATTGAAGTCGAGCGTTCCATGCGCGTGCTCGATGGCGCCTGCATGGTGTACGACGCGGTCGGTGGCGTGCAGCCACAGTCCGAGACGGTCTGGCGTCAAGCCAACAAATACAAAGTGCCGCGCCTGGCTTTCGTCAATAAAATGGATCGCGTCGGTGCCGATTTTTTTCGAGTGCAGCGGCAGATCCGTGAGCGCCTGAAGGGCAATCCGGTGCTGGTGCAAATTCCTGTCGGGGCCGAAGACAACTTTCACGGTGTGGTCGATCTGATCAAGATGAAGGCCATTATGTGGGACGATGCCACGCAAGGGGTCAAGTTCGAATATATCGATATCCCGGCCGAGCTGCAGGCCAGCGCAGGGCAGTGGCGAGCCAGCATGATCGAGGCGGTTGCCGAAGCCAGCGAGTCGCTTTTGCAGAAATACCTCGATGGCGTCGAACCGAGCGAAGATGAAATCAAGGCGGCATTGCGCCAGCGCACGATCGCCGGGGAAATCGTACCCATGCTGTGCGGCAGCGCCTTCAAGAACCGCGGCGTGCAGGCCTTGCTGGATGCGGTTATCGATTTCCTGCCCGCGCCCACCGATATTCCGCCGGTGTCCGGTCACGATGAGCGCGATCGCGTCGTCGAGCGCCGTGCCAGCGACGACGAAAAATTCTCAGGGCTTGCGTTCAAGATCATGAGCGACCCCTTTGTGGGGCATTTGACTTTTTTCCGTGTGTATTCGGGCGTCATGCGTTCGGGAGACTCGGTTTACAACCCGATCAAGGGCAAGAAGGAACGTGTGGGCCGTTTGCTGCAGATGCATGCCAATCACCGCAGCGAAATTACCGAGGTGTATGCGGGCGACATCGCGGCGGCGGTCGGCTTGAAAGAGGTGACCACCGGCGAAACGCTATGCGATCCGGCTCATGTGATTACTCTTGAACGCATGGTGTTTCCGGAGCCGGTCATCGCTCAGGCGGTGGAACCCAAGACCAAGGCCGACCAGGAAAAAATGGGCACGGCCCTGAACCGGCTGGCCGAGGAAGATCCCTCGTTTCGCGTGCATACCGACGAAGAATCCGGCCAGACGATTATTTCGGGCATGGGGGAATTGCATCTCGAGGTGCTGGTCGAGCGCATGCGCCGCGAGTTTGGCGTCGAGACGACCGTCGGCAAGCCGCAGGTGGCGTTTCGCGAAACCATACGCAAAGTCTGCGAGTCGAGCGAAGGGAAATTCATCAAGCAATCGGGCGGGCGTGGGCAGTATGGCCACGTAGTGCTCAAGATCGAGCCGCAGCCCGCCGGCAAGGGCTTCGAATTCGTCGATGCGATTAAAGGCGGTACCGTGCCGCGCGAGTTCATTCCGGCGGTAGAGAAGGGCGTGGTCGATTCCCTGAATGCCGGCGTGGTTGCCGGCTATCCGGTCGTCGACGTCAAGGTGACCTTGTTCTTCGGTTCGTATCACGACGTGGATTCCAATGAGAACGCCTTTCGCATGGCCGCTTCCATGGCGTTCAAAGAGGGCTGCCGCAAGGCGGGCCCCGTGCTGCTCGAACCCATGATGGCGGTGGAAGTCGAAACGCCGGAGGAAAAAATGGGCGACGTCATTGGCGATCTGTCGTCGCGCCGCGGCATGATACAGGGCATGGAGGACATTCCGGGCGGTGCCGGAAAAGCAGTGCATGCCGAGGTGCCGCTGGCGGAAATGTTTGGCTATTCCACTGCCTTGCGTTCGCTGACTCAAGGCCGCGCCACCTATACGATGGAGTTTCGGCATTATGCGGAAGCTCCGGCCATGGTGTCGGAGGCAGTGATACGTTCGCGTAGCCCGGAAAGAACCAAGGGCTGATCGTTCCCGGGAAACCGGGCTTACTCGATGGTTTCGTAAGGCAGGCCTACGTAGTTTTCGGCAATGTTGGCCAGGCCTGCCTCGGAGCTTGTGTAGTAGTCCAGTTCGGCCAACTGGATGCGTTGGCTGAAAGGGTCGTCGGAAAGTTTGTGCAGCATCGATGTCATCCACCATGAAAAACGCTCCGCCTTCCAGATGCGGCGCAGGCAGATTTCCGAGTATTTATCGAGCAAATCGCGGCGCCCCTCGTGGTAATTCTTTTTCATGATGGTGTACAGGGCATGGACATCGCTGGCGGCCAGGTTCAAACCCTTGGCGCCCGTGGGCGGGACGATGTGGGCGGCATCGCCCACCAGGAACAGATTGCCGAATTTCATGGGCTCCGCCACGAAACTGCGCAGCGGCGCGATGCTTTTCTCGATAGAGGGCCCGGTAATCAGTTTTGCCGCGACGTGTTCGGGCAGGCGGGCTCTGAGTTCATTCCAGAAGCGGTCGTCGGACCAGTCATCCACGCGATCTTCCAGTGAGCATTGCACGTAGTAGCGGCTGAGAATATTGGAGCGCTGGCTGCACAGGGCGAAGCCGCGTTCGTGGCTGGCGTAAATCAATTCGTGGTCGACAGGTGGCGTATTGGACAGCACGCCAAGCCAGCCAAAGGGATAGATACGTTCGAAGGTTCTGATGGCGTCATGGGGTACCGATCTGCGGCTTACTCCGTGAAAACCGTCGCAACCGGCGATGTAGTCGCATTCGAGTTCCATCCTTGCGCCGTCTTTTACGAAACTTACTCGCGGCTTGCCGGTATGGAAATCATGTATCTGAACATCCTTGGCTTCATATATGCTGATCCCCCCATGCTGGGCACGGGCCTGCATGAGATCTCGGGTGACTTCGGTCTGGCCGTAGATCATCACGGTTTTGCCGCCGGAGTAAGTCTTGAGATCGATTCGTCTCTGGATGCCGTTGAATGACAGCGAAACGCCTTCGTGCACATGTCCTTCACGGTCCATGCGTTCGCTGGCCCGGGCTTCTCGAAGCAGATCGACGGTGCCTTGTTCCAATACTCCGGCGCGGATGCGGGTCAGGACGTATTCCGGGGTTCTGGTTTCCAGAATGACGGTATCTATGCCCTGCAGGTGCAGCAACTGGCCCAGCAAAAGGCCGGAGGGGCCGGCGCCTATGATGGCTACCTGGGTTTTCATGAAGAGGTCTCCCGATCCACCCTTCAGCCGGCGTGCGCCTGATGCGACTGGCCGGCTTGGGCGGATTCTTTCTTGCCGTGGTTCAAGGAATGTTTCCATAGTGCGTCCACGCGGCGTATTTTGGAATGGACTTATAGCACTAATATTTGTACTTTTCGAATATCTCGGATTTTCATTGCAAGCCGGGTGAAAAATCCTGTTAGGATATGAAAACACTTGAATTTGCCAAGGCGGTTATCAATATGGCTCAGGTAGAAGCAGTCCCTGTTTATAAATTGTACGGTGAGCACCGGCAGTGGATGACGCCCGACATGGTGCATTGCGAATCCATTCCTGATCGAAGCAAATTGCATAATTGGCAGATCAAGCCGCACCAGCACCATGGCCTTATCCAGTTCCTGTATTTAAGGGCCGGTACGGCGCAGGTCCTGCTCGACGACACGCATGTCGATATGGAAGCGGGCGGGATCGTGGTGGTGCCGCAAATGTGCATACACGGTTTCAAGTTCGCCCTGAATGCCGACGGATATGTGGTGACGCTGGCGTACCCCCTGTTCGACAGGATAGGCCGCGATATGGACGATGCCCTGATTGCGTTGCCCCGCATATATCGCCCAGGCTCCGGCGACGGTGCCCATATCGGCATGGCCTTCGAGGCGCTGAATAAAGAATACCGGGGGCATGCGCCGCACCGGAATCTGCTGATGGAATCACTGCTGTCGGCGATCCTGATCTGGCTCAGCCGCAATCCGGCCGACGCAGCCCAGGAGATGCCCGTTGGGGTGGATCGGGGGCAGAAGCATTTCAAGAATTTTTGCCTGCTGATCGACGAGAATTACGCCCGACACTATTCGGTCGATCAGTATGCGCGAAGGCTGGGCATTACCGCCGCTCACCTCAATGTGTTGTGCCGTCAACGAGTGGGGCAATCGGCGCTGGATCTGATTCATCAGCGTGTCTTGCTCGAAGCCAAGCGAAGCCTGGTTTACACATCCATGACGATAAGCCAGGTGTCCAATACTCTGGGGTTTTCCGACCCGGCGTACTTCACGCGTTTTTTCAAGCGCCGGGTGGAGCTGTCCCCCAAGGATTTTCGTAAACGGGCGGCCACGTTATCGGACTGACAATTCAATGTCTTCAGCATGTTCTCATAATGAATTATCATGCACGATAGCCAAGTGGGCCGGGTGCGGCAGAGCGCATGACACGTGCGCAATCGCCAGTTTCGCAGTCGGATTGTTCATTGAATGGCCGGATGAACCGGCAACCCATCAGAGGCATATAACTACAAATAGCAAGGAGAAATAATGCAGATCAATAAAATACTGGCCGGTGCCGCCCTGGTTCTTGGCGCCACGACTTCCGCCTATGCCGCCAATGACCTCAAGATCGGCATGGTATTGCCGATGTCGGGTCCCTTTGCGGCCTACGGCAAACAGATATTGAACGGCGCCCGCCTGTACATCAGCGAGCACGGCGACGCGGTTGCCGGCCGCAAAGTAGTGCTGCTGGTCAAGGACGATACCGGCGTGGCGCCTGAACTCAGCAAGCGCGCCGCTCAGGAATTCGTGGTCAAGGACAAGGTGAATATTCTCGCGGGCTTTGGCCTGACCCCCTCCGCCTTTGCCGTCGGGCCTTTGTCCGCCGAGACCAAGATACCTATGGTGGTCATGAACGCCGCAACGTCTTCGGTGACCACCAAGTCGCCGTATATTGTGCGTACCTCAATGACCTTGCCGCAAATCACGGCGCCGATGGCCACGTGGGCCGCTAAAAACGGCATCAAGAAAGTATTCACGGTGGTGGCCGATTACGGCCCCGGCCACGACGCGGAAAAACAATTCAAGAAAACCTTTACCGAGGCCGGCGGCCAGATTGTGGGCGAAGTACGCACTCCGGTCAAAAACCCCGATTTCGCTCCTTTCCTGCAAAAAGTCAAAGATGCCCACCCCGATGCCGTATTTCTTTTTGTGCCGGCGGGCGAGCAGGGGGTGGCTTTCAGCAAGGGCTTCAAAGAGCGTGGCCTGGAGCAGGCCGGCATCAAACTGATCGCCACGGGCGACCTGACCGATGAAGACGTGCTCGACGCGATGGGCGACTCGGCCCTGGGCGTCATTACTTCTTTCCATTATGCCGAGTCCCATAAATCGCCCGAAAACAAGGCCTATACAGAGGCCTATCACAAGGCCTACCCCAAAAACCGCGCCAATTTCATGTCCGTGGCCGGCTATGACGGCATGCATCTGATCTACGATGTACTGAAAAAAACCGGCGGCGATGCCAGCGGCGACAAGTTCATCGCCGCGGCGAAAGGCGATAAATGGATCAGTCCCCGAGGCCCGATCTCAATCGATCCGGCAACTCGCGATATCGTCCAGAACGTGTATATACGCAAGGTAGAAAAAGTCGACGGCAAGCTGCAGAATGTCGAGTTCGATCACGTGGCCGATGTCAAAGACCCGGGTAAACAATAAGCTGGTCCGCTACGGACGCATAATGCGTTCGTAGCCGCTCGTTCGATCGCGAGAACATTTCATGACGATCCTCTTCGATGGCATCGCTTCCGGCGTATTGCTTTTTCTTATCAGCGTCGGCTTGTCCGTGACCCTGGGCTTGATGAATTTCGTCAACCTGGCGCATGGAGCCTTTGCCATGTTCGGCGGCTATGTATGCGTCATCCTTCTTGGGCGCTTCGGCGTGCCTTTTCTGGCGACGCTTCCTGTAGTGGCCATTGCCACGGCGCTGCTTGGCGTGGTGCTTGAGCGAACTTTATATCGCCGCTTGTACAAGGCTTCCGATCTCGATCAGGTCCTGTTCTCCATCGGGCTGGTTTTCATGGCCATGGCGGGCGCCAATTATTTCTTCGGCGCCTCGCAGCAACCTCTGGCGCTGCCCGATTTTCTGCGGGGCCAGTACCATCTGCCGGGCCTGGACATCGGCGTATACCGGCTTTTCCTGATTGGGGTGGGGCTGATTGTTGTGCTGCTGTTGCAATGGCTGGTGGTACGCACCCGTTTCGGGGCTCAATTGCGGGCATCGGTCGACAATCAGCGTGCGGCCCGTGGCCTTGGCATCGACGTGGATCGTGTATTCAGCCTGACATTCGCGCTGGGGTCGGCCCTGGCGGGACTTGGAGGCGCCCTGGGTGTGGAAATGCTCGGCCTCGACCCCACCTTCCCGGTCAAATACATTGTTTACTTCCTGATCGTGGTGGCGGTGGGCGGCAGCGGCAGCATCAAGGGTTCGCTGATCGCCGCCATTATCCTGGGTGTGAGCGATGTGGCCGGCAAGTATTACGTGCCACAGTTCGGTGCCTTTGTGATTTACGCGGTCATGGTCGCGATGCTGATTTTGCGGCCGCAAGGCCTGTTCGGGCGCCGTGCGGCGAAATAAGGCATGGGAACCCCAATGAAAGAAATTGCCATCACCGTCTCAGGGGCCGGGCCTCGGGTTTTGCTCGACCTGGAACCGTGGCGCCGCGCCGTGCGGTGGCGTCCTGCCGAGTATGTATTCTGGCTGATGCCGATTGTTGCCTATTTTGTGTTTGGCGATAATTTGCTGCTGATGAGCCAGATAGCCATTGTGTCGCTGTTTGCCTTGTCGCTGGACCTGATCCTGGGCTATGCCGGTATTGTGTCGCTGGGCCATGCGGCCTTCTTTGGCTTGGGCGCTTATGCAGCCGGCCTGCTGGCCAAGTATGGCATGGGGGAGCCGGTGCTGGGCCTGGCCGCGGCGGCGCTTGTGGCTGGTTTTGCGGGTTTTGTGTCCAGCTTTCTATTGTTGCGCGGCAGCGATCTGACCCGCCTGATGGTGACTTTGGGCGTTTCATTAATGTTGTTCGAACTGGCCAACAAGCTGACCGATTTCACCGGAGGCGTCGATGGCTTGCAGGGTGTGGAGGTAAAGCCCTTGCTCGGCCTGTTCTCTTTCGATATCTACGGCCGCACCGGCTATGTGTATTGCCTTGTGGTGCTGTTCGCGATGTTCTGGCTGGCACGGCGCATGGTGCATGCGCCGCTGGGCCAGAGCCTGCGCGGCATCCGCCAGAATGGCTTGCGCATGCCTGCGCTGGGTGTGCCGGTAAAAAGAAGGTTGGTGCTTGTTTACACCGTGGGTGCGGCCTATGCCGGGGTGGCGGGTGCCCTGCTTACGCAGACCAATGCCTTTGTTTCGCTGGATGTGCTCAGCTTCCAGCGTTCCGCCGAGTTGCTGGTCATCCTGGTGCTGGGCGGCACGGGCAGCTTGTATGGCGCCTTGCTGGGCACTATCGTGTTCATGGTGGCTCACAACACTCTGGCGGACATCAACCCGCAATACTGGGAGTTCTGGCTTGGCCTGTTCCTGGTGCTGATTGTGCTGTTTGCGCGCGACGGCATCATGGGGGGGCTTGGTCGCCTTTGCGCCGCATGGCGCCGGCGACATCCAGGCAGCGAGGCCATTTCAGGGGCGAGGGAGAATAGGCCATGAAGTATGCATTGCAGACTCGCAACCTGGTCAAGAGGTTTGGCGGCTTTGTCGTGACCGACAACGTCAGCCTGAACGTCGCCGAGGGCGCGCGCCATGCCTTGATCGGGCCCAACGGCGCGGGCAAGACGACGCTCATCAATTTGTTGACCGGCTTTCTCGTGCCCACCTCCGGCTCCGTGACCGTGCATGGCCAGGATGTGACCGGCATGGCCCAGCACATCCGGGTCCGGCAAGGCCTGGTCCGCACGTTCCAGATCAACCAGTTGTTTCCCGGCATGACGGTGCTCGAATCGCTTGTCATGGCCGTATGCGAGCGCCGTGGCCTGGGCGCCCGCTGGTGGCGTCCGGTAGGGATGTATGCCGAAGTCGCCGATGAGGCGGCCGAATTGCTCTCGCGCCTGCGGCTGCTCGACGTTGCATACGAAAAGATCCGAAGCCTGGCTTATGGCCGGCAGCGTTTAATCGAAATTGCGCTGGCCCTGGCTGCCCGGCCGCGTGTCCTGCTGCTTGACGAGCCCGCCGCCGGCGTGCCCGCCGGCGAGAGCCGCGAATTGTTTGAAACCATTGCGCAATTGCCTCGCGATGTGACCATATTGCTGATCGAGCACGATATGGATCTGGTGTTCCGGTTTGCCGAACGCATATCGGTGCTGGTTGCCGGCGCGCTGTTAATGGACGATTTGCCGCAGGCAATCGCCAACGATCCCCGTGTCAAGGAAGTGTATCTGGGGGAGGCCGCCTGTGGCTGAATTGCTTCGTCTGAAAAATGTATGGGCGGGCTACGGCGACGCCACGGTACTGGAAGACATCTCCTTTGCGCTCGACGAAGGTACAAGCCTGGCGCTGCTGGGCCGCAATGGCATGGGCAAGAGTACATTGCTTGCCACCCTGATGGGAGCCGCCCGGTTGCGCCGGGGCAGTATGACCATCGAGGGGCGCGATCTGGTCAGGACTCCCGGCCATTTGAGAGCGCAGGCCGGTTTTGGATGGGTGCCCCAGGAGCGCGATATTTTTCCTTCCCTCACGGTCGAGGAAAACCTGACAGTCGTTGCCAGACCGGGCTCCTGGGATCTGGCGCGGGTGTATTCCACTTTTCCACGCCTGAAAGAGCGGCGCGCAAACATGGGTAATCAGCTTTCGGGAGGAGAGCAGCAGATGCTGGCCATGGGGCGCGCCCTGATGCTCAATCCCCGTATTCTGCTGCTCGACGAACCGCTGGAAGGCTTGGCGCCGCTGATTGCGCAGGAACTGCTGCAAATCATAGGCCGAATGGTGAGCGAGGGCAGTATGACGGTTATCCTGGTAGAGCAGCATGCCCATCAGATTCTGCCCATCACCCGGCAGGCTATTGTGCTGGAGCGCGGCCGCATCGTTTACGAGGGAGCGAGCCGTGTTCTATCGGACGACCCGGCCATGCTGGATCAGTGGCTGGGCGTCACGGCCCGTTGAGCTTGGATTGATGCGGGCGGGCGCAAGGCCCGCCTATGCCTTCGTCCCGTTCCATTCCAATTACGTCAGTGAAGCCAGGAAATTTTCGACGGCCTGTGCAAAGGCCTTGGGCTGTTCCGTGACGGCCAAATGCGATGCTTCGGGTATTACGACAAGCTGGGCGCCGGGGATTTGCGAGGCGATGGTCTTCGACATGGCCACAGGCGCGCCCTGATCCAGTTCGCCGGCAATGACCAGCGCTGGTGCCTTGATTTGCGACAGGCGGTGGGTTGTGTCGACGGTACCTACGGCATTGCAGCAGCCCATATAGCCGTCCTGGTCTGTGGTGACCAGGCGTCGGCGGAATGCGGCGACTGCGCCCGCGTGCTCCTGGCGAAAGCCTTCGTGAAAATACCGTTCCATGACCGCATCGGCTATGACTTCTATGCCTTGGGCGCGGACGGTTTCAATGCGTTGTTGCCAAACTGCCCGGACCGCATCGGGGTATTCCGACGTGGAGTTGGCGATGACCAGGGCCGATACCAGCGACGGATGGCGGATCGCCAGTTCCTGCCCAACCATGCCGCCCATGGATAGGCCGATCCAGATTACCGGCCCGCATCCGAGTTCGCGAACCAGGCGCGCCGCGTCCTCGGCCAGTTCCTCCATGCTGTAGAGCGCAAGCGGGGCATCGGAACTGCCATGGCCGCGATGGTCGTAGGAGACGACGTTGTAATCGGCCGTCAGGAAATCGGCCATCTGGTTCCACATGCTCAGATCGCAGCCCAGCGCATGGCTGAGCACTATGGTTTTGGGAGCCGGAGCGCGGCCGCGAGCCGGGCGCATACTGTAATGCAGCGCAGGTTTGCTGTGTGTGACAGCTTCTGTACCCGCACCCGGGCGGCGAGCTTCGAAGAGCGATGCGGGTTCGAGCTCATAGCCGATTTGCGGGCCGATTTCGCGCAGTATCTTCTGTGCGTGCGTAAAGCCTGTATTGGCGGCGGGCACGCCGGCATAGACCGCCGTCTGAATCAGGACTTCTTTCAATTCGTCTGGTGTCAGGCGCGTGTCTGGGTCGCCCAGCAAAGCAGCGCGCACATGCAGCTCGAATTCTTCCCAGCGGCCCAGCGACATGGTGATGGCCAGCACTATAATGCGGCGAGTCTGTTTTTCGAGTCCGGGCCGGCTCCAGATCTCGTCCCAGGCAAATCGCGTGATCAAGTGCTGGAACTCCGCATTGAAATTGGTGGCATTGCCGATGGAGCGGTCCACCCAGGCATCTCCCAGGATCTGCCGGCGATTTCGCAGGCCGCGTTCAAGGTCATTGTCAAAGGGGTCGTAGCTCATGGGTGCGATACTCGGGGTGTGGTGAATGGAGGCGCAATGCGGCGAAACGCCTTGCGCTGTCGGGAAGCCAATTTTGCCACATAATAAAGGCATGCTTCTTGCGTGCCACATCCATATCGGGAACGCGGCAAGGAATGCCTTGATCTAATGCGGTGAGGCGAATTTAATCGCTATCGCAAGAAATAGAGCGAAAGCCCTTGTTGCGGCAGGGCTATTTCTTTACACAGGCTGGCAGGGGCTCCGCCCATGCGCCTTGGCTTATTCAGAAGGCGGCACCATGATGACTTATGACGTAAAACTGCAAAAACACGACAATGTTGCGGAAGGCACTATGGCCTTTCATTTTGAAAAGCCGAGCGGCTTCACGTTCAAGCCGGGACAAGCTCTGGATGTGATTTTGCCCGGGCTGGAAGCTGGCGATGCGCAGAATGCGCGACACACGTTTTCCATTGTCAGCGCGCCTGCGCAAAGTGATCTGGTTATTGCGACGCGCATGCGCGACAGCGTGTTCAAGAATGCGCTCAAAGCCTTGCCTGCCGGGTCTGTCGTGAAGCTCGAAGGGCCTTTTGGATCGCTGACTCTGCACAATAATCGCGCACGTGCCGCAGTTTTTATTGCCGGGGGCATAGGTATAACGCCTTTCATGAGCATACTGAAGCAGGCCGGGAACGATAAGTTGCCTCAGAATCTGACATTGCTGTATGCCAACCGGCGGCCCGAAGATGCGGCATTTCTGGCCGAGCTGCAACAGCTCGAGCAGCAAAACGCGCATTTTCGCCTGATCGGCGTCATGGCGCAGATGGAAAAGTCCAGCATGCCCTGGAAGGGGGAAACCGGGCTGATCGACGGCGATCTGATAAAGCGCGCCATCGCTGGCCTGCAAAGCCCTATTTACTATCTGGTTGGGCCTCCGGCCATGGTTGAGGCCATGCGGACCACTTTGAATCAGATTGGTGTTGACGATGACGATATACGGACCGAAGAGTTTTACGGGTATTAGGGTATTTTTGGTTCGAGTGTTTACGGCATTCTTTGATGGATGGGGTATTGGTATATAAAGCCGCCGTCTATCGGGGCTTGGGGTCAGGCCCGGCACGGCGTGCTTGATCCGGATCTACCTCGTCCAGGCGGGCGTCGGGCGAACTCGCCCAGCCTCGCGAGGCTGGGCTCAGACAGCGCCCGCCGAAAGCCCCCGCCTTCCCTACGGTAGCATCCGGCGCACGCCTTACGCCGGTCCTGACCCCAAGCCCCGATAGACGGCTCACGTAATGGCATGCCTGGAACTGCATCACGGGATGTCCGGAATTTACGTGCTTGCACCTACCGTTAATGGGCCTGCACCCATAGAACCGTTAACGTGCCCGCACCCATGCCTTCTATCGAGCGGCCACTACACCACGCTGTGCCAAACCCTGGATTTACTAAGCGCCCGACGCCTCAACGTAGTCTGTGATTGGCTCAACGCGGCTTCCCCAATGTATACCCCGATGCATGACCTCAACGCAAGCCGCAGGGTGGGCGGTGCTGTGTAGTCCGGCGGTAGT
>NZ_BAAGUZ010000004.1:0-117205 GCF_054781135.1 Paralcaligenes ginsengisoli
CGTGCCGGACTGCACAGCACCGCCCACCCTGCGGCGTCTTTATAGAATTAACCGCCACCTACACAGCAACGTACAATCCAAAGTCATCGCTCAAGCCGGTATAGGCAGCTCAAATTCACACCTCAAACCTAAAAACGGCTCAAAACAAAAGTCACTGGAACACATCCAATGCCGTAAACACCCGCACCAAAAATACTCTAGATACGTTCACCACTTCCCTTCATCCAACCGGCCAATTGCCGCTGGCTCTCGAAACGCCTGGGCCGACCGCTCAGAGGATCGATAAACTCAATCGAACGCGCCAACAATTGCAAAGGACGCTCGAAATCGTCTTCACTCCGATGCGCATGCAGCGTCGGGTAAAAACCATCGCCGCAAATCGGAATTCCCAAGGCACTCATGTGCACCCGCAACTGATGCTTGCGCCCCGTTCGCGGCAAAAGCCTGTAGCGCCCCAGGCCCGCACTCTGGTCCAGCAGCTCGATACGGGTTTCGCTATTGGGCTCGCCGGCCACTTCCTCCATCGTAAAGTAGGAAGATTGAGGCTGGATGCGGCTGCGATGCACACAGGGCAAGCTCAGATCCGGCCTGAACGGCGCAATCGCCTCATATTCCTTGAGAATTTCGCGCGACTGAAACATAACCTGGTACGGGCCGCGGCTATCGGGGTCGATACTGAAAAGCATCACCCCGGCCGTGTCGCGATCCAGACGATGAATGGGGCTGAGCAAAGGCAGATCCAGCGCATTGCGCAAGCGAAATAAGGCCGTTTCACGCAGATAGCGCCCCGCCGGCGTACTCGCCAGAAAATGCGGCTTGTCGACAACGACCAAATGTTCATCACGATGCAGTATCGGCAAATCGAATGGGACCGGAATTTCATCGGCCACCTCGCGGTAATACCATAACCAGCGCTGGGGCCGGTACGAACTTGCCCCAATCTGCGCCTGCCCGGCCGCATCGACGATCTCGCCGCAATCCAGGCGGCGGCGCAGCACCGCGGGCTCCACATAAGGAAAGCGTTCCAGCAGGAAATCCAGCAAAGTCGGCCAGGGCCCTGCGGGCAAATACACACGACTGGGCGCCACACCGTCACGCACCGGCAAAGGCGCCCGTGTCATGAATTCAGCCCGACCCGACTTCTGCATAGGATGCTTATGCCGCTTGCCGCATCGTAGCCGGCGTCCAGTCGAGAATCACCTTGCCGCTCTGGCCCGACAGCATGGCTTCGAAGCCCGTTTGATATTCGTCGACCGTATAGCGATGCGTAATGATCGGCGACAAATCCAGCCCGCTTTGCAGCATGGCTACCATTTTGTACCAGGTCTCGAACATTTCCCGGCCGTAAATACCCTTGATCTCGAGTCCCTTGAAAATCACCTTGGTCCAGTCTATGCCGAACCCCGCCGGCGGTATGCCCAGCATGGCAATCTTGCCGCCATGGTTCATCTGCTCGAGCATGGAAGTGAACGCGCTGAGCACGCCCGACATTTCCAGGCCGACGTCGAAACCCTCGGTCATATGCAGGTCGCGCATCACATCGGGCAGGGATTCGCGGGTCACATTGACGGCCCGCGTAGCACCCATCTTGCGCGCCAGCTCAAGCCTATACTCATTGACATCGGTAATCACCACATTGCGCGCCCCCACATGGCGGGCTATCGCCACCGCCATGGCGCCTATCGGCCCCGCTCCGGTAATCAACACGTCTTCGCCCACCAGATTGAACGCCAGCGCCGTATGCGTGGCATTGCCAAACGGATCGAAGATCGCCGCCATATCGTCGGACACATCGTCGGGAATCTTGAAGGCGTTAAAGGCAGGTATCGCCAGATACTCGGCAAAAGCCCCTGGCCGATTGACCCCGACCCCCTGGGTGTTGCGGCACAAATGACGGCGCCCGGCCCGGCAGTTGCGACAGAATCCGCAAGTAATATGCCCTTCGCCCGAAACCCGGTCGCCAATATTAAAACCGCTGACCTCCTGGCCGATTTCGACGATCTCGCCCACATATTCATGGCCTACCTGCATAGGCACCGGTATGGTTCGGCTGGCCCATTCGTCCCATTTCCAGATGTGGATATCCGTGCCGCAAATCGCCGTCTTGCGTATGCGTATCAAGACATCGTTATGGCCGATCACAGGCCTTTCGACCTCAGTCAGCGTCAAGCCTGTCGTAGGCTCCAGTTTTGCCAGGGCTCGCATCATGCGCTCCAAAAATAAACTGCTCATCCCTTGGGCGCCCACAAGGAGCGCCCCTACTCATGGATTACACCCAGCCGCCGCCCGACGCGCCCGAACGCGGCCACCGCCTGGTCAATTTGTTCGGACGTATGCGCCGCGCTCATTTGAGCGCGGATCCTCGCGCGGCCCTTGGGTACCACCGGATAGGAGAAACCGACGACATACACCCCTTCGTGCAAAAGCTCATCAGCCACTTTCCCCGCCAATTGCGCATCGCCAAACATGACAGGAATAATCGGATGCCCGCCCGCCACCAGCTCGAAGCCCAGCGCCGCCATGGCGTTGCGGAATTGCCGGCCGTTCGCGTGAACACGCTGGCGCAGGGCATCGCCCTCGGTACTTTGCAGCAGCTCCAGCACTTTCAGGGAGGCGGCGACGATTCCTGGCGCAAGCGTATTGGAGAACAGGTAGGGTCGGGAACGCTGGCGCAGCAATTCCACCACCGCCGGATGCGCCGCCGCATAACCACCCGAAGCCCCGCCCAGTGCCTTGCCCAAGGTGCCGGTCAAAATATCCACCCGGCCCTCGACACCGCAATACTCGGGCGTACCCCGGCCATGCTCGCCGATAAAACCCACCGCGTGCGAATCGTCGACCATGACCATGGCGCCGTATTGATCAGCCAGGTCGCAAATGGACTTCAGGTCGGCAATGACCCCATCCATGGAAAACACCCCGTCCGTGGCAATCAACTTGTAGCGCGCGCCTGCCTTGTCGGCCTCTTGCAGTTGCGCTTCGAGATCGGCCATATTGTTGTTGGCATAGCGATAGCGCTGGGCCTTGCACAAACGCACCCCGTCGATAATGCTGGCGTGATTGAGCGCATCGCTGATGATCGCGTCGCCTTCGTCGAGCAACACCTCGAACAGGCCGCCATTGGCGTCGAAACAGCTGGAATACAAGATGGCATCGCCCATCTTCAGAAAGCCGGCCAGCATCCGTTCCAGTTCCTTATGGCCCAGTTGCGTTCCACAAATGAATCGAACCGATGCGAGGCCGAATCCGGCCTCATCGAGCCCTTCTTTGGAGGCTTGTATCAGGCGGGCGTCGTTGGCCAGGCCCAGATAATTATTGGCGCAAAAATTCAGCACCCGGGAGCCATCGGCCAGCGCCACCTGCGCCGACTGGGCACTGGCCATGACACGTTCGGCCTTGTAGAAGCCGTCGCGGCGCAACTGCTGTACTTGCGTGTTCACATGATCGAGAAATGAGCGGTTCATGGAAAAAGCCTTGAGCGACAATACAGAATGATGTTATTCCATTTCCAGATCAAGCGTGAACGCGAAGCGCAGGCACTACCGGTGCAAGGCAAGCGAAGCCGGCAAAGTGCACGGTTGACATGAAAATGGGATTACTGCGCCTGGGCTTACTTCCTGACAATATAAATAGGGCTCGAAAAAATGAAAAAACCATCTTCGGTCGTTGCGCGCAAATAAATGGCGTTATCGCCGTCTTTGTGCAATGGGACGCGTATGCTTTGCTTGAAGCGCCGGCTTGGGTTCTGGTCGGGCAGGCGAAAGACTTGCAGTCGACGCCGTATGCCCCCATTTTCGAACGACAGGGGCTCCATGCCTATCGAAGCAACCGAAATCGTTTCTTTGATAAGCGGCGTCTCTATATGAAGCGTGCCTTCGTCCGGATGGGCCAGCCGTACGTCAATGCCGCTGAATCCGCCGGTTGTCAGCGATTTCCATTCCAGACGATTGTCCGCGGTCTGAACCAGTTGCTTGTCGAGATTCCAGAAATTGACCGGCTGCGGCTGTTCGAATGCATTGCCGGTCAAGGCCGCACAGCCATCCCAAACAGTTTGCCGGCCGCGCCCGCGATAACCGGAGCCTTCCCAGATCAGGCGAATCCTCCGCCCCAAATCCGCCTGCCCGTACGGGCGCAATGTTTCCACCACCTCCATGCGATTGCGGATCTCGATGCTTTCAATGGGCCCTTCGGTGAGCAGCTCGAATTCAAACGTTGCGCTCTCGCCATCGTATTCGGTGACAGCGCCCATATCCGCTTTGAGGGTGCTTGTGGTCGTAACGGGCAGCCCCAGGTTCGGATCATCGGAGAACAAAGTAGCCGGGTTGTCGAAAACAATATTGGCCGCCAGAAAGGCACGGCAACCCGTGGTCGCGTAGTGGCGCCGATGACGCAGGCTGTCGGCGAGGGAATCTCGCGTCAGTTCGCCGGCGACCAGGCAGGTCAATCCGCCGTACGCGCCGAATAGCGAAGCGCCCGGATGGCTGGCGCCATGGCGGCCTTTGTGCCCATCGCTATTGGCGACGATGCCGACGCGATATCCCTGCGCGAACGCATCGGCCAACAGCCACTCGAAGGTGCCCCAATCGGAATGGATCTCGATGGATCGTTCGATCTGCGCGTTGTGCGACATGGTGATGTCGGCATAGCGTCCGCCGATATGCGCAAAAACGATCACATCTTCGTCTTTCAATGCGTCGAACAGTTGGTCGGCGCTGTTGGCATCGGTATCCGCGTCGGACATATCGTCGACCAGGGCGTGCGACGATCGGTGTATGGGCCGCCCTTCGTTCAGGTACAGCACATTGCGGTCGCCCCCCAGTCCGGTGTTGCCGGACCATTCATATCCGGGAAAGATGACGAATTCATGGTCCCGATTGAATTCGCCTGTCAGACGATTGAGTTCATGCCAGAATTCCGTCGTAATCTGGAAATCGTTGCCCTGATGGCTCATTGCATCGAGAAAGGCGCGATCCCTGGCGAAGACAATCAAGTCGCGCGCCGAATTGGTACCGATGGTTTCCTCTGACTGCCCATGCAAATCGGCCCAGAAATGGCGATGCTGCGCTTGCCGCACGATGCGGCACGGGTTGGAGCGCGCCAGGACCCGCCCTTGCTGGCACACTTCGATTTCCAGGTCGCCCTCCTGGCTTGCCCTTAGATCCGGCAGGATCCGTGCATAGTCCCCTAGTGACATATCGAACGACGCAGGCAGGTTTTCTATAGGAAAATTGCTGCGCACCTCAAACGTGCCTGTCACGCAATGACTGGGGTTTCCCCACTTGTCCTCGCCCTTGAATCCAAACCTGAAAGGCTCCCCGGCGCGAACCAGGGTGGGAAGAATGGCCTTGAATCCAAGCGGTGGCCCGGCCACGACGGAAATGACGGGGGACTGCTCGAGCTCCACGTACTGGTACGTGGCAAAGGCGTCGACAAGAACCTTGAATTCGAAAGTAGGCTCGACAAACGTCTGCACTCTTATGCCCGGCGAGCCCTGGCGCCTGTCGCCGAACCGGACAATGATCTGGTCGCCTTCCCGCAGGAAACCCCGCACGACCCGTATGAACAGGGTCTTGTCCCAGGGGCGTATATTGAGCTTGCCATCGTACGTCACATCCAGCACGGCGCCGTTCGTCGCTTCGACGGTAGTGTAGTTCCAGCCTTGCGGATCGGTAAATTGAGGGCGGCCCATATCGCTGGCAAAGCGATGCACCACCTTGATCGACCCGGTATCATCAATACCGAAATAACCGGCCGTGTAAACCAGAGTGAACGAATTGAAGCTTCCCGCCTCGAATTCACCGGTTGGGTCGACCGTTGCCGAACCCATCAGATGTGCCGCGTAGCTTGAGTGTCCCATAAGTATGTCTGTCCGTTGTCAGTGAGAGGAAATTCCCGGGCCGGCGGTGCCCAGCCCCACGCGAGCCGCCTCGGTATCGATCAGCGTCGAGGCCGCCACATTGGCCAGATTCACATCGGGCCCCAATACCGAGATCAAGGTTTTCTTCATCGACTCGATGTCGCAGCTGCGTACTTCGGCTATCCACGGGCCGGGCAGCTCGATCATGACGCGCGTCATGTCCAGCTGCCGCATCAGCAACTCTATCGTGCCGGCGCGCAACTTTCCATTTTCAACCAGTTCCGCCGCTTCGACCAGCACCAGCTCGGCACCCGCATCGAAGCAGTCGCGCGCCTGATCCACCAACAGGCTTGGATCGTTCAGCGTCTCCTTTGAACCCACCTCGCCGAACACGGTCAGCCCGGTCGCCACGGCGGCCCGGATCTGGGCTACGCGCTGCTGCGCGGTCAGGGGCACGACATTGTCGGAAATTTCGATCGTTTCGAAACCCAGGCTCAGCGCCTCGTCGTAAAAGCGCGGCAGGGCGGCTTCACCTTGTGTTGCCAATATATATTCGTGGAACTGCCCACCGAGAAAAGAGCGAACCTGGTATTGCCGGTACAGGGCAAGCTTGGCCTGAAGGTTTTCACGCGTATACAAGCGGGCCGTGCCTGTTTTTATCTTGGCCAGGTCGACATAGTCGCCCGCCATGGCCATCAAGTCGGCCGTATAGCCCAGCGGCAGGCCGTCGTCGATCATCATGGTGCGGCCGTTGCGCCGCGGTTTGCTGCTGCGCGCGGCGGGCAAGGTTACGAAATCGAACGGTGCGCGGGTATCCATATGAGGTGGCTCCTTATTTGGCTGAAATACCGGACTCTTTGACCAGTGCGGCGTATTTCCGGCTTTCCTGCTTCAAATACTTGGAAAAATCCGACACGCTGTTGCCCACGGGATCGACGCCCTGGCCTATCATGGTTTTCCTGACGGCGGGGTCGTGCAGCACTTTGGCGAAGGCCGTGTTCAGCTTATCGATAATGGGCTTCGGCGTGCCGGCCGGCGCAAACAGGCCCATCCACTGAACGACATCCACCGCCCCCGCGCCCGCCGTCTCGCTGGCCGTAGGCACATCGGGCAGCCATTTCAGGCGTTTATTGTCCATGATAGCCAGGACCTTGAGCTTGCCCTCTTTCCAGTGCGGCATGACCGGGGCCATGCCTACGCTTGCCAGCGGCACTTGCCCGGCCAGGACATCAAGCGTTGCCGGCCCGGCGCCTTTATAAGGCACATCGAGCATCTTGATTCCGGTCGAGCGATCGATCCAGTCCACCGCCAGTTGCTGGGCGCTGCCTACCCCCGGCGTACCGTAATTCACCGTACCGGGATGCGCTTTTACGTAGGCGACCAGCTCGGTGACCGTATTCGGTGGAAATGAAGGATTGGCGATGAGCGCTATGGGCGTGATACCCACCAGGGTGACCGGGCTCAGGTCTTTGCCTGGATCGTAGCTCATGTTTTTATAGAGGAAAGGAGCAATCACGGTTTCGGCCGGGGACGACATGACCAGGGTGTAGCCGTCGGGCTTGGACCGCGCCACATACTGTGCCCCGATCATGCCGTCGGCGCCTGGCTTATTGATGACAATGACCTGCTGCCCAAGGTAACTGTCCAGCTTGGACGCCAGCAGCCGTGCCGTGAAATCATGCCCTCCTCCCGGGGAAAACGGCACAACGAGAGTCAGGGCCCGGTCTGGAAAACCGGCAGCCTGGGAGGCCGTTGCAACACCGAACAACACGGTACAGGCCAGGAATACGACACGTAGTTTTTCATGCAGCGCCACCATACATCTCTCCTTATAAGGACAGAACACAAGCAAGGACATGCAAACCTGTACCGGGCTTCCGAGTACCCGCAAGGCAGGGGACGGGATCCGTCAGGAAGCTCCTGTGAAATCCATATCGAGTTCACAATCGGAAGGAGGAACGAACATTTTCTGGTAAGAAATAGGCTGCTGGCCCCGGGTCTTGCCATGAATATTGATTTTCAGCGCCCAGCTTCCCGGCGCCAGATCCATGAGCATTGCAATGCGCGGCTCCAGCCGCACAAGACGGGCGCCGCCTTTGGCCTCGACGGTGGGATACCCGAACTCCATTTCCAGGATTTCCTTGAGATTGACGTCTTCCAATCTGGCGGCAGGTATATCGAGCATTCCCTCAAACAGCGACTTCGGCAGATACAGCTCGCTGACACACGCGAAGCGCTCATCGATTGAAATGCGCCGGTCGATGCGTATGTAGCCCTGGGCATCGGGCCCCAGGGTTTTCGTCCAAGGCCCATCGCCCACCACGGTACGCCCTATCAGGTGCGCAAACACAGGTAGGTGTTCGCCGGTGGCCGGATCGGTAAAACGGTAGTGCCATGATTTTTGTATGGCGCGCCGCGGCTGGCCGATAAATGTGCCGATACCGTGCTTGCGGACCAGATACCCTTCGGCCGCCAGAGTTCCCAAGGCCTTCTGGGTGGTTCCCAGGCTGATGCTTAACAAATCGCCCAGCGCTTTTTCCGGAGGAAGTTTGTCCTGGTAACGCAACTGGCCATCGTTGACCGCCTGGATAATCGATTCACGCAGCTGGGCGTGTTTGCTCAAGCCCAGCGGGCCCAGGCGGAAAAAATACCGGGATATGGCATTGGCGGGAGAAAGGACAGAATCGTCGGCGCGCATTTCCAGCTTCTTTTTCGTAATGTGTCCGCACTATACCAAAGACAAAGTATAGAGGTCAAGAGCTATATAGCTTCATTTCTCCTGCAACCGAACACGGCTTATTGCGAGTAATCACGCATTGCATGACCGCATCAAAGCCATAAAAATAGGCCAGGCATACGCCTGCCCGGCAATTTCCGGGCCATAGTCATAGCAGCCGCCACACTTTCAGATAAAGGCCCCACACTATGAAACACCTTTTAGCCTTAGCCCTGCTCGCCGCGCCCACCCTGGTGGCAGCCCAAACCAGCGCCGCACCGGACACACTGAAGCACGTCATGGAAAGCCATACCCTTCGTGTCTGCAGCCCCGGCGACTACAAGCCCTTCAGTTTTATGAAAGAAGACGGCAAATTCGAAGGCCTGGACGTGGACCTCATGAACTCCCTGGCCGGCGCCCTGGGCGCCAAGACCGAATTCGTCAAAACCACCTGGGCCAAGCTCATGGACGATTTCACCTCGGGCAAATGCGATATCGGCGCCGGCGGCATTTCGGTGTCGCTCGAGCGCCAGAAAAGGGCTTATTTCAGCTCCCCTTACATGATCAACGGCAAGACTCCCATTACCCTGTGCACCAACGCCAAGAAATTCCAGACCATTGCCGACATCAACAAGCCCAATGTGCGCGTGATCGTCAACCCGGGCGGCAGCAACGAGAAATTCGCCAAAACCTACCTGACCAAAGCCCATATCATCACGCATGAAAACAATATCGGCATATTCAAGGAAGTCGCCGAAGGCCGGGCCGACGTTTTCGTGACCGAAGCGGCCGAAGCCAAGGTGCAAAGCAAGCTCAACCCCAAGCTGTGCCCCGTCAATCCGAACAAGCCCCTGCAATACGCCGAAATGGGCTATTTGCTGCCCAACGGCGATATGGGCTTCAAGCTGTTCGTGGACCAATGGCTGCACTTGAGCAAAGCCAGCGGCGAATATGCCAAATTGGCCGACAAATGGGTGCCTCAATAAGGCTCAGGTCCAGTCCTCAGCCCCCACGCGTGTTCTTGGGCTGACGCACGCGCCGCTCGTCCCGCCCCTGCGGCCGCGAGCGACGATCTCTTCCTCACAAACCACCCCTGCCGGCGCCGCCCTGGCGACGGCAGGCCTTTTCTCCCTGCCCTGTAATACCGACTCCGGTTGTCGCCAACAAGGTCGTTTCCGCTTCAATAATAGATATAGGTCATATGGTTGACTTTGATGAATTTCGAATCTAAGATAAACACGCTTCGAGTCGATTGCCAAATGTCATAAGCCAAAATTAAGGAGCTTCGAATGATTCATCTTGTATTACACGATGCCAACGATATGGTCGCCGTCGCGGTCGTTGAAGGCGTTAAGGCGGGCGCGGAATTAACCGCCTGGATAATGGACGACGACCGCACCATCAAGGTCAAGGCAGCGCAGGATATTCCCATCGGCCACAAAATCGCGTTGAAAAACATGGCGGTGGGCGACACCGTGCTCAAGTACGGCGTCGATATCGGAAAAGTCGTCGCTCCCATCAAGATGGGGGAACACGCTCACGTTCACAACATCAAGACCAAGCGCTGGTGACCGGGCCTCGATGCGCCGCCGCTTGAACGGCATGCGCAAGCCGAGCTGTCCATCCGATACGCCGAATATTCTCAACGTCCCTAACAGCCATAGAACCAATCATGATTACTAAAGACACCACTTTCCTGGGCTATCGCCGTGAAAACGGCCGCGTGGGCGTGCGCAATCACGTCATTATCCTGCCTCTTGACGACTTGTCGAACGCCGCCTGCGAAGCGGTCGCCAACAATATCAAGGGCGTCATGGCCATTCCCCACCCCTACGGTCGCCTGCAATTCGGCGCCGATCTCGACCTGCATTTCCGTACCCTGATCGGTGCCGGCTCCAACCCCAACGTCGCCGCGGTCGTGGTCATAGGCATTGAAGACGGCTGGACCCAAAAAGTCGTCGAAGGCATCGCCGCCACCGGAAAACCCGTTACCGGCTTCGGCATCGAGCGCCACGGCGACCACGAAACCATCATGAAGGCCTCCCGGGTGGCGCGCGAATATGTGCAATGGGCCTCGGAAAAGCAGCGCGAAGTATGCAACATCAAGGAATTGTGGGTATCCACCAAATGCGGGGAAAGCGACACCACATCCGGTTGCGGCTCCAACCCGACGGTCGGCAATGCGTTCGACAAGCTGCATCCATTAGGCGCCACGCTGGTTTTCGGTGAAACCACCGAACTGACAGGCGGCGAAAACTTTGTCGCCGACCGGTGCATCAACGACGATGTGCGCAGCCAATTCATGGCCATGTTCAACCGCTATCAAGACGTCATCAATCGCCACAAGACTTCCGACTTGTCCGATTCGCAACCGACCAAGGGCAATATCGAAGGCGGCCTGACCACGATCGAAGAAAAAGCCATGGGCAATATCCAGAAAATCGGCAAGAAATGCTCGGTTGACGGAGTCCTCGACAAGGCCGAAACCCCCACGCACCCGGGCCTGTGGTTCATGGACTCGTCCTCGGCGGCCGCCGAAATGGTCACGCTGTGCGCCGCCTCGGGCTATGTCGTGCACTTCTTCCCAACCGGGCAAGGCAACATCATCGGCAACCCGATCCTGCCGGTCATCAAGCTAAGCGCCAACCCACGCACCGTGCGCACCATGAGCGAGCACATCGACTTCGATTGCTCCCCTCTATTGCAACGCGAAATGAACCTGGATGAAGCGGGGGATCAGTTGCTCGACATCATGCTGGCCACCGCCAATGGCCGCTTGACCGACGCCGAAGCACTGGGTCATCGCGAGTTCGTTCTGACACGCCTGTACGAAAGCGCCTGAACGAAAAAGGGCCGGCCGGCTGCGCCCGTAGAAGCCGGATCGGCCCGACACGCTCCAGAAGCCCCCTGCAGAGGCCGAGGTGTCGATGCCCTGAACAACGCAACCGGCCGGAAAGTAAACGACGCAGTTCGTTATGGAGGACACAAAAATGAGCAACACACCACCGCCCTTGCTTGAAGTGAAAGGCGTAACAATCCAGTACAAGACAAAAGAGTATTTAATAACGGCGACCTACCGGGTCGATTTCAAGGTATATCAATCCGACCGCTTTGTACTGCTGGGCCCTTCGGGATGCGGGAAATCGACGCTGCTCAAGGCCGTTGGCGGCTACCTGACCCCGACCGAGGGTGAGATACGCTTGAAAAACAATATCATCACCATGCCCGGGCCCGACCGCATGATGGTGTTCCAGGAATTCGACCAGCTTCCTCCCTGGAAAACCATCAAGCAAAACGTCATGTTCCCATTGATTGCCAGCGGCAAGCTCAAAGGCAAGGCCGCGGAAGAAAAGGCGATGCAGTACATCGAGAAAGTCAAGCTTTCCCAGTTCGCCAACCATTATCCCCATCAGTTGTCCGGCGGCATGAAACAACGCGTCGCGATTGCGCGCGGGATGGCCATGGAGCCGGATATCCTGCTCATGGACGAACCCTATGCCGCCCTGGACGCGCTGACACGCCGAAAAATGCAGGACGAGCTGCTGCAATTGTGGGACGACACCCGGTTCACAGTGCTGTTCGTCACCCATTCAATCGAAGAGGCCGTCAAGATCGGCAACCGGATCCTGCTGCTTTCGCCTCATCCGGGCCAGGTAACAGCCGAACTCAACAGCACGGGCGAAGATACGGTCGACGCCAGCGGCAAGAGCCTGTCCGAGCGCATCAACGCAATGCTGTTCTCCGAGCCTGTCGAGAACGAGGAGATAACCCATGCCTAATTCCGAAGACATGCAAGGCCGGCCGCCGACCGTACGCGAAAATGTCGAGCGCCCGGAGTTCTTCCGCACCCGATCGGTAAGCGACGACTTTGGCGTCGTGGAAAAACCCCTGACCAATTGGGAAAAGCTTTACGACAACAACGTCGCGCGCAAAATCTTCATCCTGATCATTCTTGCCCTGGCATGGGAAATCTACGCGCGCCTTCTTAACAACGAGCTGCTGTTCCCCACATTCACGGCCACGGTAAAGGCGCTTATTGCGGGCATAGTCAGCGGAGGCCTTATCGGGAAATCATGGTATTCGGTCCGGATATTGCTAATGGGCTATAGCGCCGGCCTGGTGCTGGCCGCCCTTCTCACCATCTTTGCAATCACCTCGCGCATCGGACGTGACTTCCTGGAAACGGTCACATCCATGTTCAACCCCTTGCCTGCAATCGCCTTGCTGCCACTGGCCCTGCTGTGGTTCGGCCTGGGGCCGGGCAGCCTGGTTTTTGTATTGATACATTCCGTGCTCTGGGCCGTTGCACTCAATACCCACTCGGGGTTCCAGTCTGTCAGCATGACCTTGCGCATGGTAGGGCGAAACTATGGACTTGGGGGGCTTCGATATGTATTCGGCATACTGATCCCGGCCGCGTTTCCCGCTATTTTGTCAGGATTGAAAATCGGCTGGGCATTCGCCTGGCGCACGCTGATCGCGGCGGAGCTGGTATTCGGCGTCAGCTCGGGCAGCGGCGGATTGGGCTGGTTCATCTACGAGAACAAGAATCAGCTGGAAATTCCCAGCGTGTTTGCCGGCTTGCTCACTGTGATTCTGATTGGTCTCTTTGTGGAAAACTTTGTCTTCCGCATTATCGAGCAACGCACCATCCGCAAATGGGGCATGCAGGAATAAGTTTTTTGCTTATGGCATTGATATCGTATTGATTGGAAACGGGCGCCCGCACTGGGCGCCCCTACAGAAGCCAGGGATACGCCGCGGTAACGCCCTTTGTGGGCGCCATCATGAAAGGGCTTGCAATGAAGTTGGTGATTTGCGAATTTATGGACGATGCTTCGGTTGCAAAGCTTGCAGCCGATTTCGATACGCTCTACGACCCTACCCTGGTTGATCGTCGCCCGGAATTGCTGGCGGCGCTGGCCAATGCCGACGGCCTGATCGTGCGCAACCGAACCCAGGTCGACCGCGCCTTGCTGGAAGCCGCTTTGCGCTTGCGTGTGGTGGGCCGCCTGGGCGTGGGCCTGGACAATATCGATTTGCCCGCCTGCGAAGGCCGCCAGATTGCGGTTATTCCGGCTACCGGCGCCAATGCAAGGGCGGTGGCCGAATATGTCATAGGCACCGCCATGGTTTTGCTGCGAGAGGCCTACACCCGCAGCACGGAAACCGCTTCCGGCTCGTGGCCGCGCGCCGCACTGTCGAACGGACGCGAGCTTTTCGGAAAAACCCTGGGCCTGATCGGCTTTGGGGGAATCGGCCAGCTGACAGCCAGCCTGGCACACGCCTTGGGGGTGGCCGTCATTGCGCACGATCCCATGATCGCCCCCGATGCCCCCATATGGAAAAAATCAGGAACAAAGCCCAAGACACTGGACGAATTGCTGGCCCAGGCCGATATCGTTTCGCTGCATGTTCCCTTGACGGACCAAACACGCAATCTCATCGACAAGAATGCCTTGTCGAAAATGAAAGCCGGCGCCATCCTTATCAACACGGCGCGCGGCGGCATCATCGACGAGGCGGCGCTTAGCAATGCGCTGCGTTCCGGCCACCTGGGCGGCGCCGCAATCGACGTCTTCCACCAGGAACCCCTGCCCGTCGGCAACGTGCTGGCAGATGCGCCGAACCTCATCCTGACACCCCATATTGCCGGGGTCACGACAGAATCCAATACCCGCGTCAGTGCTCTGATTGCGGAGCGCGTCGCCGGCCACCTGAACCAGGCCGGCCCATCCTGACCGGAAACGCCGCATAAGCTTGCTCATTACCCTCATTTTCTAAAAGCGATTTGATTCCATGCCGCTACTCTCCATAGACGAACTGACAACCTTGGCCCTTCAAGGGCTCGAAGCGGCCGGCGCCAGCCATGAAGCGGCCCTGGCGGCGGCAAAGGCGCTTGTCGCCGCCGACGCGCAAGGCCTGGCCTCGCACGGCGTGTCGCGTGTCCCCCAATACACGACGTTCTTGCGCAATGGCCGCAGCTCCACCAAGGCAAAGCCCGAAATCCTGCGCTCCAAAGGCGGCGCCTGCCTGGTCGATGCCCAGTGCGGCATGGCCTATGAAGCCTGCGCGCTGGCCGTTGAGCTGGCCGTGGAGCGCGCGCGCGAGTTCGGCGTGTCTTGCGTGGGCGTCACGAACAGCAACCATTTTGGCGCCGCGGCCGTGCATCTCGATCAAATCGGCAAAGCCGGAATGGTCGGCATGGCCTTCGGAAATTCGCCGGCGGCAATGCCTGCCTGGGGCGGGAAAACGCCCTTGTTCGGCACCAACCCGATCGCCGCCATCTTTCCCCGCCGGGATACCCACGCCCTGCTCATCGATCTTGCCCTCAGCGAAGCGGCGCGCGGCAAGATCATGGTGGCTGCTAAGGAAGGCAAGGCTATCCCCCTGGGCTGGGCCGTCGACAAAGACGGCAAGCCCACCACCGACGCCCAGGCGGCCCTGGCCGGCAGCATGCTGCCGACGGGCGGCGTAAAAGGAGCCATGCTGGCGCTCATGGTGGAATTACTGGCTTGCGCGCTCACCGGCGCGGCCTTCGGCTTCGAAGCCGATTCATTCTTTTCGGCCGAAGGCAATCAGCCACGCATCGGTCAATTATTCCTGGCCATCGATCCCGGCGCCATGGCGGGCACCGACATCTATTTCTCGCGCACCGAAAAGCTCATCGAGTTGATGCTGCACGACGATGGGGTGCGGCTACCCGGCGACCGGCGCCACGCACTGCTTGAACAGTCCGCCCAAAAAGGCATTGCGGTTCCCGACGCGCTATATCAGCAATTGCTCAAACTCGCCGGAAACACCTAAGTACCGGCAATATGACAGGCGAATTCCTGACCTATCTGACTTCCATAATTCCAGCCACCCACATCGTCTTTGCGTCAATCACGCTATTGCTTGCCTATTCGATATTCGGCCTGACCGGATTCGGCTCGTCCATCACGGCAATCCCATTTCTGATACTGGTACTGCCCTTGCATATTGCCGTATCGGTCATGCTGCTGTTCGACCTAGTCGTCTGCACGGTAATGAATTCCCGCGAATGGCGCAATATCGACAAAATCGAATTGAAGCGCCTCTTGCCTTTTTTGCTGGCGGGCGCACTGGTCGGGCTTTCGCTGCTTCTGTACGCGCCCAAAAAGCCACTTTTCCTCGTGCTGGGCGTATTCATATTGCTGATATTCGCCTGGAACAATTTCTTCAACAGAAAAAAATACAAGATCAGCCCCGGGCTGGCGGCACCGCTGGGGTTCTGCGGAGGCATCTTTACAACATTGTTCGGAACGGGCGGCCCGCTATATACGATTTACCTGGCCAGCCGCATCGACGACAAGAAGGTGTTGCGCTCCACCCTGGGCACCCTGATTGGCACCACCGCAATAATCCGGCTCTTGATGTTCCTGGCCACCGGACTGCTGCTGGATCCAGCCATTTATATTATTGCGGCCGTTCTTTTCCCAAGCGCCCTGGTGGGCTTTTTCTTCGGTAGCCGCATGCACGAGAAAATCTCGTCGGCCACAGCGAAAAAGCTGGTATGGGCGATTTTATTGCTGGGCGGCGTCAGCGCCATTGTAAAAGGGCTTTGACACAAAACGCGCGCATTCCGGGAGCCCACAAGGGGCGCCCCTGCGAATTCGTAGGGATGGTCGGATTCATAGGGGTAATTCGTAGGGTGGCCCTTGCAGCCGCCCGCGTCGTCAAAGCTACGCCGGCCTTTTGGTGGCGGGGGCCGGCACAGACTCGATCAGCACATTGATGCATGCCGGCTTGCCGCTGTTGAAAGCCCTTTCGAGCGCGGCCGGCAAATCCATTTCTTTGGTCACATATTCGCCGTGCCCTCCCAGCGCTTCAACCACCTTGTCGTAGCGGGCGGGAAGCAACTCGCATCCCTGGGCGCGCGGCTTGCCATAAGTGCGCACCTGGATCTGGTATTCGGCATTCCATTTCGCATCGTTGCCCACGATGACAATGATAGGCAGGCCGTATCGCACCGCCGTATCGAATTCAGCCATATGAAAACCGAATGTGCCATCGCCCATGACGGCCACGACCGGATGGGCCGGGTTTGCGATCTTGGCGGCCAGGGCAAACGGCAACGACGGGCCTATGGAGCCGGCGACACCATTGATCAGCCTATTCTTTGCCTGTGTGACGACCGCCTGGGGCCATTGGCCTATTTCCCCGCCATCGCATACAAGCGTCGCATCCGGATGCCGGGCAAAAAAATCTTGCAATACGGCGCACAGCTCCAGAGGATGAACCGGGCCGCCAATTGCCGATTGCACGCTTTTCCATTCCGGCGGGCGATAGTCCAGCGCAGCCCTTACCTGGTTCAGCCACTCCACGGGACGCGAAGAGTGACTGCCGGCGCTGGCCAGCAATGCATCGGCCGCACTGGCCGAATCGGCCAGCGTCGACAGGCTGAGCTGGTCTTGCCTATACTTCATGACCCGCGCAATCAGGTCCTGATCGGGATCGATAACAATAAACCGGCAATTCTGGTCAATGAAAGGGCTGCTGCCGAAGCGCAAGGTGAAATCCAGCGGCTTGCCGAGCAGGACGATCAGGTCGGCCAGGGCCAATATTTCGGAGAACGCGCCCAGGCTTGGATCATTGATGCCGCGGGGACTTTCCATGCCTATGACCGGAACCTGCACCGCGCCCTCCAGGCGCGCCATCAGTGCGCGGCCCGGGCCGCCGCACAATGCAGGGCCGCAAAGAATCAGGGGCCGCTGCGCTCCGGCAATTTCCTTCATGATCCGCTCGGACATGTGTGTGGAAAGCGGCATGTGGATGGCACGGGAAGCAGAAGCCTCGGGCCAAAGGCTATCTGTGGAATCGACTCTTTGCTCCAGAAGATCGAACGGCAAGCTGATATGTACCGGACCGGGCCGTCCGCTTCGGGCAATCTGCATGGCCTTCGCCAGGTCATGCCCAAGGCCGGCCGCGGATTGCGCCGTCCAGGAGGCCTTCGCGACAGGCGCCGCCATTTCGGCCTGGCGCAATTCCTGAAAACTGCCTTTGCCCAGCTCGCCCAGGCCGGCATGCCCAGACAACAGCACCATGGGCGCTTCGGAAGCCAGCGAAGTAAAGAGCGCCGCGATACCGTTCGCATGGCCCTGCCCTCCCGTTACCATCGCAATGCCAACCTGGCCCGTGGTGCGCGCATACGCATCGGCCATATGCACGCAAGCGGCCTCGTGGCGCACGTGAATGATGTCGATGGGGGTATCGATCAGTGCATCGTAAAGCGGCATGATATGGTTTCCCGAAAGGGAAAACACCTTGTCGACGCCCATGCGGGCAAGTGTCTGCGCAATAATATCGGCGCCGCGAATGCCCTGTGCTTGCATGGCGATATTCCTTACTCAAGAATCGGATAGTCGTACTATTTTGAACCGGCTTGAACCGGCGGCTCCGGGGCCGCCGCTATTCCGACAGAATAGTAGCTCCGGGAGCGACTCGGGTGAAGTGTACAGGCCTGCGCGAGAGCTCGAGCAATCCGTCGACATCCCGCACCACGGTATAGGTCGAGTTCGGCAAATCGCCCGGCTCGGGGAAATCTTCCCGAAAATGGGCTCCGCGGGAATTCTCGCGCGCCAGCGCCGCGCTGGCAATCGCCTTGCTGACCGCAATGAGGCTTTTCAGATTCAGCCAATCGTGCCAGGTAAGATTGAACGCCCGGTCTTCGCCCGATACGCCTGTCAGGTCCAGGGCGGCATCGAGCGCACCCAGCGTCTGCAGGCCGCGCTCGATGCTTTCTCCTGTGCGCGAAATGCCCACGTCGTCCCACATGCACGCATACAACTGCTCGCGAATTTCCTCCAGGTCTCCCGGCGCCTGTCCGAATGGCGCCCGATGCATTGCGACGCTGCGCTGGATGGCGGCGTCGTCCGGCGCGCGCAGTTCATTATTTTGCCCGACCCATGCCGCCATGCTTTCCCCCGCTATGCCGCCAAAGACCGTGGAATTGGCCACGCCATTTCCACCCAGCCGGTTTGCCCCATGCACTCCGCCCGTATCTTCCCCGGCGGCAAAGAGGCCTTTTAGCGACGTTGTGCAATCGGGTTCAAAAACAACGCCGCCCATCATGTAATGCGCCGTCGGCACGACCTCGACCAGGCCGCCCGCCAGATCGAAGCCGCAATCGGCGCAACGCTCGACCATGCCCTTGAATTGCCGGCGGACATTATCGGCCCCGAGGTGGCTCATCTGGATGTAGACGCCGCCATTGGGCGAAGCATCGCCCGAGCGCATTTCCGTATAGATCGAGCGCGAGACAATATCGCGGGTTGCCCGCTCGCCGCGAGGATCGTAATTGTGCATGAAGCGCTCACGCTTGCCATTCAGCAGATAGCCGCCCGCACCGCGCAAGCCCTCTTCGAGCACCGTGCCGGTCATGCGCGTGCCGGTTCCCGCCAGCAGGCCGGTCGGATGGAACTGCACCATTTCCATATCGCGCAGGAACAGGCCGGCCCGCAAGGCCATCGCCAGGCCGTCACAGCTCTTTTCTCCGGAAGGAGTGTGATACTTGTACATGGTGGGGCCGCCGCCCGTTGCCAGCAACACCGCCTTGGCCTGCACAAACACAAACTCGCCGCTATGCATGGATATCATCAGCACGCCGGCAAGCGCGGTACCGTCGGCCGTTTTTATGAGCTCAACGGCCCGGTGCTCTTCCAGCCGATGTATGCCGCGGGCCCACACCTGCTCGGAAAGCCGATTGATGATCTCGATGCCGGTGAGATCGCCCTTGTGCACGGTCCGGTCGAAAGTCTGCCCGGCAAAGGCCTTCTGATGCACGGTTCCGTCGGGATTGCGATCAAAAAAACAACCCAGCTCATTTTCGAGCTCGTGTACGCGCTCGACCCCTTTGGTGACCAGCGTCCAGGCAAGATCCTGGTTGGACAGCCATTTGCCGCCCTCGATCGTATCCATGAAATGGCGCTCTACCGAGTCGCCCTCCGCCAGGGCGACGTTATAGCCGCCTTGCACCATCCTGGTACAGCCCGACTTCCCAAGCAGGCCTTTTACGGCAACGGTCACCGACAGTTCCGGATTGGTGCTATGCGCATGCAATGCGGCGAACAGGCCCGCGCCTCCGGAACCCAGGATCAGGATATCGGTTTGTATGCGTTTGACGCTCATGCGGATTTAACTCCAAGAGACGCCAGCACCTGGGCGCGCCGCGCCGCAGCATCGTTGCGCACAACGTTGTACAGACTGCCGCCCTGGCTATCCATGGCCACCAGCAAGGGGCCGAAATCCTTGACACGAAACTTCCACAGGGATTCGGGATTCAGGTCGTCCAGATCGACGTCTTCGATCTGTTCTATCCAGGTCGTTTCCAGCGCCGCCGTACCGCCCACAATGGCAAGGTATACGCCGCCCAGTTCCTGGAACGCCGACAGGGAATCTTCCCGCAGGCCGCCTTTGCCAATAATGATGCGCACGCCGGTTTCGCTCATCAAGGGGCGGGTGAAACGCTCCATGCGATCCGAAGTGGTTGTGCCTATGCAAATAGACGCATAACCGCAAGGATTTTGTGCGTCTTTCGGTACTTTCTTTACGTTCGGCGCGGTATGAATAACCGCATGGCCACGCAGGTCGAAACGCGTGCTGCGATGATGATCGAACATATGGATCTGCGTGGCATCGCGGATGCCGAACAATGTGGTTTGCAGGGTAACGGTGTCGTTGATGCGCAGCCGCCGGACCTGCTCTTCGGTCACTGGAGTGCTGAGTTCGTAGTGGGCCATGATCAGAATCCGTAAGAAACGCCCGATGGCGAAAAAGTGGCGGTCGCCCTGCGGGCGGAATGGCACTGCATATTGACCGCCACCGGGTTCATCGTAATGTGCGTGGAGGCCAGTTCGATATGGACGGCAAATGCCGTGGAGTCGCCCCCCAGGCCCTGCGGCCCGATGCCCAGTTGATTCACCGCGGCCGACAGCTGCTGCTCGAGCTTGGCCCCTTCGGGATCTGAACAATGGCTCCCCAGAGCCCGGGTCGCGGCCCGTTTGGCCAGCGCCACGCACAAGTCGGAGCTGCCACCCACGCCGACGCCGACAATCGTGGGCGGACAGGTTTTCCCGCCCGCCGCCAAAACGCAATCGATCGTAAAGGCCTTGATGGCGTCGATTCCCTCGGCGGGTATGGCCATCTTGAGGAAAGAATTGTTTTCCGAACCACTGCCTTTGGGAATCATGGTTATTTTCAGATAGTCCGGGATATCGACGAAATCGATGCTGATTACCGGCACCTCTATTCCACAGGACGTATTGTCGTTGATGCGGGTAAGCGGATGCACAATGGACGAGCGGAACGGATGCTCGGTCGTGGCGCGCTCGCACCCCTTGCGGATCGCCTGTTTGAGCGCGTAGCCGTTCACCTCCGCATTGCTGCCTATGGCTATCTTGTAGATGGGTACGCCGGTGTCCTGGCACAGCAAATTGTTGGCGCCTTCGGCCACGCTGATATTAGTGATCATGGTGCCGAGAATGCGCTGGGCAACCGGCGCGGTTTCAGTTGCGGCCAAGCTGGTGAAGCCCTCTTTGATATCGGGCGGCAGCACCTTCAGGGCGCGAATGTACAGTTCCTTCGCCGCTTCTTCAACGGCCGACAGATCAATTTTCACGATATCTCCTTCAGTATCCGGCGCGCCGGCACTTATCCAATCAATGCCAGGGCAAAAGCGAGCCCGACCGCAATGCCAAAACCGCCGGCACCGACGATCCAGTTTTTGCGCAGCCCCGGCTGCCCGCCGAACTCGATCAGCAAGAGCCGTATTCCACCCATCATGTGCAATGACAACAGAACGACCACGCCCCATTCGCTGAACTTGAACAAGGCGTTGTCGGTAAGCTTCAGGAATCCGTCGAGCGCGGCTTGGCCGTGTATCGCCCGGCTTAGCGCCCAAAAATGCACCGGCAGGAACAAACCCAGGACCAGCCCCGAAATGCGATGAACCAGGAACGCCCAGTAGGCCGGGTGATTGCGCGAACGGAAATCATTGCCGCGCTTCATGATGCAAGCACCGCATAGACGGCGAGAAACCCCATGAACAGGATTGCAACGCCAAAAATATTGGAAACCATATTGGCCGTTTTTTGAGGCCAGGCCAGCCATTCTTCCGCAATTTTCGCCAGGCCGATCGGCACATGCACCGTACAGGCCAGCACAAAAATGCCGTAGAACACGCCTACCCACCAATTACCCTGTGTGCGGCCGAGGATTTCGGCTGCGGTAAGCCCGCCGCGCACCGCATAGATAATCACGCCAATGTGGACCAGCACGCAAATAGCCAGCACCATTGCGCTGATGCGCTGCCAATACCAGCGCCTGGCTTGATGCGCGGCCGTCGTCATAGATCGCCCCGGATGGCCGCCTTGGCGGCAAGCTTTTTCAGGCCGGCAATGCTGAAGGTTGGCGAAAGCCCCTTGGGACAACGCTCGGTGCAGGAACCCTGGGTATGGCAGGAATGGCAGCCGGCATCGCCCGCCACCGCCTGCAAACGCTCATGCTGCTGCATGTCGCGCGCATCGTTGACCAGCGTCCAGGCGCGATTGAGTGCCGCGGGGCCCAGGAAATCGGGCCGCCAGGTGACGACATCGCACGACGAATAGCATACGCCGCAACCGATGCATTCCATGCCGGCATCGGCCGCAACACGCTCTTTGGAGGCCGGATCGACCCGCGCGAAATCGTCGTGGCGCGTCTTCGAACCCTTGAACTGCCCCTTGGCGCGCGCCCATTTGTCGAAAAACTCGTTCATGTCGGCGGCAAGATCCTTGACGACCGGCAGGTTTGCCAGAGGCGCGATTTCCAGTTCGCCGCTGCTTGCGACCTTGGCGACGTGAGTGCGGCACGTCCAGCGCGCAACCCCGTTGACCGTCATGGCGCAGGAACCGCACATGCCGACGCGGCATGAGAAACGATAACTCAGAGTGTGATCCAGATGGCGCTGGATATACGTCACGACGTCGAGGACGGTCTGGCTTTCGCGGCGCGGCACCTCGTAGGCCACAAAACTGCCTCGCTCCTTTCCGCGCCAGACCTTCACATTGAGATTGTCAGTCATAAAGCTCTCTATTTCCCTTTGGCATACAGCGGCGCCGCAACCGGCCCCATCGCATTGCCGAAGCATGATCGACCAGGCCGAATCCAATAGCTTTTATTATTAGCGCCGCCATTCAAAAAGAAAAGCTAGTATTTATTCGTTAAAAATAAATTTTTTCTTTATTATTGATAGCCTTCCACCCGCAAGCCAAACCGCCGTTAAACGGCCCGGCTTGCGGTGCACAACCCTGCAGAACCTCAACTGCCGTGCGCATTCTGCACATTGGGGAAGAACATGTCTTTCCAGGATGCAGGCTTGACCTTGATGAAACCGATTCGGTACATGAAATCGACGTATTTCATGACGTTTTTCGGTGTAGTCGTGAATTCGACGTTCGGATCGTTCAGGATTTTTTCGAAAAATTCCACCGGCTCTTTCGATTTGGTGACCTTGATGTACAGCTCGGCGGCGGCCTTTTTATCGTGGTTGATAAAAGCGATTGCCTCGTCGAACGCTTTGACGAAGGCCGCATAGGTCTTGGGATTGGCGTCCGCGAATTTCTGGGTTGCCCAGACGATATTGAACGTATGCGGGCCCCCGGTTACATCGTATGAATTCAAGACGGTATGAATCCCGGGCTTGCTCAGTTCGATGTACTGGAACGGCGGAGACGTGAAATGGCTGTCGATTTCACTGCTGCCCGACAGCAGCGCCGCCATGCCATCCGGATGCGATTGGGTCACGGTCAATGCATCCAGCTTGTTTTGCTGGCCCGGACCGAAGGCCTTTTCCGCCGCCATTTGCAGCGTTATAGCCTGAATCGAAACCTTGACCGCCGGCAGCGCAATCCGGTCTTTGCTGGTGAAATCTTTGATTGTCTTGACGTCAGGGTTGCGGGTGTTCAGCAGCAAAGGCATGGAATTCATGGCCGACACGCCCTTGACGCCAACGTTCTTGACGGTCTTGGACCACAAGGTGACGAACGGCCCCACGCCCCCCGATGCGAACTGCAAATCGCCCGACAATATGGCATCGTTCATGACATTGCCGCCGGCGAATTTGGCCCATTTCACCTCGATGTCGCCCAGGCCGGCCGCCTTGGCTTCTTTCCGCAGAAGCTGTTTCTCCTGCATCACCATCAATGGCAAATAGCTGATTCCATACTGCTGCGCAATGCTGACGACCTTGATTTCAGCCATGGCGCTGGGGCTTGATCCAGCCAGCAAGCTGGCCCCCAGCAAAAGCGGCAATCCGAGTTTTCCGAGTTTCATTTTGTCTCCTTTTTTGCTTCGTTAGGTGGCGCACACGACACGCCTTTTGAAGTCTACCGGAACCGATATGCTACCTTCCTGATTCCGCATCCAATTCTGGATTCTTGTTTATTGTTGCTCGAGCGCGGATCCACGCTACCCACTGGCAGTGCCCTTCATAACGGGATCCATCCGCCCGCCCCGCACACGCCGCGGCGCATTGTTATAGTCGATTGCATGATAGGTTCTGAATTCATCAATGTCAACTATATGACTTGTATCAGTGGAACGCTTTTTACTATAATCCTGGAAAACCGGCCTCGTCATTAAAATGACGCTTTCCCATATTAAACAAATAGTGCTAAACCATGCGTGAATATGCTCCGTCTTCGAGCGTCGGCCTGACTTTATACAAATTGGTCAAGCGCCAGATGCTGGCCGGACTGTCGGCCGGGGAATGGAAACCCGGCGAAGTCATCCCTGCCGAAAAACAGCTTAGCCAGCGCTTCGATGTGTCGATCGGCACCTTGCGCAAAGCCATCGACGAACTGGTCGCTGAAAACATCCTGATCCGACACCAGGGCCGCGGCACTTTTGTGGCCATGCACAGCCGCGAACAGCATCTGTTCCATTTTTTCAATGTCGTGCGCCACGACGGCCTAAAGGCCCCGCCCGACGTGGCGCTGGTTCAGTTTGCCAAAACCAGGGCCGATAAAAAAACTTGCGAGAAACTGGGTATCGCCAGCAGCGCCAAGGTTTTCAAGCTGACCAACGTGCTCAGGCTGAACAACGCGCCGGTACAGGTGGATGAAATAACTGTGCCGGAAGCCCTGTTCGCCGGGCTCAGCGAATCGCAGTTGCGAAACCGCCCCAGCACCTTGTACAGCCTGTACCAAGAGGCCTTCGGCCTGAACGTCATCCGCATCGACGAGCGCGTGCGCGCAACGCCGGCCGATGAAGAACAGGCCAGGCTGCTTGGCATAGCGCCCGGCACCGCACTGCTGCAAATACACCGGATTGCCTTTTCCTATAACAACCAGCCCATCGAATGCCGCGTGTCTTATCTTGACACGCAGCACTACGAGTATTGCCCCAGAGTGGCGCAATAAGGCTTTTGCCCAATAAAGCTTTTACTTGCCTGGCCGAATCTGCGCCGCGGCCGAGAAATAGGACTTTATTTCGCTGGTAAAGCTCAGCCTGAAGTGACTCTGCCGTTCCAGCAATCCCACGCGCCGGCATATTTGCACATCGGGCAATTCAATGACCCGCAAGCGCCGGTCGTTGGCCCAGTCCACATTGGCCAGCTTTGGAACAATCGAGCCGCCAAAGCCTTGCCTGACCAATTCAATAATCGTCTCGATCGAATTGAGTTCCATCTCTTCGTTGGGTTTGGCCGCAAAGGATTCCAGAACCTTCTGCACCAATTGGCCGGTCCAGGTACGCCGGTCGAAACGCAGAAACGGCAGCGTCGCCAGCACCTCATCGGGTGTGAGCGAAGAATCGACCGCCTCCGGTGATTGACTGGGCACGATCAACACCATGGGCTCCGTGTAAAGAGGCGTCCAGATCAATTCCGAGCTTAACAACACCGGAGATTGCGTCACAACGGCGGCGTCCAGCTCTCCCCTTTGCACCTTGTCGGCAAATTCGCTGGACAAACCGGCGTACAGTTTTACATTCAAGCCCGGATGCTTTTTCTTGATGGCCCTCAAGGCATCCGAAAACGCCCCCATGAGCGCGGACACCAGGGCTCCCACCGCAACCGGCCCGGACAGCTCGCCATCGTCATGGCTGCTTGCCAAGGCATCGTAAGCCCTGACGATGGCCTGGACTTCCGCGACTTTTGCCTGGCCCTGGGGGCTGAGCACGGCCGAGCGCCCGGTCCGGACGAATAATTCGCAATTGAGCGCCTGTTCCAGCGTCTTTATCTGCAAGCCGACCGCCGCCGCGGTCAGGCCTATTTCCGCCCCCGCCGCCGCGAACGTGCCGTAGCGCACCACCGCCAGAAAGGTTCTAAGCGTTCGAATCGACGACATACATGCCCGCGCCCGAAAAAGTACTGCCCGGCATCGTATCAGTGTTCAATTTTTATAGCCCGGATCGCGGCGATCCAGATAACGGAGCATGGCCGGCCACTCCATGATTCCGAACGGACGGCGCGTAGTGGGCAAATACAAATGATGCGTCTTGTTGACCACCTGTTCGGATGGAATGATCAACTCGGTACCCGAGGCCATCGCATCGACCTGGGCCCGGCAGGCCATTTCCAGCCAGTACATGGTGTTGAATGCCTCGGCCACTGTGGGCGACGCGACCAGCAGGCCATGGTTTCTTAATATCATCGCATCCTGCGTGCCCAAATCGGCCACCAGCCGGGACTGCTCGTCCAGAGCGATCGCCACACTTTCATAGTCGTGGTAGGCGATATCCTTGAAGCGCATGGCCGTCTGGGTCAGAGGCAGCAGGCCGACCTCCATCGCCGACACGGCCATCCCCGCCCGGCTGTGGGTATGAATGACACAGGCCACATCGCGCCTTGCTCCATGCACCGCGCTGTGGATGACGTAGCCCGCCTGATTCATTTCATAATCGGCATGGGGATTATGCAGTATCTCGCCCTGCACATTGATCTTGATAAGGCTGGAGGCTGTGATCTCTTCGTACATGAAGCCATACGGATTGATGAGAATCTCATCGCCCGCCCCGGGTATGCGCGCCGTGATGTGGTTATAAATGAGATCGCTCATGCCGAATAAAGGCATGAGCCTGTAACACGCCGCCAGATCGACCCTGGCCTTCCATTCAACATCGCTGAACGCGTGCGTCATTTTTGCGTACTCCTGCTTGCTTGCCGGGGCTGGCCGCCCCGCGTCAGGCCTGGCCCATGTAGTCGCGCTTGCCTATCTCGACACCGTTGTGCCGCAAAATCGCGTAGGCCGCGGTGACGTGAAAGAAAAACTGCGGCAGGCTGTACGTCAACAGGTACGACTGGCCGGTAAACCTCTTTTCCTTGGGTGTGCCAGGGCGTAGAACGATCTCGCGCTCTTCATTGCCATCGATCTGCGCGGCGGTAAGCCCTTCGACAAAGGCAAGGGTCTTGCCGATCAGCGCATGAAGCTCGGAAAATGTTTTTTCAGTATCTTCGAACTTGGGTATATCCACCCCGGCCAGGCGCGCACAAGCCCCGCGGGCGAAATCGCCGGCAATCTGCACTTGTTTGACCAAGGGGAACATATCGGGGAAAAGCCGAGCCTGCAGCAAGGCGTTCGGGTCGATGCCCTTGGCGGCAATATGCGCTTCCGCCTTGCCCAGCACAGCGTCGAGCGCGCTTAGCATCTGTTTGAAAACGGGAACCGTGGTTGCGTAGAGAGAAATAGTCATGGTATTTCCTAGGTGATAAGTGAGTTGATTATAGGCATCTGGCGGAAAATATCCGAAATGGCGCTACGCAAAGCAATAGATGGCCTTGCCTCTTGCAGAACCATGCATCAGCGATGCGCCACCTTGGCATACTCCAGCGCGATCCGTCGGCTCAGTTCGTGCAGTTCCTCGGCGCAGACAGGTTCCTGGGCTTTGGGCATGGCGGCGGCGGGACAGGCGCGCGCAAGGCTTCCGATCAGGCGCTGGTCGTCGGGCAAAAGAATAGGCACCGCCACGCCCATGACAAACGGCGTGATCTGCCCATGGCTGGTCGCGAATCCGGCGCGGCGGATAGCGGCCATATTACGGCGGAATTCGTTCCAGTTGGTTCCCAGGCCGGCCGCCTTGATTTCGCCTTCGTCGCGCAAATAGGTTTGCCGGATGCGGTGCTGCGAAAGATAAGGCAGCATGGCAAGCGACGCCGCGCCCTGGAACAGCGAAAAAGGTATGCCCCGCGCCCGGCGCATGGTAAGGCGCTGGCCGTTATGCTCCAGCATATCGGGCCCTACCTTGTAGATGCACAGCACCTTGTCGTTATACAGGCTGTGCAACAACAAGGCGCTGTTGTCGCAATGCTGCTCGCTCAATACGGTCCGGCCGGCGCGATAGAGCGGATCGGTCAGCGCCGCCAATCGTTCCAGTTCGATAATGCGCGGCCCAAGGCTGTATGCCCCGGCGGAGGCCGGCGTCACCAGGCCGGCATCGGACAGCTCCTTGATGTAGCGGTAGGCCGTGGATCGCGTGTATCCCAGGGCCGCCGTAATGTCCTCGACGGCCACGAGCGGCGTCGCAACCGAAAACATGCCCAGAATGTCGAGCGCGCGGGTGAGGCTGGAAGAAGTGTCTTTCGGGTTCAAGGTCACGAGCGTAGTTAGCCAATCAGCTGTGGATTGTAAAGGCATAAGCCGTCATTCCGGGATTGATTTGGAACCATCCTTGAAATTGGGTTTTTATTAAAAATCCCATTAAACAGGATTATTGATAAAATCAAAATAACAGGATAGTATAAAAAAGACAGATTACCAGACCAAGCACATGAGCACCAAAAAACTGACCGGCCGCGTACCGGTGGAAGCAATCCGGCGCATGACGCTGACGCGCCTGCCGGCGGAGCTGCTGCAGCGCTATGCGCGCATCGACGACCTGACCGGCACCCTTTCCGACGCCATGGACAAATTGGGCATGGCCGGCGCGATTCCCGCATCCGTGCTGGCGCCCACGCTAAGTCGAAAACACCTGGTGGGCCAGGCCGTGACCGTGCGAAACGTCGAGCGCAGCGAAAGCCCCGCACATGCCGCCGCAAGCGGCATCGGGAAAATGGGCGAGCACGAAGCCTATAACCTGGCCGAGCCTGGCGACGTGGTGGTCATCGAAGGCCTTGCCGGCGTCTCGAACATGGGAGGCCAGTCGGCCACGGTCGCGCACCGGGCGGGCTGCGCGGGCGCCATCATCGACGGGTCGTTTCGCGACCCCGGCGCCTCGCGCGAGCGCGACTTCCCGATCTGGTCGCGCGGCGTCACCCCCATTACCGGCAAATGGCGCCTGGAAACCGTGGAAATCAATGGCCGGGTGCGCATCGCCGGCATCAGCGTCGACGCCGGCGATCTCGTCGCCGCGGATGAGGCGGGCATCGTCTTCGTGCCCTACGCCCACGCGCATGCCGTACTTGCCGAAGCCGAAAAAATCGACGCGGGCGACAGCCGTCAAAAAGCCGACATCGCCGCCGGGATCGACCTGGCGACGCTGGCCGCCACAAAATACAAGTAATTCCTGGAAACCGAAAATGCCGATCGAAACCAATATTGACATCGACTGCGTGGTGCAGAGCGCCGATATCCTCGGCGAAGTTCCTCTCTGGTGCGGCCGCACGCGCCGCCTGTGGTGGATAGACGTGCGCCGCCCGGCGCTGCAATCCTACGACCCAGCCACCGGCAAGCACACCGCGCAGCGCCTTCATCCCGACCTGGTGACCGGGTCGATTGCATTGCGCGAGGCGGGCGGCTTCGTGCTGGCAACCGGCACGGGCCTGTACCTGTACGACCCGGCCAGCGGCAAGGCGGCCGAACGCATCGGCCACCCCGAAGAAGGCAAGCCCGGCATGCGCCTGAACGACGGCAAGTGCGACCGGCGCGGCCGCTTCTGGGTCGGCAGCATGCACGACGTTCAACGCGAACCGCTGGGCACGCTTTACCGGCTCGACCCCGACCACAGTTGCCACGCCATGCTCGACGATTTCGTGCTGCCCAATGCGCTGTCATGGAGCCCGGACGACCGCAGCATGTATTTCGCCGACACGCACAGGCAGATCATCTGGGCCTTCGACTACGACATCGATGACGGCGCCATCTCCAATCGACGCGTCTTCAAGGACTGGACTCATCAACTGGGCCGTCCCGACGGAGCAACCGTGGATGCCGAAGGCTTTGTCTGGAACTGCATGGTCGCCACCGGCCATCTGGTACGGCTTGCCCCGGACGGCCGGGTGGACCGCACGATCCAATTGCCCGTCACCAACCCCACCTGCCCGGCATTCGGGGGCGACGGACTCGACACGCTCTACATCACCAGCCACTCGCAACGCTTCACTCCCGAACAGCAAACCCGGGAACCCCTGGCCGGCGCCTTGCTGGCACTGAACGTCGGCGTACGCGGCTTGCCCGAACCGCGTTTCGCGGGCTGAAAAAAATCACAAACTTGAAAAACCGGAGACCCACCATCATGCGTAAACTCGCTTTCTGTGCGGCGCTGGCAGCCTGCACTGCCTTTTTCAACCTCCCGGCCCAGGCCACGGATACCATCAAGATCATCGTGCCCTTCTCGGCCGGCGGTCCCACAGACCAGATAGCCCGCATCATTTCCCCCAGCCTGGGCGATGCCTTGGGCAAAACCGTCATCGTCGATAATCGCGGCGGCGCCGGCGGCATCATCGGCGACAATCTGGCGGCCAAATCACCGGCCGACGGGCAGACGCTGCTCCTCACCACCTCGAGCCTGGTCATTACAGCAGGTACGACACGCCACCTGCCCTACAACCCCCGCAAGGATCTCGACCCGGTCTATCTGCTGGGCGAAGTGCAAACCATGCTGGCGGTTCGGCCATCGCTGGGCGTCAACACACTGGCCGAACTGATCGCCAAAGCCAAGGCCACGCCCAAAGGACTCAATTACGGCTCGACCGGCGTGGGCGGAACCATGCACATCGGCGCCGAGCTGTTCAGAAAAGCGGCCAATGTGCCCCTGGTGCATATTCCCTACCGCGGCGCGGCTCCCGCGCTGGTCGGCCTGATGGGCGGCTCGGTCGACCTGGTGAATGCCGATGTCCCCGTGCTGCTGCCCTACATAAAGCAGGGCCGCATCAAAGGCCTCGTCATCTACGATACGAAACGCTCGCCCCTGTTGCCCGATGTCCCCACGGCCGCCGAAGCCGGCATGCCGCAACTGCAGATGACCAACTGGTACGGCATCCTGGTGCCGGCCGGCACACCCGCCGCCACCCGCAAGCATCTTGAGGAAGCCCTGGCCAAAGTCGTGCACCAGCCCGATGTCGCGGCCAAGCTCGCCGCCGCCGGCTTCAGCAACCCACAGGGCGCCGCCGGCTTCCAGGCCCGCCTGGACCGCGATTTCGACCACTGGATTCCCTGGCTGAAAGAAGCCAATATCCACACCGATTGAACGCACTTCAAGCCTTGAGCCCGATGGACACGCAAACACCTCTCCTGCAAATCGGCCCGCTGCCTCCGGGGCTGGAACAACTGCTGCAAACGCAATACCGCTTGCACCCTCTATGGAAAGAGGCCGACCGCGCAGGCTTTCTTGCCGAACACGCCGGCCAGTTCGCCGGCGGGGTCACCATGTCGCGCCACGGCTGCACCACCGACATATTCGCCAGCCTGAAAGGCGGTGTGGTGGCCTGCTTTGGCGTCGGCTACGACGGTATCGACCTGAACGCCGCCGCACAATACGACGTACAGGTCAGCACCACGCCCAACGTGCTCAACGATTGCGTCGCCGACTGCGCATTCGGCCTGATCCTTGCCACAGCGCGCCAACTCGTCGCCGCGGACCGCCATGTCCAGGCGGGGCGCTGGGCCAGCCAGGCCTTTCCCCTTGCCTCGCGCGTCAGCGGAAAACGCCTGGGCATAGTCGGACTGGGGCGCATCGGCGCCGCCATTGCCCGCCGCTCCAGCGGATTCGACATGGAGGTGCGCTACTACGGCAGGCATGAACAAGCAGACGTCGCCTACGGTTACGAACCCGACCTGCATGCGCTGGCCCGCTGGGCCGACTTCCTGGTCGTCGCCTGCCGCGGCGGAGCCGACACACGCCATCTGATTTCGGGCTCCGTCCTGGAGGCCCTTGGCCCACAAGGTTTTCTTGTCAATATTGCCCGAGGCAGCGTGATCGACGAAGACGCACTGGTAGAAGCCATAGCGAAAAACCGCATTGCGGGCGCCGGCCTGGATGTGTATGCCCAGGAACCCCAGGTGCCGCCCGGGCTGCTGAATAACGACCGCGTCGTCGCCCTGCCGCACATTGCCGCATCAACGCGTGAAACCCGCGCCGCCATGGAACAACTGGTGGCCGACAATCTCCATTCTTTTTTCACCACGGGCCGCATCCTCACGCCGCCCGGCTGATGCATCGCCCACCGGCGCTCCAACACCTTATCCAATCACCTGGCATCACAACCCACCGACATGATTTTCGAACACCGCACCTACACCGTGGCCCACGGCCAAATGGACAGCTACCTGGCCCGCTACGAAGAATTCGCCCTGCCCCTGCAGCTCAAACACCTGGGCCGCCTGCTGGGCTTTTTCGTCAGCGAAATCGGCCCGCTGAACCAAGTACTGCACATCTGGGTCTACGACGACCTGGCGGACCGCGAACGGCGCCGCGCGGCACTGGACGCCGACCCAGCCTGGCACGCATTCAAGCAGACCAATCGCGGAACCTTTGTCGAGCAGAACGTGAAAATCATGCGCGGCACACGGTTCTGCCCCAAGCTCATCTAAGCGGTGGAAAAACCTAGGCCGCCGACCTGTACTTGAACGTGCCCACGGCCGTAGCCAGCAAGCGGGACCCATCCAGCCACACCTCGCCGCGCGCAAAATAAATACTGCGCCCCTTGCGCTCGACGTAGCCCTTGGCCACCAGCACCGAGCCATCCCCGCTATCGATAAAGTTCGTCGTCAGGGACAGGGAAACACTGTGCAGCGGAGGCTCGCCCGGATCTGAATATAAACCGCTGTACCCCGCCGCGGCATCCAGAAGCGTACAAATCACGCCCCCTTGAACCCGGCCCGTGCGATTGCCCAGCGAAGGCGAAGTAGATAGCCGCATCTCGGCATAGCCCGGCGACCAGGCGGATAAGGTTACGCCCATCCATTCAAGGAAAGGGTTATCAATGGAGAGTACGGCCATGCTGTGGAGAGCCTTGTGAGGTTGGTGAGGGGGGAGTGGTTAGACTATAGCTTATGTGGCCCTGCCTCGGATGATCTGGAAATAGCCATGGGGTACTCCCAACGCCAACGATAAACGGATGAAGATCGACCCCATGATCGATTCATCCCCACTCGCGAGGGGAACACGCTCGATGTGCCAGCCAGAACCAATGCGAATGCGGTTCATCCCCACTCGCGTGGGGAACACGTTATTTAAAATTAAATCCGGACAATAAAATACGGTTCATCCCCACTCGCGTGGGGAACACCGGAAGGTTATCGAGGTTCGCGCGCGCCCATTCGGTTCATCCCCACTCGCGTGGGGAACACAATGCTTCAGGCGCTATCGACATTTATGGAAAACGGTTCATCCCCACTCGCGTGGGGAACACGCAGGCCGCCTGCCCATTCGTAGCGGGCCCCGCGGTTCATCCCCACTCGCGTGGGGAACACCCGCGCATAGGATGATTGATGAGCGTATCGGACGGTTCATCCCCACTCGCGTGGGGAACACGCGCAGCAAATCCATTTGGCTGCCGTAGCGGGCGGTTCATCCCCACTCGCGTGGGGAACACCATCAGCGACTTGAATGCGATCCGGTTATAGTCGGTTCATCCCCACTCGCGTGGGGAACACCCTTTCTTATCGCGGCTGCGAGCCATCGGTGCCGGTTCATCCCCACTCGCGTGGGGAACACGCCCTGGTCGATACGCCCGAACGCTTAATCGGCGGTTCATCCCCACTCGCGTGGGGAACACGCCCGTCGAGCCACCCGCCTCGGCAGTTTTTCGGTTCATCCCCACTCGCGTGGGGAACACGTGCTGGCCTGTACGGGCCTCTTGCTTGATCGCGGTTCATCCCCACTCGCGTGGGGAACACCCAAGCGATCCGGAATTTCGCACCTAATACCCCGGTTCATCCCCACTCGCGTGGGGAACACCACTGACACAGGGGTAATGTGCCTACCCGACTCGGTTCATCCCCACTCGCGTGGGGAACACCAAACCTATGCTGGGGCCACACAGTACGGCTACGGTTCATCCCCACTCGCGTGGGGAACACGCAATGTCGGTCGCATCCACGTCCCCAATAAGCGGTTCATCCCCACTCGCGTGGGGAACACATCAAGCGTCTCGTTTTGGTGGAAAACGGTACTGGTTCATCCCCACTCGCGTGGGGAACACGTTCAGGAGAGCCATGGCGCAGCCGAGCGCGTCGGTTCATCCCCACTCGCGTGGGGAACACGATTACTGGATTTCGATACTGGCGAGATTCAGCGGTTCATCCCCACTCGCGTGGGGAACACACCATCGCCTATCGTCAGGATGGCTCCGTCCGCGGTTCATCCCCACTCGCGTGGGGAACACATTAAAGATCGTGGCTCGGCTAATTCCCAATGCGGTTCATCCCCACTCGCGTGGGGAACACATTCCCAAGCCAATAACAAACAGCCACCCCATCGGTTCATCCCCACTCGCGTGGGGAACACCAGCCAAAGCGGCCGCACCGGATCGGAACCGACGGTTCATCCCCACTCGCGTGGGGAACACGGGATCAACGCTGTATCTATCGCTATCGATCCCGGTTCATCCCCACTCGCGTGGGGAACACCCCCGGCGGCCAACGGGTTTTATCCAGTTGGACGGTTCATCCCCACTCGCGTGGGGAACACCCCTCATCGATTCAAAAAGGCCCGTTACTGGACGGTTCATCCCCACTCGCGTGGGGAACACGTTTGGAAGAAGTCCAAGAAAGGCGAGGATCACGGTTCATCCCCACTCGCGTGGGGAACACCCGCATGGTTTCCATGTAGTCCGCCATGTCGGCGGTTCATCCCCACTCGCGTGGGGAACACGGGCGCGGACTCAAGTGATCCTATAGGGTAACTACGGTTCATCCCCACTCGCGTGGGGAACACCTGGTGATAGCGCCCGACTGAGCAGCTATTGGCGGTTCATCCCCACTCGCGTGGGGAACACCATTCATTGTCGTAACCACCCAGCAGTCATCTCGGTTCATCCCCACTCGCGTGGGGAACACCCCATGGAAGAGGGCCTCGGGAACGTGCCAATCGGTTCATCCCCACTCGCGTGGGGAACACATTTCTCGTTCAATACACATCAGGCTGCCAGCCGGTTCATCCCCACTCGCGTGGGGAACACCCGAGAATCATACTCATTTAGTGTCGGCATTCCGGTTCATCCCCACTCGCGTGGGGAACACCAGGTGGATGATCAACGAGCCCTGCATTCGCACGGTTCATCCCCACTCGCGTGGGGAACACGCCGCCAACTCCCAGTTCCATATCACCTCAACCGGTTCATCCCCACTCGCGTGGGGAACACTCCCGATCTCGTGGGCGTAGGCGGTTGGTTGTCGGTTCATCCCCACTCGCGTGGGGAACACACGGCGTGTCGCCCTACACAACGCCCGTTCAACGGTTCATCCCCACTCGCGTGGGGAACACCTCAAATAGGCTCGGCCACCAAACTTGCATTGCGGTTCATCCCCACTCGCGTGGGGAACACGCGTTATTGCCATTGGGGAATTTTCACTGTAGAGGTTCATCCCCACTCGCGTGGGGAACACCACAGAGCTCGGCGGCGATACACCCATATAGGCGGTTCATCCCCACTCGCGTGGGGAACACGCGTTTGAGCGAGTCGCCAATTACTGGCACATGCGGTTCATCCCCACTCGCGTGGGGAACACGTGTTCTCCAGCTCGTGTTTGGGGTGAGGTAACGGTTCATCCCCACTCGCGTGGGGAACACTTATGGCCCGGTCGTTTCTTTGGGGCACGGCGCGGTTCATCCCCACTCGCGTGGGGAACACGCCATGCGCTTGGGCCGCATTCAAAACAAGCACGGTTCATCCCCACTCGCGTGGGGAACACCAACCCGCAGATGAAGGCGAAGAAACTATCGTCGGTTCATCCCCACTCGCGTGGGGAACACCGAGCAATCGCCGGCAGGCGCAGCCGCGAGCGCGGTTCATCCCCACTCGCGTGGGGAACACACATCAACCGCGATTTTGCCGATCCGGGGCATCGGTTCATCCCCACTCGCGTGGGGAACACTCCGCAAACTCTCTCGCCCAAACCTCACGCATCGGTTCATCCCCACTCGCGTGGGGAACACTTATTTACCGACTATAGCAAGCATCCGAATACCGGTTCATCCCCACTCGCGTGGGGAACACGCGGCATCGGCAATTGCGCGCTCTGTGGCCGCCGGTTCATCCCCACTCGCGTGGGGAACACATCATTTGTGGCCTGCTTGTTATTGTCGGTACCGGTTCATCCCCACTCGCGTGGGGAACACGCGGCTGCCATTTTTCTAAAAATTTGGTTTCAGGGTTCATCCCCACTCGCGTGGGGAACACCCACGCTGGCAAAGCGCCCAGGCCATCGAATGACGGTTCATCCCCACTCGCGTGGGGAACACGAGTGCCGTGCGCAACTGAACAAGCTGATCGACGGTTCATCCCCACTCGCGTGGGGAACACTGTTACGCGCCGACGCATGGTCATGCAGCCGGCGGTTCATCCCCACTCGCGTGGGGAACACAACCTGCTCGCTGCGCAGAATGGTGGTTACGCCGGTTCATCCCCACTCGCGTGGGGAACACGTGCCGAGATATCGTCGTGTGGCATGCCGTTCCGGTTCATCCCCACTCGCGTGGGGAACACTTCGGCGGCATGGACGACGCGACGCTGCGTACCGGTTCATCCCCACTCGCGTGGGGAACACGACAATTCGACCCCATATGTCCAGACCCCATGCGGTTCATCCCCACTCGCGTGGGGAACACATATCACCCTCCAATTTCCACAAGGACAAACCCGGTTCATCCCCACTCGCGTGGGGAACACGTAGAGGGCACTCATAGGCTCGGCGCGGACGGCGGTTCATCCCCACTCGCGTGGGGAACACATACTATCGAGGGCCCCTTTTTTGTCATGCATCGGTTCATCCCCACTCGCGTGGGGAACACACCAAATGTAAATCATTGATTATTAATGTTTATATTAACCCCAAATTTTCTACCGAATTTTTATATCAATTTATATTTTTAAAGAACAAAGGATTCCAGGCGCCCAGCTATTCACCGTTACAGTCAATCACAGGCAAGAACGAAACCAGCTTTGCACCATCCATTTCTATAGGTATTCTCCGATTTTCTCCCAATGTCAGAAAATCGAATCCAGCCTCATTATTGGCGCGCCAAGCCAAGACGGCGTTGCCGTCTTCGATGCCTTGCTCAACCTGAGCCCATATATGCTCGCGCAAGCGGCGCGAATAATTGCCAACATACACACCAGCACGCACCTCCAGCAACCAGATGGCAAGGCGCCCACGCAAGCGTGGCGGCGCATTTTCAAGAACGATGACCAGCATCACCAATACCTTCAGCGTTAGGAATGGCAGGTGGGATCGATTCTTCCGACGGTTCCGGAGGCTTCAACCCACCTTCTGAAAGCAACGCTTCAATATCCGGGATAATCCGTTCCAGCAATTTGCTTTGCCTAAAAGCATCACGGCAACGAATCCGAACTTCCCGCTCGATATTGTGGCAGGGTTTGGCCGCCGTACTAAAGGCGATCGGCACAACCGTGTCAAATTTATATAAATCGGCAATGTCATACACAAATGACAGAGGCTTTCCGCTATGTATGAAGCCAACTGCAGGCGCATAGCCCGCAGCAAGAATCGCAGCTTCAGTTACTCCATACAAACACGAAGTCGCGGCGGACAAACAACGATTCGGAATATCTGCCGCATCCCAATCCTGCCGGTCATAATTCCGGGCCCTCCAGTTGACTCCATATTGCTGAGCGAGCTGTTGATATAACGCTCGCACTCTTGCGCCTTCAATGCCGCGTAGTTGTTCTACGCTGCGTCGCTGCGGCGATTCTTCACCAAAACGAAGTTTGTACATCGCACGCACTACTTTCAAACGAGCATCATCATCCAGCGCCAATTTTGCCTGATACAACAAACGATCTGCTCTCGCTCCACCAGGTTGCCCGGATGAGTACACTCGAACACCACCCTCTCCAACCCACACAAGCAAAGTTCCTACTCGAGCAGCAAGGGCGCAAGCCGCATGCGATACCCGTACTCCGGGCTCCAACATCAAACAGGCAACTCCACCAATCGGAATATGCATACGCACACCATGCATATCAACCGCTACAAACGCGCCATCCAAAACATCGAGCTGACACTTTTCAACGAAAAGAACAGATAGACGTTCTTTGATAGGGATAGGTTTCAGGGGCGGCAGCATAAGTTATGCCCTGGCCAAAGTAAGCAAGCCACAACCAAAGCTTTTTGCTGCGCCGATGCCGTTGAAAACCAAGTTGCGGAAGGCCTCTAGGTTAGTAACTAGCAATACACCATCAAACGTCACCGTCACCAATTTTCCGGCGTTACCTTGACGGTGAAAAAACAATGGAGCATTCTTTCTCAGCACAACTTCATCAAGCATTGCCGCATCTCCCAATTTGCGCGCTAGCCATGCTTGCTGCTCATCTTCCCGCACCAAGGGCACACGCACCTTTTTTTCAGGATTTTTATGGTCGCGAATAGTTTTTATGACATTGGCCGTCAGTCGGAATCGCAATGCCTGGCCTACAAACAACTGGCTTAAATCAAGTGTTTTGGCAGGCAAAATTAAAGAGGTATACGCAACGGACTCCAATGGGCGTGCTGCCGACTGCATCAGTAACATCGCCCCCTTTCCTAGCTGCAGATTTTCAATGCGAAATAAAAAATCTCGCGCATCGTCAGGACGATCAGGAAACAGTTGCCATAATGCTCGGTGCCATTCATAAGGGTTACGCGCCGCACCCCAGCCAAGCTGCACTTTACTCAGATACATGAGAGATCCCTTTAGGATAGACAGACACCAAGCGGGTTGAAAATTGACGCACACGTACATGGCGCGGTACGTCACGCAGCCGAATCTGTCTATCATTACGCAACGCGGGTGAGTCGGTATAGACCATTCTAAGATTAGGCTCAATCTGCGCCAGCGCAGCCAGTGCGTCTGTTGCTTCCACTTTATGAGCTAGTAACGGACGCGAAATCGGGCAAGATCGACGACCAAGCACGGGCGTATAAATCGGCTGCTGCAAGGCAATCTCAATAACGTCAAAGGTGACGCAAGCATGTTCGCTCAATTCAATCGCCACGGTGAACTTAGCGTCACATAGATATTCACGACGCGATACGATTGGGTATTCGCCTGATTTTCGAATGTCGACTTTGCGTGCTTTCATCACTGTATGAAAGTCCGTCAACTTATCCACTTTCTCTGAATCAGCACGAACACTGAAGTAAAGGCTCCTATCCAGCTCGGCCATTCCTCCGACATCCGACCGCTCAATTCCCATGCAGGCAGCAAGCAATCCAAGTAAACCAGAGCGTGTGGGAAAATTTACCGTTGGGCGATAATCCTCGTAAGTGTGGTCACCCCACGCCTGCATCACGCCGTCCAGCTTTAAGATGAGAAATGAATGCATGGCGGCCCTTTAGCTTTGGCCACCAGCACGCAACCACTTTTCCAAATCCGGTAAGGTAGGATGAATATGCAAACCTCCTACACTTTCCTGCACAGACAAGGAGAATGCGCCTGGCTGCTCATTCAATCCATATCCACTATGAATACGATGCCAGTAATCGACCATAGCATCAATGGATGGTTGCAATAGCCCCCCTTTGCCAGTCACTGGTTTTTCAAAAGCGTTGGCCAAAGAAATCGGTTGATCAGCAAGGCTCACAAGTGCAAAGTCAGCCATATTGTGCGCGGCGAAGGACTGTTGCTTTGCATCCGGCACTACTGTTGCCAATAAATGCAACCCATGTGCTGCGATGTCTAGCGCACGGCTGCGTGAATCTTCTGTTTCGGCTACTTTCATATTGGCCAACAAGCCCAAATTCACCTGTAATTGTTTCAAATTCAGGCTAGCGTAGCGATAAAACACGCCAGAGGAAAATTCTTGCGTGTCCAAATGCCCTGCACCCACCTCGCCAGCGTCGCTTATCAAATCATCGACGGCAGTAAACCAGTCAATATCGGTTTCTGAAGCATGGGTGGTAATGGAATGCGCGACGGCTAATGCACCGTCGATACTGCTCATCAAACCACTAGTGGCCATACGGCCAGAAAGAGCGATATCAACGTTCTCCGCCATTGCCTGTTTGAGGGAAATTGATTCATCAGCAATTTTTTTCTCTAATTTTTTAGTATCTAAACCATCGATTTCAGCCTGTTGCACCAGATCGCACAGCTTGGCAAATTCGGCCGCCGACCAAGGCGCAACAGCATCCGCCTTGGTATCTACAGAAAACCCTTCTTTGCCAGATATCAATCCTAAGGTTTTTTGAACAATGTTGTCCGGATATTTTCCAACCAGTGCATCAATGAGCGCTGCTGACAAACGTCCCAATTCCCGCGTCCGAATAGAACGTCCACCCAAATGCTGCCAGTAATAATCGCTAGTACGGAATGACCTCTTCAGGCTTTGGCTGGAAATTCGAACACGCCGTGCACCCCCGAAAGTTGCCGTTTTTTGCATATTCATATCATCGCGATTCAAGCAAGACGGGCTATGCGAAATGAGAACGTGAAAATTGACAAAATTTTTGTTCATACAGATGTACTCCGTTATTTGTTTGTCTTCATTGGTTGGTGGATGAAAAAGTCTTCCAGTAAATCGCGTTTGGCTTTCGCGTTCCAGAAATATAGAGTTTTGCCCAGCGCGAACCAGTCGACAGATGGCTCAACGAGCTGCACCAGGCGACGTAACTGAATCAGATCATTCGGATAATCGGCACGGATCACTTGTAAAAGGCGCGCTTCTGAGATCTTGGCCTCCGCGAGTTTCTGCCCTAACGAAGAGGCACCTGCCTGATGGCTGCAAAAAGGCATGAAAAACGCTATTTTTTCGCCCCACGCAGGTGGCGACTCACCTGGAAATAGGCGATAAAAGGCGGGTCGATCACGCAGTTCGTCCGGCGCCCCAATCCGTTTACCGAGTTGCGAGCGAAAATCGCCATGCACACTCAGTGTTTTATAGCGTTGATAAAGAGCCACAAAATCGGGCAGTAATTTCTTTGAAGAAGATTGAGCGATATTCATCGTGCTGTGGATTCCTTCAATTTTTCCAAATCAAAATTCAGGCCTCGCTTGGCTAATGCCACGGTACGAATCAAAGCGAGGTTTTGGCAATAGGGATCGGTGACTTCTTCAAATATCTTCCGGCAGATTTGGCTAAGGTCCACTATGAACTGCGCTTTTTCCTCTCTTCTTTCCGTACGCGTCATTTCCTTTAACCAAGTTAGAATCAAGTTTTCCGTTCGTTGGTAGAAAAATATTTCGCCCAATTCATGAATATCAGCGCCCAGCGCTTTTAGGCCTTTGTCCCGATTGCCCTTCACGACACCGTATAATCTCCCGCGCAAGAGCTTTTTGACAGCTAGCGCTTGCCTGATCGCCCACTCAATGGCCTGCTGACCTTTTTCATTCTGCCAACCCTCACCAATGCTCAGTGACTCATGGCGGCGTTGCAAAATAGAGGCTTGCTTATTACGATAACCACCGACAATCAAATACAGATTACCTGTTCCAGATTCTCGCCACTGCGTTACGACAGCCGCCGCGTTGCTCCCTTCCTTCGCTTGGCTAGTTCCCAATTGGTCAAATAAAAAATGGTTGCACCGCGTCCATGCTGGTGCGGTTGTAGTAAAGCCTAAGAATCGCTCTATTCGCCCTTCTTTTTTGACTTCAAATTCACGTGGACTATGCGGATGTGGCCATAATTGGCTGACTTCAAAAACAAATTTCTCTTTGTTGAATCCGCTATACCCACGATGTACTTCACCCTGCAATACATCGCAGCTTCGCTCCGTGTTCGCCGGAATTAGCTCAACTAAGTTAGGCTGCCAAAACAGACCGCGTAACAGTCCAATTTGATTGATTTGTATCTTGTCACCTGATTTAATCCGCTCGACCCAACTAGGTGGCTGGTTTTTAGTGGCTGCATACCAAGGTATGGCTCGTAGCAGCATATCTGCATGTAACACATTGCGCCATATGATCTGCCGCAAGTCATCACCGGCTATCAACGTAGTCACTGGCGTACCACGCAATCCGCCTTTAAACCCCCCACCGAAGCTGGGAGTATTGGATGCCTGATTAAAAAGGGCAATCGCTGCCATTGGCTCACCCAAGTGGCTAACTTCGCCGGGCGCATTAAAGAAAGTGTGGTTATTCCCTTCGGGCAGGCCAACCAGCAGCTTTTGGATCGGTGTAGCCTCGGCCGACTTGACGCCACGCATTTGCATAAAAGGATGTACCGGATGATCCAAATCGAACCAACCCAGCAAAGGCGTAACACCCGCATTAAAAGTAGATTCATCCAGCAATGCGTGTATTTTGTGTCGCCATTCTTTTTCATCATCTGGTGTAAAGGCTACTTGAACCAACGAAACCAGTAATTGCAAACAAGCCAACTCCATGTCATCGCGGGATATGGAAATTTGCCAAGCACCATTCTGACAAAGCAGCTGCTTTAGGCTGATTAACTGAAACTTTGCATCGATGTCACACACTGGAATCCATGCATCACGATATAAATTCATGTTCCCTCACTTTCTATTTTCTCTAATCCAACTATTTGGCTATAACGTAATGTCACACCATTCACTTGGCTCGTCCAGCTTTGATTATCGTGTCGAGTCATTGTCAATAGAAAATTCCCTTGCTCATCCATCGGCACACTCTTTAGCTTTCCTTGCCAGCTATTCGGCACGCTAATTGAACCTAGAGAAAGATTTTCGGCTCGATCCCAGTCATCCGGCCTGGGCAAAGGACGGTGATCGTAGAGCAGCTTGCCATCGGTATCAAGCAAGACAACGGAGAGAGACATTTCGCCGTCACGTGTTAATGCACGCACATTGTCGTTACTATCGGAAAACGGGTTCATGGTGTCGTTGGAGAGCATTTTCGCTTGATCTTGTTTGGCCTTCTGTACAACGTGGAACGTTTCATACTCCAAGGAAATGGACTCAGGCTCATCGTGCCAGTCATAACGTTCATACACCCGTTCTATCCAATCCCGATATGCTGTTGGAAAATGAATTAACGAGTGTGCTTCGAGCAATTTCTGTGTACGCCAAAGTACCCGGGTATTACCGTAGATAAGTTTGTGCAACCCGTAATTTTCATCCGGCGCAATCAACACAGTGCAAGTTGGCTGTTCAAATCCCACAGGGCGGTTATCACGTTGATGACGATGCAGCCGCCCTAAACGCTGGAACAACAAATCTACCGGGCATAGCTGCGTAATAAGCCAATCAAAATCCAAATCCAGACTTTGTTCCACTACTTGCGTGGCGACCAGAATGCGTCCACATCTACGGTCAGCGTATCGCCCATATTGTGCAAGTACCATTTCCTCCTTCGCTTGTCGGTCTGCGAAACGATATCGTGCATGGAACAAATCAACTGGCACAGTGGCTTTCTGATTAAGGTGCCGGGCCAATTGCTGGGCATTGTCCACCAAATTACAAATGACAACAACGCGGGCACCTGCTTCTGCGGCGCGGATAACGCGCTCAAGCAAATCATCGTTTGGCCAAAGATTGGGCTGCTGGATACATTCGATCGCAACCACTCGGTCAGGGGGAAATTGCGTGGGCTCGATTATTTGTACTGAAGTAATTGCTCCATTAGTGGCGATATGCGTCAACAACGGGTAAGGCACATCGGCGGGGAAAGTGCTTGCACTACCCCAAGCCACAGCCAATTGATTGCGGTGACCAGCGGGAAGCGTTGCTGATAGCAAAAGCACACTCCCACCTGCCCGACGTTGCTGGCTCAACACGCTATGCAGTAAACCATACATATAATGGTCATAGGCGTGGACTTCATCGACAATCAATACTGACTTCATCACGCCAAATCCACGCACAAATTTATGGCGTACCGGCAATACTGACAGCAACACCTGATCAACAGTACAAACACCGATCTGCCCGAGGAAAACCCGCTTGCGGCTTTCAGCTATCCACTCTCCACATTGCACTCGAATATCATTTTCGCCCTGGACACTAAGCTGGGATGCCGCTTGTTTGAGTTGTGTATGGCCAGCATGCCAATTTGCTCGACCGTGCGCGAGCACCAGATTGGTATTTACACCAAACAGGACATTAGAAAATTGCTTGAGCCTGTCCCACATGGCATTGGCTGTAGCTTGTGTAGGGAGGGCAAAAACAATGCTGTCCGCGAGGCCCGCATCGAGTAACTTCCAGGCGTAAGCAAGAGCAGTTTCCGTTTTCCCCGAGCCGGTAGGGGCCTCTATTAATGTGAGGCCTGTTTGCAGCGGCAGCATGTTAACTACGGTTTGAAGCTGACGAGGTGATTCATTCGTGTTTAGGAGCGGGGCAATGCCGCCATAAGGCGCAACTTGATGCACCAAACCACACTGTTCGATCAGGTTTTTCTCTTCTGTATGGCGGCAACGTTCATCAAAATAATCTTTAAGCTCTACACTCTTGTCGCTTGTGTATGGAAACCATGTTTCGTTGGAACCCAACCAATCACACACTGCACAAAAACCCGCCAAATAAGGCATATCCTCGCTGCTTAACGCGGGAGGCAGTTCGTGCAGAGACAAGCCTGCGGGCAGTAGAAACAATGTCCCCAATGCTTCCACCCAGGCCTTTCGTGCAAAGCGATCTTGCTCAACTAGCCAATTCTCAGCATCCGGCAGATGCATGCCACTGTCTTGCCTAACGATATTGCCATGATGACCAGCGACTGCACCAAGCCACGGTCGCCACGCATCACGCAAATCGTCATACTCTGAGGTTTTTTCTAAACCTAGATAAAGATACCCCTCTTTTAAAAACCAGTTATAACCAGCCTCTCCATGAAAATATTTTTTCGAATCAGTTGCACGAGGCAAATCATCTGGATCATTCATTTTCTGGAGACAATGCAGTGCGCCGGGCGCCTTCATCTGAAACCGTATATCCAATTTACCTAGATCATGCAGAGCAATAAAAAAGAGCACCCATGCCCTTAATACCGGAGACTCTGGCGCAAGCTGCACTTGGCTTGCAAGCTGACGCCGCAACGAAGCACTTTGTTTCCACCATACTGCTCCCACCGCCGCTACATCCAAACAATGAAACGGCAATAAATGAAACGGTGCCAGACCTTCGCCGGATGGTTTGGCCTTACCCCAATAGTTGTAATGCAGACCTTGCTCAAGCACGGATTTTCCCTCAGTAGATTCTTATACAGTTTTATTTAATCACTGACGATTACATCGATTTAGTACTAAGTCCTTCCGGCTGTTCACCATCCTTCTCAACGCTCCCATCCCCCACCACCAGCCCTAGTTTCTCCACCTCAAAATCCCTATGCATGGGCTCCAGGCTTGGCATGGTCTTATTTGCCTTGGTCGATAACTCATTGAATCTTGACGTTTTGCCATACAAGCCCTGCTGGCCGGCCACGGCGGTGACAGTATCGTTGTAGTGCCTGCTCGCGGTACCCAAAGTATCCCCCAGCCTTTTCAAGCGCTCGGCAACGATCACGACCTGGTTGTAGATGTCGCCGGCGCGGCCGCTGAGTTCCTGGGCCTGTTCATTGCTGCGCGCCACCATCCACAGGTTGGCCACCGTTTTAAGTATGGGCATGAGCGTGGTGTGCGAAACCATGATCACGTTTCTCTGGTAGCCGTAATTGAATAAGTCCTTGTTGTGCTTCATGGCTTCGATGTAGGCGGGCTCGATGGGCATGAACATCAGCACAAAGCTGGGGCTGCGCATGCCGATCAAGTTGCTGTAGTCTTTGCCGCTTAGGTCGTCGATATGGTTCCTGACGGCCTTGACGTGCGCATCCAGGGCCGCCTGCATTTCGACTTCCGTTTCGGCCGAGATGGCGCGGTCGTAGTCGACCAGCGATACCTTGCTGTCCAGCACCATGTGTTTTTGATCGGGCAGCTTGACGACGAAGTCGGGCTGGCGCGCCTGGCCCTGTTCGTCTTTGAAACGCGGCTGGGCTTCGTAATGTTCGCCCTCGATCAGGCCGGCCTGCTGCAAGGCGTTTTCGAGCTGGATCTCGCCCCAGTTGCCGGTGGTTTTCTTGTCGCCTTTCAATGCCTTGGCCAGGGTGCTGGCTTCCGCACTCATCTTGACGCCGATATCCAGCACATGCCTGATCTGGGCGCCCAGCGATGCATTACCTTTGACCGCTTCATCGTGCACCTGGTTGACCCGCTGCTGAAAGCCGCTGATCTGTTCACGAAAGGGCTTGAGCAACACATCGAGCGAGTGCTGGCTGTTTTCAGCGAAGGTTTTGCCTTTTTCTTCCAGGATCTGGTTGGCCAGGTTCTGGAATTCGGTTTTAAGCTGTTGCCTGGACTGCTCGAACGACTGCTTTATTTCCTCGAAGCTGGCGAGTTTCTCGGTGTGTGTAACGCGCAGTTCGGTCAGTTCCTTGTCGACGGCGGCCAGACGTTCGCTGGCGGTGTGCGCCAGCTGTTCTTTTGCCGTCAGGCTTTCCCTGGCTTCCGTCAGGCGTTCGCGCAGGCTTTCCGCATCGGACCCCAAGCGTGCAAGCTGCTGCTCGATCTGGTTTTTCTCGGCGCTGAGCTCCGCATACAAATTCCTGGCCTGATCCAGTTCGGCACGTTGCGCGGCCAGAAGTTCGTCGCGCTGCGCGGAGCTGGCCTGGCTTAACAGCAATTGCTCGTGCTCGGCCGCCAGTCGGCGCCGCCATTGCAGCGCCGCGATGGCAAACCCCAGCAGCAGGCCCAACAAGGCCAGCAAGGCTGCGGTAAGGACGGAAATTGTTTGTGTCATGGGCATCCTGTTTTAAAGCATATTATGGCCTGCCGAGACGAGACACGGCCCCACCCTCCTCGGCACATCATCGGTGCATTGGATATATCATATGTATTCACGAGCGACATATCTATACTGTATACATATATATGTCGAATTTTCACACAGGTTTTCCATGAAAAAACAAAACGCCCCCTGGCCTTTGCGCTGGGATTTGTTGCTGCGCTACCGTCTGATCGAAATCATCGCGCAATGGGAGGGACGCCTGACAACCAATCACTTGTGCAACAGCCTGGGCATAGGCCGACAACAAGCATCCAAGGACATAAACAGTTATCTGAAGGAGATTGCACCAGGCAACCTTGAATACGATCGGCACCTCAAAGGCTACAAGCCAGCCGCACATTTTTCGCCACGAGTCACTACAGGCATTGCCGATGAGTATTTGCATGTATTGAGCCGTAACAAAGACATCGGCCACACCTTTGAGAGACTGGATCTCGGTTTCACTAACACCGACATTCTGCAAGCACCTATGCGTAGTATAAAACCCGCCATTCTGCGCCCCTTGGTTCAAGCCGCACGTGAACAGAAACGTGTCGAGATAGGCTACATATCGTTGAGCACACCTGTTGCAGAATCGCGCGTGATTGCGCCACACACATTGGTTTGCACTCCATTGCGCTGGCATGTAAGGGCCTACTGCGAGAAGAACCGTACCTATCGGGACTTTGTTCTAAGCAGATTCCGTGGCGAACCAGAAATCATCGGCGACTCGGACAACCCGGAAGAAGATGATGTGATATGGAACACCGAGATTGACATCAGGCTACGCCCTGACTCACGATTGTCATCTGCGCAGCGAGACATCATCGCTCAGGATTACGCCATGACAGACGGGCTGCTAGAACTGCACACCCGCGCTGCGCTGGTGGCCTATACCCTCCAGGCTTTCAATATTGATCCTCGCAAACAAGAGGTCAAGCCCGAAGCGCAACAAATCGTGATTGAAAACTATAAAGAGATTGAACCCTATTTATTTTAGACTGCACTATATGTTGTTATAAGGTTTTCGAGCCCGAACTCCAGTAAATCCGATCCCGGCGCCTTGCATTGACGCCGAGACTCCTTCCATTCAATCCCCCGGGAATACCGGTTCGCCCAGATTCAACATCAGCCGATTGGCCCAGCCGAAAATCGACGCGGCATGGATCAGGTCGAGTATTTCGCCTTCGTTCAGGCCGACATTCTTCAGCGCCTGGATAGCGTCTGCCCCTACGGATTCCGGCGCTTCGGTCAACAAAATGGCAAATTGCGCAATCGCCTTCTCGCGCTCGTTGGCCCCGGCCGTGCGCGGCTCGTCGAAGACCTGCTGCACGGAATCATTACGCTTGGCCAATTGTTCGAAACGCTGAGCATGCACCGAGGCGCAATACACGCAGCCATTGATGCGCGATACGGTCAGCGCGCCCAGTTCGCGATCGGCGCGCGCCAGGCCGCCCGGCGCATACATGATGGCGTTGTAGGCTTCGGAGCGCTGTTTGAGGATCTCGGGCTGGTGAGCCAGGAACAGGTAGTAGTCCGACTCCTTGGCCTTGGGATGGCTCATTTCCAGCACGTCAATCTGTGCAGGCGTGGCGCGATCCAGATCGACCACGTCCAGCCAGGCTTTCCAGCCCAGCGTTTCGTTGGTGAAGCCGTGGCTTTTTATAGTGCTGCTCATGCGCTTTTCTCCAGAGCTTTCATGGCCCGCAGGCCAGCGGTCAATCGAAGCTGGTATGACAGGAAGGCCACCAGTTGCGCCAGCGTGACGATATCGGGCGTGGCGATCCCCGCGGCCCGCAAGGCCTTGAGGGCGGCTTCGTCACCCTCTACCGGCTTTTCGATGAGCTTCTGCGTGAACTTCAGCATGGCCGATAGATTGGCCGATTCGAGATCATCGATGCGGCCTGCGCCCACGGCCTCAAGCAGCGGAGCCGCGACTCCCTGCTCTGTCAGGGCCTGGCGGTAATGCGCGGCCAGAGCATCGGCCCTGGAAAGCACGCAAGCGTAGTAGGCCACCAGCAGGCGATCCCGCAGCGACAGGCCGCCCAGATCGGGACTAAAAAAAAGTTCATAACTTTTTTGCGTGGCCACGGCCACCTTGGCGCGCGCGTGGCGCGTGGCATGCAGGGCATCGCCTTCGGCCAGGCCGACGGCCTGGTCGATCAGATCGGCGCTTGCCGGGGATTCATCTGTAGTCACCATAACCATCCTTTCTTCAAGTGAGATCGAAAGTATTCAATAGAAGCTCGCGCACCGTAAACCGAACAAGCCGGCGCACGAGTTTATTTCGCGCCCGCATCGACCCATTCGTCGCCATACACTTCAGGTTCGCTGAACGCCTGCATGGCCGCGTAATGCTGTTCGATGTTTTCACGGTACAGCAAGCTGACGATGCCTTTGGCCAGGCGTTGCGCCCCGTCGCTGATGGCGGGGATATCGCCCGAGACCTGGCCATGAGTCAAGGTTGCCGGATAGCAAAAGCAATGCACGCGCGACAAACCCGGCAGGTTGCTTCCTTCCTTGGCCTGGAATTCAAAGCTGGGTCCCACATCGGGCGAATTCGCGAGTTCCTGGTCATCGGCACCTTCGCCGGGCTGGTAGCGATCGCTCCAGACACGAATATGCGGCGCGATCGTGGCGTACTCGGAACGAGCACTCCAGTCGACCAGAAAGCCGGTTGAAAGAATCAGGAAATCCAGCTCGAACGTTTTCCTGGGCGTCTGTACTTCCAGATGCCCCGGGCGTTCATGCACCGCTTCAACCGGGCATCCCAGGTTGAAATAGGCATTGGCATGGCGCGATACGCGCAAGGTGCTGCCGCGCGGCGGCGGAACCTGCTGCTGGTTGATGTAATGGCGTATGCGCCATTTCCATTCATCGGGCAGTTGCAGGTAGCCGTGGGTAAATCCCGGATTGCCGGCGCCCTTGCCCTTATTGACGCGCGGAATATCGGTGCGGCGGATCAGCAGATCAACGCGTGCCGCGCCATTTTCCAGCGCAGTCGCCGCACTGTCCATGGCCGAAGCCCCCGCACCGACCACCCCTACCCGCAGGCCGCGCAGTTGCGCATAATCCATGTCGTCCGAGGAATGCGCCCAGCGCTCGCGGGCGATGGGCTGCATGAAATCCGGCACATAGGCGCCCCCCAGGCCCGCCCGCCCCGTGGCCAGCACCACACGCCTGGCATACACAAGCTCCGGCCCGCCAGGCCCAATTACTTGCAGTTCGACATGATCGGCGCGAGGCACGATATTGCGGACCTGATGTTCATTGCGTATGTCCACATCCATGACGCGCCGGTACCAGCGCAGATAGTCCATCCATTGCAGGCGGGGTATCTTGTCGAGCGCCTCCCAGGCCGCGGCGCCGAACTGCGCCTCGAACCAGGCCCGGAAGGTCAGCGCCGGCAAGCCGAGCGCCGGACCCGTCAATTGCTTGGGCGAGCGCAAAGTTTCCATGCGCGCCGTGGTCGCCCAGGGGCCTTCGAAACCTTCTTTGGCCTCGTCGAAAATCCGAACCCGCACACCCAGGTTTTTAAGCGATACAGCCGCTGCCAGGCCCGCCATGCCGCCCCCGATAATCGCCACATCCAGCGCTTCACTGCCGTTGAACTCGGCCTGCGGCACCCATGGGGTGGCCGGCAAATCAAGCCAGGCCATGTCTTGCGCCAGGCGTTGTTCAAGATGGCCCAGGCCCGAACGGGGTATTGTTGCTAGGGTCATAGTATGGCGATATCCTCGACGGCGGGAGATTCGTAAAGCGAATTAAGCAAGGCGCGATTGCGGCTTTCGCTATTCAATTTGAAGCCTGGAATATGCTGTTGCGCGTAGCGCTTGAGCATATCGATCAGACACAGTACATCGTCGGCCAGAGCCTGCTCGCGATGCGTGATGGCGCCCATCTGAAATGGAATGGCGGTATCGATGGGACGGAACACAACGCCATCCGGCGGCATTCCAACACCTGTAAACGGTTCGACGATCGCCACGCCAAGGTTTGCCCGCACCAGCGCCAGTGCATTGAGCGTCGAATTGGTTTCGATATGGCGCGGCGCACGCGTGCCGCGATCATGCAATAACGCCGTGGACAAGCGATGGCGCAGGCGATTGCGGCTGGACATGGTAATGATGGGGGTGTCGCGCAGTTGCGCAAGGGCAATGGTGGTTTCCTGCGCCAGGGCGTGTGTACTGGACATGGCCAGCACGCACGGCGCTTCGCCCGACCAGTGCAAACGGCATTGCTTCAGATCGATGGGCAGGCTGGTCAAGCCCAGCGTGGCCTGCCCTGTGGCGACGGTCTTGGCGACCCGTTCGGGCGCAAGGCTGTCAATGTAGATTTTCTGGTCTTTAAGAATGGAGCCGGGGTGCCCCTTGGAATGCATCGCATTCAGTTCACCCAAGACACCCGGCAGCAAGCCTGTCGACAAGGCATAGGTGGCCACGATCTTGAGCGGGCGCGCCTGGCCTTGCGCGATTTCCCTGGAGCGCACGTCCAACTGCTGCAAACCGGCCAGCACATGCTGCATTTCTTCGTAGAACTGCCGGCCTTGCTCCGTGAGCGTTACAGAGGGGCGAGTGCGTTCGAACAGGGTAAAACCCAGTTCTTGTTCCAGGTCTTGCACTTGCCGGCTGATGACAGGTTGCGAGCGATCCAGCAGACGCCCCGCGGCCGTGACGCTGCCAGTAGACAATACCGCGGCAAAGGCCTCGAGCTGGCGGATTTCCATGCTGAAATATGCTTTATTAACATTTAATCGATTTAATTATGCAATTAATGAATGATTTTGGCAAGCCTTTTTGACAACAACCGGGATGCATGGAGCGGCTGCGATTTGTGACCTACCCAGGACCGAGTACGAATTCTCTAGGCGCGGCGGCAACGGCTCAGGCGGGACGGGCGAACATTGAGCCCACCACGATCAGAGCCCGGGGCGGGGGAAAAAGGGAGCGACTGTTTGAAGCGGGACGCTTGCGATCAGTCCGGGGGACTGATCGCCCCGCAAGTTTCGCGACCGCCCCGAACCGGACTCTGGGCGCGGGCAGTCCTGGCGCAGCCAGGACTGGGCGAGGTGAGCCCGTCCCGCCTGAGCCGTTGCCGCCGCTAATGAGTTGCTCTCCCACCAGTCCCCTTGGATAAAACCACTACAACTCAGGAATCAACACACTGCCTTCCATCAAACGCCGGGCGCTGCGGCTCATGGTGGCCTTGGTAACCACCCAGCCGCCCGCGCTCTGCTGCGCCTCGGCCCCCACGCCCAGCGTGCCGGACGGATGGCCAAAGCGCACGCCGGTTTTCACGCCGCCCAGCACCCTGCTGACAACCGTGCCCGGGATGGCGGCGGCCGCGGCAATGGCCACGGCGCCTGTGCCTGTCATGGCGTGATGTGCCTTGCCCATGGACACTATACGAGCCAGCACATCGATATCTTCCGCCTGGACATGCTTGCCGCTACTGGCCACATACGCGGCGGGCTTGCCGAAAAACGCAATCTTGGGCGTATGCTGCCGTTTGCTGCTGGCGTATTCCACACTTTCCGCCAGACCCATCGCAACGGCGCCGTGAGCCCGAATGGCCTCGAAACGGGCCAATAGCGCCGCATCTTTATTGATGTCGTCCGGCAGCTCGGCGCCGCTCAGGCCCAGCGTTACCGCTTCGATGAACACGGCCGGATTTCCGGCATTGATAAGAGTGACCTCCACGTCTCCCACGCCGGGCACCGAAAGCACATCGACTGGGTTCCCGGTTGGAAACATGGCGCCTCCGGCATCGTCTTCACCGCCATCGGCGCCGGGATCGAGAAATTCCAGGCGAATCTCGGCTGCGGGAAAGGTCACGCCATCCAGTTCGAAATCGCCCAGTTCCTGCACCTCGCCATCGCGCATCGGCACATGCGCGACAATTTTCTTCTGGATGTTCGCCTGCCAGATGGTGATAGCGGCCACACCATCGCGCGGCGCATCGATCAGGCCCCGATGTATGGCGAACGGGCCCACGGCCGAAGTCAGATTGCCGCAATTGCCGCTCCAGTCCACCAGCGCCCGGTCGATGCTGACCTGCCCAAACAAGTAATCCACATCGCAACCCGGCTGCCGGCTTTTGCTGACAATGACGATTTTGCTGGTACTGGAGGTGGCGCCCCCCATGCCGTCGAGCTGCTTTTCATAGGGGTCGGGGCTACCCATGATGCGCAGCAACACCGCATCGCGCCTGGCCGGATCGGCGGGCAAGTCTTCAGGCAGAAAGAATACGCCCTTGCTGGTGCCTCCACGCATATAAAGAGCGGGAATCCTGATTTGGCGCTGAGGGGTGTTCATGGCGCAGCCTATTTAATCGAACGAAACGTCGCAGGATTGGGGCCGCTGCGCCCATCGGGGCTATCCAGCCCGGCAATGGCCGCCATGTCCGCATCGTCGAGCATGAAGTCGTAGACGTGGAAGTTTTCCCGGATGCGGCTGGGGGTAATGGATTTGGGGATGACCATATTGCCCAGTTGGATATGCCAGCGAATCATCACTTGCGCCACAGAACGCCCGTGCCTCAGGGCTATCCCGGTCAGGGTGGGGTCTTCCCACAATGCGCCGCGCCCCAGGGGGCTCCAGGCTTCGGTAACGATATCGTGATCGGCATGGAAATCGCGCAATTCCGCTTGCTGAAAACGCGGATGCAGTTCAATCTGGTTGACGACGGGCAAGACACCGGTTTTATCAAGCAGGCGCTGCAGATGTTCAATATTGAAATTCGATACGCCGATCGATTTGATCCGGCCCTCGTCGTGCAGCTGAATCATGGCTTCCCAGGCTTTCACATACAAATTGGTTTCAGGAACAGGCCAGTGAATCAGATACAAATCGACGTAATCGAGGCCAAGCCGCTTCATGCTTTCGTCGAAGGCCGACATTGCGCTATCGTAATCGTGATGCTCGTTCCACAATTTGGTGGTAATGAACAATTCATCACGGGCTACACCCGAATTTGCAATACCCTGGCCAACTCCAGCCTCGTTGCCGTAGATGGCGGCGGTATCGATCAGGCGATAGCCTTCCTTGATAGCGGTGTCCACGACGGAAGCGGTAATCTCGGTATTGATCTGCCAGACTCCCAAGCCCAGTTGCGGAGCGCTGTTGCCGTCGTGAAACTTGACGATATTCTGTGTGTTGGACATGATGAATCTCCGTAAAACAATACATTGATTATACGTATGTTACAAACAGGATTGGGGCCGGTCCGCGACTTTTCGGCCAGTGATATTTCAGGAGACTATGGTGAGTGTACATACCGACATAAAACGCATCAGCGTGCCGCAGCTGATGGCCTGCAAAGGCCGGCAGAAAATCGCCGCGCTTACCGCCTATACGGCGCCCTTTGCGCGTATGCTCGACGATTACCTCGACATGATTCTCATTGGCGACTCGACCGCCATGGTCGGCTACAACCTGCCCAATACGCTGTCGATCACTGTGGATCAAATGGCCGCGCATGCGGCAGCGGTAGTCCGCTCGACAGAGCGGGTTTGCGTCATCGTCGACATGCCTTTCGGCAGCTACCAGGAATCCCCGGCACAGGCCTTCGCCAACGCCGCCAGGATTCTTTCGATCAGCGGAGCCGACGGCATCAAAATGGAGGGCGGCGCGGTCATGGCCGAGACGACGCGTTTCCTGGTTGATCGCGGCGTGCCGGTGCTGGCGCACGTGGGCCTTATGCCGCAGTATGTGCACACCATGGGCGGTTTCAAAGCGCAGGGCATGAACGATGAGTCGGCCGAGCGCATTTTGCAGGATGCGCGGGCGCACGAACAGGCCGGCGCCTTCGGCGTCGTCCTGGAAGGCGTAGCCGAAGCCCTGGGGCGGCGCATCACCGAAGCGCTGAAAATTCCAACCATAGGCATAGGCGCCTCGCCCGACTGCGACGGCCAGATACTGGTCACCGAAGACATCCTGGGACTGAGCGGCCCGCGCATACCCAAATTCGCCCGGCAATTCGCCGACGTCGGCGCGGTAATACGCGGCGCGGTCGAACAGTACGCCAATGGCGTGCGCGATGGCTCCTTCCCCGGCCTGGAAAACTGCTTCGGCGTCAAAAAGTAAGCCTCATGATCGATTTCAAGCAAATCGAAACCTTTGTCTGGGTGGCCGAACTTGGAGGGTTTCGCGCCGCCGCCGAAAAGCTGCACACCACGCAGCCCGCTATTTCCCAGCGCATTGCCGCCATGGAATCGATCATGGCCGTGCGCCTGTTCGAGCGCGGCGCGCGCGGCATCAAGCTTACGGAAAAAGGCCAGGAGCTGCTCTCGCATGCACAGCGCATGCTCGACATGCGTAATGAAATGCTAAGCGTGGCCAAAGAACAAAATGCCATGCGCGGCACGCTGCGGCTGGGTGTCGCGGAAACGCTGGTTCAAACCTGGCTGCATCGCCTGATCGAACAGTTGCACGATCGATACCCGGCGCTGGTCGTTGAAATTCATGTAGACACCAGCCATGTCTTGCGCACCCAGCTCAACTCGCACCAGATCGACCTGGCCCTGCTGGTGGGAACATCCCAGAATCCGAAAGAGCATCATCTGCATCTGTGCGACTATTCCCTCGCCTGGGTGGCCAGCCCCAGCCTCAAGCTGCACGGACGGCGTGTGTCGGTAGCCGAACTGGCCGCAACCTACCCAATCATCACCTACCCTTCACTCAGCCTGCCCTATCAGGCGGTCAAGGCGCTGATCGCGGAATCCGGCGTCAAGACGCCGCGAATATACGGCAGCGCCTCTTTAAGCACCATCGTTCACATGACGCGCAGCGGCATGGGCCCCAGCGTCATTGCCCCGGCAGTCATAGTCAATGAAATTTCGCAGGGTGAATTGTGTCTGCTGGATGTCGATGGGGTATTGCCCGACATCCGTTTCTATGCCTGCTGGGTAGAGTCTCCGGACAGTCATACCGCGCACCGGGTCGCACAATTGGCGCAAGACATAGCTGCCAAGCGCTCATAACAAATTCTTATCACAGCGGATACGAATTAATAATTGGACGGTAGCGCCAGGTTCGGTTGCAATGCACCCACACGCGGTCCGACGCGCAAAGCACAGAAATCATATCGTCGGATTATCATCCAGGAGATGCCCCCATGAAACGTCTATTTCTTTCGACCCTTGCCATCGGCAGCCTGCTTTTCGGCACCGCCGCGCTCGCACAGGAAAAAGTCCCCAACCTGCCCAAAACACATCTGCAAGTCGTCGGCGGCTTGAGCAACCTGACTGCCTATCAGAATTTCGAACAGCCTTTCTGGACCAAAACGGTACCGGACCTGTCCGAAGGCAAGGTCACGGCAACCATCAAGGGCTTCAACGAAATGGGCCTGAAGGGCCCGGAAATACTGCGTTTGATTGGCCAGGGCGTCATACCCATAGGCACGGCCACCCTGGCTTACTTTGCCAGCGACAACCCGATCAATGAAGCCATAGACCTGGCGGGCCTCGCGCCCAGCGCCAAAGTGGCGCGCGAAGTGACCGACGCATTCGCCCCCGTTTACAAGAAGTACTACGAGAAAAACAATATCAAGGTACTGGGATTTTCCACCTATCCCGCACAGGTTTTGTTTTGCAATGCAAACATCTCGAGCCTGGCCGATCTGAAAGGTAAAAAGGTGCGCACCAGCAGCCGCACTACCGCCGAGTTCGTGCAGGCCCTGGGCGGAACCAGTGTAACCATGGCCTTTGGCGACGTTGTGCCCGCTCTGCAGAACGGTGTCGTCGACTGCGCCATCACAGGCTCCATGTCGGGCTACTCGGCCAAATGGTACGAAGTCAGCACACATCTGTATGCGCTTCCCATCAACTGGAACGAGCAGATTCACGCCGCCAATCTGGCCTACTGGAACAAGCTGGATCCCAAGGTCCAGGACTTTATACAGAAAAACTTCAACGTCATGACCGACCATATCTGGGAAGCCGCGGCCAAGGAAACGCAGGAAGGCTACGATTGCAACACGGGTGCCGCCGCCTGCCCGCTGCCCGTGAAGGGCAAAATGAAACTGGTCGAACCCAGCGAAGCCGATCGTGCCTTGCTTAAAAAGATCACTGCTGAAACAGTAGTGCCGAAGTGGGCCGCGCGCTGCTCGGCCGGATGTGTCAAAGACTTCAACGACACCATAGGCAAGCTGCTGCACATCACCGCCGCCAAGTAGCCGGCGCGATGCTCTGGGGGCGGTTCCGGTGAAACCGTGAACCGCCCCCAATCTCCACACGGTGACCATCATGACATCATCAGATCGTTATACCTTGCTCAACCAGTTATTGAGCAAGGCCACTACCCTGTCGCGCATTGCAATGTGGGTCGCGGGCGCGCTGACCCTGGCGAGCGCAATCTATATTTCCGCCGACGTCATTGCGCGGAAATTCCTTGGTTTTACGCTGGGAGGCTCCGACGAATTGTCAGGCTATGCCTTTGCCATCAGCGTGTCGTGGGCACTTTCGTTTGCCACGCTGCAGCGAGCCAATATCCGCATCGATGCCTTGTACCAGCGTTTACCGCCGCGCCTGTGCGCCCTGCTCGACTGGGTCGCCCTGGTCAGCCTGGCCGTCTTCATTGTCTACCTGACTCGCTATGCCAACGACGTGGCCCTGGTTTCCTGGGAAAGGAACTCGACCGCCAATACCATCCTGGCTACGCCGCTATGGATTCCCCAATACCTGTGGGTAGTGGGGCTGATCTGGCTGTGCGTCGTCCTGGCCCTCATGCTTGTGCGCTCGTCCATCGCACTGATCACCGGCGACCTGGCCACGATTCAAGCCATATGCGGCATTCGCAGCACGCAAGACGAAGCCACTGAAGAAGCCGAAGCCGGCGAACGCATGGTCCGTGGAGAAACAGCATGATTACCACCGCACTGGTTGCTTTACTGGTCTTAATCGGGCTGAGCATCCCCGTGGGCGCCGCCCTGGGCCTGCTGGGGTTGATTCTGGACCCTCTGTACTCGATGCTGCCCTTGACGCGGGCCATAGGCGAAGTGTCCTGGAGCACCAGCAACGAATTCCTGCTGGTGGCCATACCTCTGTTCATCATGCTGGGCGAAATCCTGCTGCGATCCGGCCTGGCGGAGAAAATGTACAACTCGATGAGCCTGTGGCTGTCCTGGCTGCCGGGCGGCCTGATGCACGCCAATATCGGCGCCAGCGCGCTGTTTGCGGCCACGTCCGGTTCCAGCGTTGCCACGGCCGCCACGGTGGGTACGGTCGCCATTCCCCAAATAGCGAAGAAAGGCTACAACGAATCCCTGTTCCTGGGCAGCCTGGCCGCCGGAGGAACCCTGGGCATACTGATCCCGCCATCCATCAACCTGGTCATCTATGGGGTGCTCACCAACACTTCAGTGCCCAAGCTGTATCTGGCGGGCATTATTCCCGGCCTGGGCATGGCGGCCTTGTTCATGCTTGCGATTGCCGCCGCATGTATCGTCAAGCCGAAATGGGGCGGACAGAAAATCCAGGCGACCTGGAGCGAACGCTTCGCCAGCCTGATCCACCTGATACCTCCGCTGGGAATTTTCCTGTTGGTCGTCGGCTCCATTTATGCAGGGCTGGCAACACCTACCGAAGCCGCGGCACTGGGTGTCGTGGGGGCATTGATTCTGGCGGCTTGTGTACGCAGGCTGACATTCGCCATGCTGCGGGAATCGCTTGAAGGCACCATGAAGGCAACGGCCATGATCATGCTGATCGTGGTGGGTGCCGCGTTTCTCAACTTCATCATGGCCGCCACAGGGTTGACCACCGCACTGACCAATACCATTACCGGACTGGGCCTTGCGCCGGGATGGATGCTGCTCATCGTCGTGGTGTTCTACCTGATACTTGGCTGCTTCATGGAAACATTGTCCATGATGATCACCACGATTCCCATTGTGGCCCCGATCATGATTGCCCTGGGCTACGACCCGGTCTGGCTGGGCATTGTGATCATTATTCTGGTCGAAGCCGCCCTGATTACCCCGCCAGTAGGGCTGAACCTGTTCGTGGTGCAAAGCCTGCGCAAGGGGGGCAGCATGAACGCCGTCATGCTGGGGAGCATTCCTTTCGTGATCATGCTGATGGCCATGATCGGGCTGCTCGCGCTGATACCCAACCTGGCGCTGTGGCTGCCCAATCTGTTCGGTTGACGATCTCCCCGTTTACTCATTTACCTGCTCAACAATCATGAAACTATTATTCAGTCTTGCTTCGGAACACAAAGCCGAATCCATCGAAGTCGATATTACGACGTGCATCGTCGCCGGCTGGGCCGGCCGCGATCTGGCCGCCATCGAACACCATATTGAAGAGCTGGCCGAAATCGGCGTACCCCGCCCCAGCGCGGTACCACTTTATTATCGTATTGCTTCAAATCAGCTATCGCAGGAATCGAAAGTCGAAGTGGTTGGCGACGGCTCCTCGGGCGAGGCCGAAGTCTTTGTCTTTTCTCATCAGGGCCGCATGCTGGTCAGCGTGGCCTCGGACCACACCGACCGTAAGCTGGAGGCGCATAGCGTCGCGCTATCCAAGCAATTGTGCATCAAGCCTGTGGCGCGCGAAGCCTGGCTGTACAGCGAAGTCGCCGATTACTGGGATGACCTGATCCTGCGTTCATGGATCGAGGAAAACGGCCGGACAGTGCTGTACCAGGAGGGTGCGCTGGCGTCTTTGCGCCCTCCTCTTGAGCTGATTCAAGGCCATTTCGGGCAGGCATCCATACCCGGGCACGCAGGCATGACTTGCGGCACAGTCGCCGCGATCGGCGGGATTCGTACATCGCCCGTATTTACCATGGAACTGTTCGACCCGAAACGCAATCGCCGTATCAAGCATACGTATGCAAGCACGGTTCTGCCGGAAATCGCCTGAGCCATTGCATTCCATCCTACAATCTCCGCCACGGACCCAACTCCTTTACTTCAGGCTGATTTCCCATGCTTCCCACTTTACTCGCCCTGCAAAATACTCTGGCCGAAGGCAAGACTAGCTCTGTAGAGCTGACCGAAGCGGCACTGGCGCGCATCGCCGATCCTCAAGGCGAAGGAAACCGGGCATTTACCAAAACCTACCGGGCTCAGGCACTTGCATCGGCACAGGCCTCCGATGTGCTGCGCGCCGCGGGTTTGACCCGCTCGCCCGTCGATGGGCTGCCGATTTCGGTCAAAGACCTTTTCGATGTCGCCGGCGATATCACGCAGGCCGGCTCCGTGGTACTGAAAGATTCGGCCCCCGCCGCCAAAAACGCGACGATAGTCCAGCGGCTGATCGATGCGGGCGCGGTAATAGTCGGCCGCACCAATATGAGCGAGTTTGCATTTTCGGGCCTGGGCCTGAACCCGCATTACGGGTCGCCCAGCAGCCCCTGGGATCGGGTCACTGGGCGAATCTCGGGGGGCTCATCATCGGGAGCGGCCGTATCGGTTGCCGACCAGATGTCGGTTGCGGCCATAGGCACCGATACCGGCGGATCGGTGCGCATTCCTTCGGCATTTTGCGGGCTGGCAGGCTTCAAGCCCACGGCGGCCCGCGTGCCCACGCAAGGCGCCCTGCCCTTGTCCTGGACCCTGGATTCGATCGGGCCATTGGCCGCGTCGGTAAGCTGCTGCGCCATACTCGATGCCATCATGGCCGGGCAAGCCTACAACGCGCCTGTGGCGCCCGTCCTGCGGCAACTGCGCTTTGCCGTCCCCTCGACGCTGGCGCTCGACGGCGCCGACGAGCATGTAAGCGCGGCATTCCAAAAGGCCCTTGATACGATCGAAAGCCATGGTGGCCGGATTGAAAGAATCGATCTGCCCGAATTCGAACAACTCGCATACATCAACCGCAATGGCGGATTCACATGTTCCGAGGCCTGGGCCTGGCACCAAAAGCTCCTGGCCGACCGGGAAGCCGGCTACGACCCACGGGTTTCATCGCGCATCCTGCGAGGCAAGAACATGAGCGCCGCCGACTACATCGAGCTGTTGCAAATACGGCCCGAATGGATCGCCGCGGTCGAACGCCGCATTCAACCGTTCGATGCCTTGCTGATGCCCACCGTACCCGTGATTGCCCCGTCAATCAAAGAACTGCAAGGCTCGGACGACGCCTATTTCGCCGCCAACGGCCTGATTTTGCGCAATCCCACCTTTATCAATTTCTTGAACGGCTGCGCGCTGTCCATACCTTGCCATGCCCCGGGCACCGCGCCCGTGGGCTTGATGATAGCCGGCGCCGCCAATCGGGACCGCCATATATTGGATGTGGGCCTGGCACTGGAAGGCCTGCTGGCCCAGGCCGGTCGCTGAGCTGGCCTGATCTGAGCTGGCCTGAAAATAATCTTATGGCCTCATGAAATCATCCAGCTGGACGGATCGGCTAGAATCTTTACGCCTCCTCAGCAGCCTCAATGGTGTATCTATCATGAAACAGCTACTCGTCTTTATTGCCCTGGCAACCGCCAGCCTGTTCGGCCATACCGCCCACGCGGAGAAAGTCGGTTGCGTCAGCACCACCTGGCGCGTCGTCAATAACGACAAGGTCTGCGTGCAATCATTCAAAGATCCGGATATCGACGGCGTGGTGTGCCATGTGTCGTATGCGCAAACTGGTGGAATTTCGGGGGCGCTCGGCTTTGCCGAGAACCCTTCGCGCTTTTCGCTGGCCTGCCGTCAGACGGGGCCCATAATCAGCAAGAAGAAAATTCCAGCAATCGAGGAAGGCGTCTTCACGCACCGGATGAGCTTCCTGTTCAAGGGACTGAATGTATCCCGGCTTGTGGACAAAGCCAACAACACACTGGTGTACCTGGTCGTCAGCGAGAAAATCATCGACGGTTCTCCGTTCAACAGCGTCTCGACCGTCCCCCTCATGCCCTGGGGGACCCAGCAGCCCGTTCTTGACACAAAATAATTTCGGCCGAGCCACGGCGGGGCGGCACACTGACTCGACGTCATCCGCCCTACGCACAATACAATCTTTGCGCTGGAACCTAGCCATCCCGCCCCAACCTCTCGCAATTCAATTCAGCCAGCGCCGCTATCGTTCGCGACGGATTCAGCCCTATCGCTCGCGGTATGGTCGAGCCATCCATCACATACAGGTTTTCATACCCGAATACGCGGCCCCGCGCATCCACCACGCCTTCCGCCGCCGTCAAGCCCATATTGCAGCCGCCCAGCGGATGGGGCGTAATCAAATTGCGCAGATAAGTCCAGGTAGGCGGCACCCATGGCTCGCCGCCGGTTGCGTGGGATAAGCGAGTGTGCACCGCGGCCATCGCCTCGACCATGGCCTCCGAACGTTCATAATGCCAGTGCATTTTCAGGGAACGTTGCCAGGGAGCGTACCAGGGACGACCCAGATACATTTGCCCGTCGGATGCATCGACCCCCTGGCCAAACCAGAGCATCATGTTGGCAAACGGATCCTCCGCATCAAGCAAAGCGCCCAGTTCCTTCCATGAACGCCGCAGCTTTCCCCATCCCGCATGCCTGACACGGCGCTTGATGAACGCGCCCAGTAAATTGGGTATGCCGCCATCTTCAATAAACAGGGCCTGTCCATCGACAGATCGATCCAGCAAGTCGATGGCGCTGGAAATCGTCACTCCGCGGGAGGGCGATACGGCACGCGATTTGTAAAACGCGGGCGTCACGAAATCGCCATTGAATGCCCAGCCGTGGCCCAGGCGCGAAGACAATGCCGGCAGGCTGCGGTGTTGGTCGCGGCACCGCAGCAGCAATTCCGTGGAGCCGATAGAGCCTGCGGCCAGTATGACACGTTGCGCCGTTATGATTCGCCGCCTGCGTTGTCCGCTCTTGATGCAGTCGGCATGTATGCGCCATCCTGTGCCTTCAGGCTCCAGTGAGCAAACCAGATGCAGGGGCCATATCTCCGCGCCTTTCGATTCAGCCAGAGCCAGGTAGTTCAAGTCGAGCGTGTTCTTGGCCGATACCTGGCACCCGATATCGCAGTTGCCGCAGTGCACGCAGGTTCCTTGTAATTTCCCCTGGGCATTGATAAATTTCCTGGAGTGATGATCGGCATGCGCATCGGCCAGATCGTAGCGCCACTCGCGGTCGAAGCTGACCGCGAGTGGCACCGTATGAAAGCGATCGCCCCATCCGCATTTCTGCGCACTTTCCTGCATCAGACGGGTATGTTCACTCCATTGCGCTTCGGGCAATTCCTGCACATCGAGCATGGCGCCTACCCTATCGTAATAGGGTTTCAGCACCTCATGCGTAATTTCCGGCGGCCAGCCATGGCGAAACATCTCGGGTTTTGCTTCAACCGAAACATTGGCGTAGATGAGCGAACCGCCTCCGACACCGGCACCCGCCGCCACCCACATATCGGCAAAAGTGCGCAAGTCTACCCAGCCATTTTGCTTGTGAGGCCTGGCCTGGTCCCAAATCCAGGCATCATCGGCCTCGCGGGGATATGTCTCGGGAGTCCAATGCCTGCCGCGCTCCAGAACCAGCACTTTCTGCCCCTGCTCGGCCAACCGGCAGGCCGACACAGCGCCGCCAAATCCGCTGCCGACAACGATTGCATCAAAATCGTATGTGCTCATGTGGGGGCCTTGGGTTTAGACGAAATATGAATCGGGGTCTCGATCAGCTCGACCTTGATGGGGTCGGCCGGCACGAATCGCGCCCCGGAGCCGGGAAATGCCCGCAGGCGCCAGGTGTTGCCCGCCCGCATCAGAGACTGGACTCCGATGCCAGTCTTCCAGTTCTTGCATACCCGTTCGATCTTGATCGGATAAATCGTCAGGCCGTCCGCATCGATCCGCATACGCAGGAAGCTCTTGCCATCGGCAATGCCCTGCGATGAAAATACCTCGTCGCTATGCCAACCGAACCAGGCATCGGCAAGAACCATCCAGCCGCCGAACAGAAAGCCGCCAATCACGCCGCCGAACACGCTTGTTTCAACAATGAACAGCAGCACATGGCGCCAGTCATCCAGGAATACCTCGGCGGGCATGCCCAGAGATCGTGCTACCCAGCCGAGATTGAAATAACCCATCAACCATAACAACACGAAGGCCAGCATCAAATGCAGCATGCCGTGCAACATCCCGCCGATACAGGCGCGGCGACGATCCGTGTCGGTGCTGGACATTGTGAACAGCCCCGGCCCGACCACAATGAACAGCGTAAAGATCATACTGGCCGGGCTATGCGCCATGACATGCGCCACCGCCGGCAACAGTGTGTCAAAAAACCCATGTAAGGTGACGGGCGCCTGGGCCAGATACGCCATCAGGGTCTTTCCACCCAGGAAAGAGTTTGGAACCTTGCTGGCGCTTTGTATAACCCACAGATAAAGCAGGTAAAGGGCCGCCAACTGAAGGCAAAACAGCGAATTCCTGATGGGCAGCAGGCAGGCGGCATTTCGCAAACGGCGCGACCATGCCGCATCGGGAAACGCGGTACTCAGCTTATAGCGCTCTTCATTTCCTGCTTCGGACTTGAAGCACAGCTGTTCGGGCAAATGATGCGTGCCCAGCAAATAGGCGCCTCCGCCGCCGCAGGTAACGCGTTGCGGCAGCGTGCCGGCCTCATCGGGCTCATAACGCGCATAATGATGCTGGTCACCCGTCAGGACAGCGGCCAGGCATACACCTTCGCATGCTTCGACCAGGCCTTCGATCTTGCGCAGGCTCAGGAACCGCGGAGTCTGTGTTTCTATCGATCGCAGCCAGCTTGTGCTTTCCCGCGAAGAAGGCCTGGCTGCCGCCGCGTTTCCCGCGCCGCCGGCGCGACTTCGCTGAAATGCCAGCCGCTCGCTTTCGTCGATCCAGCTCGGCTCGGGAGCGCATATGATGACGCGATCTCCTGCCTGCAGCAGCGGTGCGGCTATGCATTTGAAATAGTTGAGCTGCGGCGCATCCATCAGCGATTCCAGCTGCAAATCCAGGCCCCACAACCACCAGCCGTGCGGCAGCCTGGCGGCAAAGTAGCTGGTGCGCTGCACGGTTTTCCAGCGCCCGATGGCCTGCCGGGCGCAAAACAGGCTTGTAAAACCGCGCAGACCGTCATACCAATCGTGATTTCCGGGAATGGCCACTATTTGCGGAGCGTCTTCTTCGTCGCGCGGCGGAATATCGGATGGGAATGCGCCACGGTACGGATCGATAAAACGAGTTCGATAGCCGTCTTCCGCCGGCGTGGGGTAAACCTGATCGCCGCCCAGAATCAGTAAATTGGCGCGTGGCAGCACAAACGCACCGTCGGCTACATTCAGTTGCTCACGACTGATCGACCAGGCAACGCTATAGGTCGAATCCCATCCATCGCCGGTGTCGGCCACGTAATCGATCCAGGTGATATCCCGTTCGGCAATTTGCAGTGGCTGCTTGAGGGCCTCGACGTTCAGAACAGCCTGCAGGTCGCGCGCATCGGCGTAGGAGCCCAGGGTGGTCGCTATGGCGGCACGCACTCCGGTCTGCAGCAGTTGGCTGGGCGACAGCCAATTGGTCATGGGCTCGTGCGTGTAGAGCTCGATGCGGCTTTTCGGTGCGGGAGTATCCGTAACCATGCGCTTGGCCATTCAATGCGGCCGGCGCAGTATATACGTGCGCATCAGCTCAGCTGTAAAAAATCTGAAGAACCGCCACGACGCTTTAATGGACCGACCCTCGGTCGGAGCATTGGTGGCGTGAAACGTCCCAAGCAACCTGAACAAATCGGCCATCCCCAGCCGCAGCGTGCCTGCGCCGACTACGCGGCCCGCCGTATTGACCCCTTCATGCAGCAGGCAAAACAAGGTAGTGGTTTCAGTCCAGAGGCGCCAAGGCCCGCCGAGCCGCACATGCTTTTTCCCCTCGAGGTAATAAGACTTGCCCGCATGCCGAAACCCCAGCTCATAAACCATGTAGGTCAGGGCGGGATCGCCACTGGGCGTAAACAGGCCGAACACTCCGGATTCCGCGGGAATCGACATGCCGAACGGTTCGAAATCGATATGGCCGGTAAGGTCGGCCTTGTGCTGCGGGTCGGCAACAAAAGCGGCAATATCGTTGATATGGATGCTTGCATTCATAGTCAAGGTCGTGCCAGCGGCCGCCGCGGCCTGCGGGTCGCTGACGCCAAGCGCAAACCCGCCCGACATCTTCTCGCGGAACGTAACGCCGATGCCGGGCTCTTGCGTCGCGGTGGCGCGACTGTCCAGCGGCGCCGGCTGCCGTGAAAGCAACACACGCCGAGCATCGCGATAACCCATGTCGATCAGGGTCGCGGCATCGATTCTTCCCAGATAGAAGTCCGGATCGAGCGGCAAGGGCAGCTCCGGCCTGATCACATAAACCACAATAGGCTCGCTATGCCCCTGCACCGTTTCGCCGGAAGCAATGCGTGCATTCATCGCGGCAATCGTGGCAAGCTCCCAGTTCAGCGCCCCCACCGCACTCATCTCGATCATGTGCACGTACTGATTGAAAACCCCGTCCTGGAAAACGCGCGTGTTGCCTATGCACCAGACTACCCACAACTCACGCGCGCCGCGCTCTACGCAAGACAATAGATTGGCGTCCTTGATCCATACGGCGTCGGTCCACGTGCTGCCGTCCGCCTGCACCGCCGGCATGAAAATCGGCAGCGATGCGGCGGCAACCAGCCTTTGCATATCCAGTTGGGTGTGAGGAATGGGAACCACTGTCTTGTCATCGAAACGGCACACATTGAACGCCGCCTCGATACCGATCGCCGCATTGATGTTGCCGATGTCGACACCCAGCTTCGGGTACACATACTGCACCATGCCATCGGCGTCGCCCAGTGCCGGCATGCGAGCGGCGTGCAGGTATTCGGAAGCCGGACGCAACGAGGCAAATTTCTTCACCGACAGATCGCGCCACCGGGCGCATAGATCGTCCGGGGCAATCCCCGACATCAATGCGGCAAGGTTGATCGTGCCCCCCGAAGAGCCATCGGCAAAAGTAAAACGAATGCCTTCGTCGAACAAGGCCTTGACCACGCCCGCCTGATAAGCCACACGCATGCCGCCTCCCGCCAACACCAGGGCCCGGGCGGCCTGCGGTGCTCCGCCTGCGATTGGAGGGGTATGTTCAGCGTTCATTTCACGACTCCCACAGTGCCGCGAACCGTGTGCCAGACAAGCAGGCCGGTGGCGAGTTCAAGCACGGCAAAGGCTATGAATACCGGACTGGGCCGGCCGTCGGCCAGCCAGCCTCCCATGCGTGCGGCCACGCCGGCAAACACGCCGGCCAGAAACACTTTGTGCGCAAGCGAACGAAGAAATATCCGCCGCCTGTACGCAATACAGAAAATCCCGAACCCCAGCTCCAGCGATTTCAAGAATCGGTATTGGTTCAACAACGTGGCTCGCGCCGCATCATTCATATGGTCCATTGGTACTGAAAAAACCACTCGCAATTCCCACGACGCAATAAATACGCCACTGACACCGACACCCAGCAACATCAGCGTGTAGCCCCAGAAAAACCAGCGCGACAGAGTCGGCATGCCTATCCTCCGCGTCGCCGCAAATCGATGAACAGCAGCCCGCTGGCAAAATCGAATGTCGCCACCAATAAAGCCAAGGCCGCAAATACGCCATGGCCTACGCCCCATGCCACCAGGATGGACGCGCCGAATTTTTGCAAAGCGGCCCACAGCAAGACCACCGGCAAGGCTTCAGGCCTTTTTTGGGCATGCAGCACAGCGCAACCGAACAACACCATGAACATCCCGACCGTGGCAAACAATTGGCAGGCGGCAGGCGTCGGGTCGACATGCAATAAAGGCAATAGGGCAGCGGGCAAAGCCATTTGCGATGCACCGGTCAAGACCGTGATGCCCGCGATTACCGCTGTGGCGCGACGCTCGAGAATCAGGGTATTCATGGCATTAACGTCCCAAAGCGGGATAGCGCAGCCAGTAGGCTCCCCGAGCGAAATACCACATCAGCGCGGCCCATTGAACGCACCACAGGCCGACGCGAATCCGATTCAGCCGCATCCATTCCGCCAGCACATGCTGCAGCCGGCCGGCATCCTGAATATGACTGGCCATTTCCTGGTTCAAAGGGAAAATCCAATAAAGCGTCAGCACGGTGGAAACGGTCAGGCAGGCCAGTACGACAATCGGCACCCAGCGTGTGGCGTGACGCCACTCGAACACAAGCATGATCGCGCCGCAGGCCAGCATGATCTTGGTCATGGTTGTGAAAAAGGCGGTTGCCGCCTGCACCTGCGGCACAAACTGGAGATAGTAGTTATCGGGTGTCAGTTGCGCGGCCAGCGGAAAGGAAAACAGCACCAAGGAACCGCCGGTGCCCAGATACATCGACGCGCACAAGAAGAGCAGTGCGTAGATGGCAACAAGCAGTTTCCCTTTCATGGGGCTTCCTCCCAGTTTGCGGCGCGATTCGGCGGAGGCAGCCATTCCTGCGACAGCCCCAGCGGATAAGTGGTTTCGAGACCTGCTCCCGGATCCACGATCGGATCGGCCTTGGTCTGAAACCAGCATTCGAAGTAATCGTCGAGCACACCGGCCGTGGACGGGAAATAGCCCGCGAAAATGGGGTCGGCATCGATATCGAGGGTCTTGAGAGGCGCCATGCGTGGATGATCGCCAATCAGCAATCTGGCCGAACCTTTCTTGAACAGGGAAAAACCCAGCTTGCCGCTGAAATAGATGTAGGACTTCATCAGCATGCCGCGAAACGTGCAGTAGTTGGCTGCCCCCATGCTGACGGGCAGCCAGGCGGAAGAAGGCTTCTTCACGTCCACCCGCATCATCATGTGGCCATCCAGATCGTACTGGCTGCTGATCCAGTCCCGGCCGACGACAAAATCCAGATTGGCCTGATGCTTGGGCATGCCCCAGATACCCCTGCCGCCCTTGACCGAGATTTCGGTGGAAACCGGCAGGTCCCACACATACTGGCCGGTGCCGAAGGCCTTGACGAGCAAGCCCGGCAGCAGGCGCGGCGCGGGGCGCGCTCCATGCGTACAGGCAATGGCAACCGAATATTCAATATACCGGCCTATGTCGGTAATCCTGTAATCGACTACCGTCACCAACAGCAAGCCGCGGCGCCACAACTGAAACGGATGCACCTCGTTGCCGGGAATCAGGGCGCGCGCCGCATCCAGGTCGATGGAAAAAGCAGCCATCAGGGCCGGGGTCTGCTCCGAATTCACGGGCATGTGAAAAGGGATGCCGTCTATCTGCGCATATCGGCCAGCGAGTCGTTTTTGCCGTGCGGGAATGGCCATATGCGTAACTCCAGGTCAGGAAACCGGCCTGTCCAGCTCATCGAGCAGGACAGGAAAGGTATCGCTTGCTGCATTCTTGCCAATAAACACATCGAGGTGGCCGTAACCCCCCAACACGCGCAAGGAGTGATAATCGGGACGATGATGATCGAACCAGTCGAAGCTGGCCTGCTGGCTTTGCCATTCAAAGCAGCGATTGAGTTGTCCCGCAACAAAAGCCACGCGTGCCGTTGTTTTGGGCGCAGCGGCGGCGAAATCGGCCGGCAATCCGGGGAGATCGTCCTGAGCCAGCAGGTGGCCCGCACTCAGGCAGCGTGTCATCTGCCGGAAAAACGACATGGGCACATTGGCGAACTCGCCGCGGATCCAGTCGTGAATGGCGTCATCCAGGTTTTCATGCCGCCACAACACGGGAAAGCCCGTGCCATATGTGAAGCTGGAAAATCGGCAAACATTGTTGCGGCATTCGTGGTGAGTCAGTTTGACCAGGCCCTGCAGCACCAGGGGAACCAGCCCCTCGGGCTCGTCGCCCCACTGGGGATTCAGGTAATCCGTTACCTTGCCGACCAGCGGCACCGCGTAACGCCCTTTTTGATGGGAAATCCAGGAAACCCTGGGATGCAGGGACACCGCATTGGATACGATGGTCGTCACCTGGGGTACCAGTCCCGCAATCGCCGACATGATGAAGCTGGTCGAGCCCTGGCAATGAATGACGGCCTTCATGGTTGCCGCGCCGGACTCTTCAAGGACTTTGCGTACGGCAGCCGGATGATCATAGAGCGCAGCCTGGTCGAGCGTCCATGGGTTCTTGGGCAAGTCGATGCTGGCGCGCCAGTTCTCGAGCCACACATCGTACCCGTGCTGCAACAGGTAATCGACAAAACTGACTTGAACGGGCGGCCGGAAAATATTGGCCCTCACCCCGGCGCCGTGCACCAGCATTACCGGCCCTTTGTCAGGCGTGCGCTTGCCAAGCACGTGAACCAGGTTGCAGGGCATCCCGTCGTCGGCCAGGAACGGCACTATCCGATCGGTGGCGCTCATGCGCACCGCCGATCGGCCAGGTAAGTTCCGCGAAACTGCCCCTCGTAATCCATGCCACCCCTTTTGATCAGGGACCGCTTTTTTATAGAATTACATTTCTGCCAAACCTAAAGGCTGCATTTTTTATCAATTCAGCTCATGGTAAGTGAATTTACGCAAAAGGTTAAGCGTTTTTTCGCGCTTATTCCGGCATGAGCCGGAATCCGACACCGAACCGGTTCCAGCCGTTGATGGACACAATCAACAAAGTCAGGTCGACGATTTCCGCCGGCGTAAAATGCGCTTCCACAGCGGCCCAGACGGCATCGGGAGCATGGTTTTGGGGAAGCAGCGTCAAAGATTCGGTCCATTCGAGCGCGGCACGTTCGCGATCGGTAAAAAATGGGGCTTCGTGCCACACGGCCACCGCGGCAAGACGCCGTTCTGTTTCGCCGCCCTTGCGCGCATCGGTGGCGTGCATATCGACGCAGAACGCGCAGCCATTGATTTGCGACGCACGCAAACGCACCAGTTCCGTCAGTGGTTTTTCCAGGCTGCTTTTGGCAATCTGCTGTTCAAGCCCCACCATGGCCTTATATGCGCCCGGATTGGCTTTGCGATAATCAAGACGTGTTTCCATTTTCGACTCCTGGTTCATTGATAGCCCGAAAATAGGGCGATGAAGTCAGTGTAGGTCTGCCATTGGTTCGATAAAATAGCCATTATTTGGTATTTTCAGGTAACCAGTCATGGACATACATATCCGCATCCAGGGCCAACAGGGGCTCGCCCGGCAAATCTACAGCCAGTTGCGGGCGGGGATCATGGACGGGCGCCTGGCTGCGGGCGACCGCCTGCCCTCGACCCGCGATCTGGCCGCCCGATTGGGGGTATCGCGCAAGACCACCCTCGAGGCATACGAGAGGCTGGGCTCCGAAGGATACCTGCAGTCCCGCCCGGGAGACGGCACTTTTGTTTCCACCGATGTCGCCAGGCTGGCTTCCCCGCCATTGCCGCAGCGGGCGGCGCAAGCCAGGCCCGCACCCATCTGGAGCCAGATTCCCGCCGCCTTGTCGCTGCCCAGGCCCGCCGACACACTACCGCTCGATTTCCTGGGCGGCGTCACCGACAAGACCCTGTTTCCGTTTGATGCCTGGCGGCGCTGCATAAGCCGCGCTGTGCGCGCCCAGGCGCACGGACGCGGAGCGTATCGAGACACCGCCGGCGAACAGGAATTGCGCCTGGCCATTTCGCGCTACCTGGCCTTTAACCGTGCGATCACCTGCGCCTGGCAGGAAATCCTGGTGACCCAGGGCGCGCAGCAGGCCTTGGACTTGCTGGCGCGCGCCGTCCTCCAGCCTGGCGATCTCGTTGCGGTCGAAGACCCGGGGTATCCGCCGGCGCGCGCTTGCTTTACCGCACTGGGCGCAAAGGTGGTGCCGGTTCCTGTGGACGAGCAAGGCATTATCGTTGGCAAACTGCCTCGGCAAGCCCGATTAATCTACGTCACGCCATCGCACCAGTTTCCACTGGGGACTTCCATGAGCCTGGAGCGGCGCAGCCAGCTGTTGGAATGGGCCCAACAGCGAGGCGCGGTCATTATCGAAGACGATTACGATGGCGAGTACCGTTTTGAAGGCCGGCCCATGGATCCCCTGAAAAGCCTGGATCGCACAGGCCTGGTGGCCTATGTGGGCTCTTTTTCGAAAACCATTTTCCCGGAACTGCGGGTGGGTTACGTGGTGCCGCCGGCTTCGCTGCTGGCGGCGCTGAACCGGGCCAAGCAGCTCTGCGACTGGCATGGCTCGACCCTGACCCAGACCGCGCTCGCACACTTCATGCTGGATGGGGATTTCGCCAAGCATCTGCGCCGCATGCATAAGTATTACTCGGCCCGGCGGCAAACCCTGCTTGCCCGCCTGGGCGGCGAGCTCGCCCCCTGGTTCGAGCCTATCGCGCCGTCCGCGGGCATCCATATGGTTGCCCGGCTCAAGCAGCCGCTGACGGAAAAGGCTCTTGTCGAGGCAGCCCGGGGAGAATCCATAGGGCTGTATGGAATCGCGGCATTTTATATACGCCAGCCTCCACAACAAGGGCTGTTGTTCGGTTATGGGGGCATGGGACTGGAGAAGATCAATGCGGCGCTCGACAAGCTGCGCGATCTATTGCCCCGGATTGCTCCGCCATGATGGATAGACGCATGAACGCGGGCGACCCTCGAAAAATGCCGCCTGGGGCATTTTTGGTTTGCGTTGTTTATGGAGTTTGATGTTTTGGTCGCTTTGGTATTTACGTTTTGGTATTTGAAGACGCCGTCTATCGGGGCTTGGGGTCAGGACCGGCACGGCGTGCTTCATCCGGATCTACCTCGTCCAGGCGGGCGTCGGGCCAAACTCGCTACGCCGCTGGCGCGGCTACGCTCAAACATGGCCCGCCGAAAGCCCCCGCCTTCCCTACGGTAGCATCCGGCGCACGCCTTACGCCGGTCCTGACCCCAAGCCCCGATAGACGGCTCACGTGATGGCATGCCTGGAATGAACTTGCCAGCCCAGCGTATACCTCGATGCATTGCCTCAACGCAAGCCGCAGGGTGGGCGGTGCTGTGTAGTCCGGCGGTAGTCCAGCGCCGGGTGCTGACGAAGGGAAGGCGGGGGCTTTCGGCGGGCCCTGTTTGAACGGAGCCGCGCCAGCGGCGTAGAGAGTTGGCCCGACGCCCGCCTCGACGAGGCAGACCCGGGCAGTCGGGGTGCGTAGCACCACGACCGCTGGACGTGCCGGACTACACAGCACCGCCCACCCTGCGGCGTCTTAACAGAGAAAACCAAACATACACTAGCGCCGCGACTCAAGAGCAATCCGAACCGCCAGCCCCGCCAATACCGTCCCCATCAGGTAGCGCTGTATCACCAGCCACGTCGGGCGACGAAGCAGAAAACCCGCGATCGAACCGGCCATGACGACGATCAACGCATTCACGCTAAGGCTGATCGCAATTTGAGTTGCACCCAGCACCACGGACTGACTCAGCACGCTGCCATGGCCGGCGTCGATAAACTGCGGCAGCAAAGACATATACAGAATGGCGATTTTCGGATTCAGCAAATTAGTGATGAAACCCATCATGAACAATTTGCGCGTGCTGTCCCGGGCCAATTCCCTGACCTGAAATGGCGAGCTGCCGCCCGGTTTCACGGCCTGCCACGCAATGTACAAAAGATAAGCCGCGCCGCCAAAACGCAACATGTCGTAGGCATACGGCACAGTAAGCAGCAGTGCAGTAATGCCCAGGACAGCGCAAAGCATGTAAAAGATAAAACCCAGCGCAACCCCGGCGAGCGAAATCAGGCCGGCGGCGCGGCCCTGGCAGATGGAGCGGGAAAGCAGATAAACCATATTGGGGCCTGGCGTTAAAACCATTCCCAACGAGATAAGGCCGAAGGCGAGCAGATGTGAAAATTCAGGCATGGGGCAATCCTCCAAAAACATATTTCGGGAATTGCCCAGACGCGCGGCGACTGCTGGCGACCCACGCTCCATGATGGTGCACCATCTTTAAGCGTCAGTAACGTGGATGTAGAGATTCTGCCCGGGAAAAAAACAAAACGCAACTCGCACGGATGGTTCGATTCAATACTATAGAATACCTGGTCATCGCAGGAAACAATCATGAACCACGCCGCTTGCTACGCTTTGGGAGTAGACATCGGCACGACCGCCACCAAGGCCGTGCTATTCGACGGCAATGGGCGGATCGTCGCCCGGCACAGTGTTGAATACCCCTTGCTGGCCCCGCAACCGCAGGCTGCGGAACAAGACCCCGAACAGATTTTCCACGCGGTTATTGCCGCCATGAAAACGGCCATCGAATCGAGCCGTATCGACGCACGGCATCTTGCCTGCGTCTCGTTCAGCTGCGCCATGCATAGCCTCATCGCCGTGGACGGCGACGGGCAGCCGCTGACCCAGTGCATAACCTGGGCCGACAATCGCAGCGCCCCCTGGGCGGAACGGATCAAGCGCGAACTGGATGGCCACGCCATCTATCTGCGCACCGGCACACCGATACATCCCATGGCGCCCCTGGCGAAGCTATTCTGGCTGCGTGAAACCGAGCCGCAGCTTTTCGCCAAAGCCGCCCGCTTCATTTCAATCAAGGAATATGTCTTTCACCGTTTCTTCGGCACGTATCTCGTCGATTACTCGGTGGCTTCGGCCACAGGCCTTTTCAACCTGCGCCAACTCGCCTGGGACTCGGAAGCATTGAAGGTAGCCGGCATCAAGGCAGACCGCCTGTCGACTCCGGTACCCACCACCCACATACTTCGCGGACTCGACCCCGCCATGGCCCATGCGACCAGCCTGCCGCCCGACACACCGTTTGTGATCGGCGCCAGCGACGGCGCCCTGTCGAATCTGGGAGTGGGGGCCATTGCCCCGGGAGTGGTCGCCGCCACCATAGGCACCAGCGGCGCCGTTCGCACCGTCGTCGACCAGCCGCAAACCGACCCCCAGGGGCGCACCTTCTGCTATGCGCTCACTGAAAAACACTGGATCATCGGCGGCGCGGTCAATAACGGCGGAATCGTTCTGCGCTGGCTGCGCGACGAATTCGCCCAGGCGGAATCGGCCGCGGCCCGGCAAGCCGGCATCGATCCCTACGATGCCCTGACCCAGAGCGCCGCACGCATCAAGGCTGGCAGCGAAGGCCTTATTTTCCACCCCTATATGACCGGGGAACGGGCCCCGCTGTGGAACGCCAATGCGCGCGGTTCTTTCTTCGGGCTGGCTCTGCACCATAGCAAGGAACACATGGTCCGAGCCGTCATGGAAGGCGTTATCTACAATCTTTACAGCGTTCTGCAGATACTCGAGGAGCTGAGCGGCGCCAGCAGGAAAGTGCACGCAAGCGGCGGATTCGCACGCTCCGAGCTATGGCGGCAAATGATGGCCGATGTTTTCAATCGCGACGTTCATGTCCCCGAAAGCTACGAAAGCTCGTGCCTTGGGGCCGCCGTGCTCGGGCTTTACGCACTGGGGCACATCGATTCGCTGGATGCCGTGACGAAGATGACAGGCACCAGCTTCCATCACTCGCCCTCGCACGAAAATGCCGGTACCTATGCTCGCCTGCTGCCGGTATTTCTGAGCATCCCCGTCAAGCTTCGCGAAGAATACGAGATCATCGCGAAGCTGCAGCAATAGGAAGACACGGCCGGCGTTCAGCCTTCTATTACCGCGTAGGCCGAATGATTGTGTATGGATTCGAAGTTTTCAGCTTCGACGCGGTAGCGTGCTATTCCCGGGTGATCCTCCAGGCGGGCGGCCACGTCGCGCACCAGGTCTTCCACAAACTTGGGGTTGTTATAGGCGTATTCGGTCACGTATTTTTCATCGGGACGCTTGAGCAGCCCCCATAATTCGCAGGATCCCTCCGCCTCGACCAGGCGAATGACCTCATCCATATCCAGATCGTGCTTCAAGACCGTAAAAACGGTGACATGGGAACGCTGGTTATGGGCACCGTATTTGGAAATCGCTTTCGAGCAGGGGCACAGGCTGGTAACGGGGATCTGCAGCGTCATTTCGAAGTCGACATGATCGCCGGCGACGCGCGCCGTCCACTGCACATGATAGTCAAGCAGGCTGCCGACCCCGGAAACCGGGGCCGATTTATGGACAAAATAGGGGAACTCCGCCGTGATTTCCCCGCCCTCGGCGTTCAGCAGCACGAGCATTTCCTGCGCCATGCCGCGAAAACTGGCCGGCGTCATGGCTTCGGAACGATGCCGTTCCAACAGGTCCATGAACCGGGACATGTGCGTGCCCTTCTGATCCGCCGGCAGCGCCACCGTCATGGTCCAGCTGGCCACCGTAGGCTGGGCCGAGCCGTCGGCCGTTGCCACCAGCGCAGGGTAACGGGCCCCGCGGATACCTACGCGCTGTATGGCCATATGCCGCCCATCAAACGAGCTTTGAATATCAGGCATAACGATCGCAATATCGACCGGAGAGTTCATATCAGTTCCTTATTCCAATGGAAGACCGCGGAAACTGTCGCGCCGAAACGCTACATGCTTCCACGGAGAGCACACACATTGGATAGGGTTATGCCCTTTTGCGTTCCCGGCAGGCCTTTCAGGCGTTGAAAATACGGCTTACGTCCGAAGTTTTCTCGCCGCCAGCTCCAGAAGCAGCAAGACAATGGTCAAAAGAATCAGGAATGAACTAATGGCGGCAATGACGGGTTCCATATCCATCAACAGGCTGTTCCAGATCCTGACCGGCAGCGTTTGACTCGATACTCCCGACAGGAATAAGGAAATGATCAGCTCGTCAAAAGATGTCAGGAAGCTGAAAAATGCCGCCGATAGAATCCCGGGCGCCGCCAGCGGGATGACGATCCGTGTGAATGTATAGAACTTGCTGGCGCCCAGGCCATATGCGGCGCGCTCTATGGATTGGTCCACGCCTTGCAGGGAACTGATCAAAATCAGCAAAACCACTGGAATGGACAAGGCCGCATGGCAAATGGCGATCCAGAGCTTGGACCCCACCAGGTCCAGCGGAACCGAGGCAAAATAAAGTGCCACGGCCGTGATAATGCTTGGGATAATCAATGGCAGCAAACAAAAGGAAATAAGCAGTTTTTTATTTCGATATGTGCCTCTTACCAGCGAATAGGCCCCGAGAAAGCCCAAGGTGGTGGCGATCAGGCTGGAAACCAGGCCTATTATCAAGCTGGTGACCAAAGAACCCATCCAGTCCGGGCTGCTGAAGAAATCCAGATACCATTTCGTCGAAAAGCTCGACGGCGGGAAAATCATGTAGCTGCTTTTCCCGAATGAAACAATCACCACGATCAAAATCGGAGCAATCAGTATCAAACACAGGATTGCAGACAGGATATTTACAAACTTGATCCGCTTGTTCATTTTGCGCTGCCCATAATCATTGACCCAGCATTTTGTCGAGATCGGTATATTTACAATAAAAAGCGTAAATAATTAAGGTAATAAACAATAGAAACAAAGACAATGCCGACGCCAGGGCCCAGTCCATGGTTATTTCGATATTCCGCTGGATCAGCATGGCCATCATTACATTGTTGGGCCCTCCCATCAGGGCCGGAGTAATGAAGAAACCGATGGCCAGGATATAGACAATCAGGAATCCGGAGATAATCCCGGGCACGCTCAAGGGCAGGAAGACTTTGCGGAAAACGTAAGAATTCGAGGCGCCCATGCTGCGGCCGGCCTGTATCAGCCAGGGATCTATGCTTTTCATGGCGGAATACAAGGTCAATACGAAATAGGGAAGCAGCACGTACGTCATGCCGATTACAACCCCCACCATGTTGTATATGAGGGTTATGGGTTTGTCGATTATCCCTACGGAAATCAGCAGCCGGTTTATCACCCCGTGCGTACCGAGGATAATCATCCACGAATAGGTTCTGACGATAATGGACGTGAAATACGGCACAATTACGCAAATAATGATGAGCGTAAACGACAATGGGCCGGCCCTGGTCAACGAATACGCAATCGGATACGCGGCCAGCAAAGCCAATATGGTTACCAGCAGCGATATCCAGACGGTCTTCCAGGTCACCGCGATGAACAACGGAGACGTGAATGTCTGGTAAAGCTTGAGAGCAAAGCTGCCGTCATAATCCAGGGCGGACTTGATGAAAAACCAGACAATCGGACAGACGAAAAAAATCAGCAGAAACGCCAGAACTGGATAGATCAGATTTTCATTCCTGAGAAACACCGATTCGTTTCGCCTAGGCAAGACCCTGTCAGTCATGATGAATAATCCTGATATCTTCCGGGCGGCTCCACCCCACAACGACGCGATCACCGACGGAGAACTCTTTTATATCGGACAGATTGGTCGAGTCGGCATACACCTTTACCGTCTCGTTGATCTTGACCTGATAGCGGATAATGTTTCCCAGAAAGGAAATGCTCAGTATTTGTCCCGTCAACAGCTTCCCGCCCATGTCGCCGTCGGCGGCGGGGTTCGACAGCACGACCCGCTCGGGACGGATGAACAGGCAATCGCCCCGGCGCATATTCATATGCTGGCTATACCGGGGGTCCAGGTCGCCGCAGGGCAGTATGTTCGCCTCGCCTAGAAATCCCGCGGCAAACACATTGCAGGGGGACTCATACACCTCTTTCGGGCCGCCCAGCTGTTCGATTCTGCCATTGTTCATGATAGCGATGCGGTCCGACATATTCATCGCCTCTTCCTGGTCGTGCGTGACGAATACCACAGTCATATTGAGCTTGCGCTGCAACTCCTTGATCTCCATTTGCATTTGATAGCGCAAATTCTTGTCCAGAGCCCCCAGGGGTTCGTCCATCAAAACGACCTCCGGATGGAACACCACGGCGCGCGCCAGCGCGACGCGCTGTTGCTGTCCACCGGAAAGCTCTTTCGGCAGACGCTTCGAGTAGTTGGACAGGCGCACAAGATCTATCGCCCATTGCGCGCGCTCCAGGCAATCCTTGCTCGAATACTTGCGGACCTTGAGAGGAAACATGACGTTATCCAGCACGCTCATGTGAGGGAACAGGGCATAGTTCTGAAACACCATGCCCAAATTCCGCTGCTGCGGGCTTAGCCGGCTGATATCCGTATCGTCAAGAAAAATCTGGCCGGAATCGGGCGCGGCAAACCCGGCCAGCATCATCAGGGTCGTGGTCTTGCCCGACCCGCTAGGGCCGAGCAAGGAAAAAAATTCCCCTGGCTTGATGTCCAGATTGATCTTGTCGACGACCGTCAAGTCGCCATACTTCTTTGTAATATTGCGAAAGCCAAGGCTTCCCTTCTGGCTTACGAATTCAGTGCCCATTTTGCCCACTCCTTGCCTACTTCCGTTCGATTCTTTGCCCACCACCCCGCATCCAGCAAGAAGCCATGCTGCTGGGTACGCTCCCCGCCGGGAATTTTCTCACGCAGTTCCGGGGTCAAGGCTTCATACGCTGTTTTGGTAACAGGACCGCTGTTCCACAGCGAACTGAATTTGCTTTGCACATCTTTGCTCAAGCAGAAATCGACCAGTTTTTGGGCATTCTCAGGGTTTTTTGCCTTCTTGAAGACCGCATAGGCCTGCAAATGAACCGCATGCTGATTCCAGTTGATAGCCAGCGGCGCTCCATTCTCAATGCCTTTGAGAATGCGGGTGCTCCAGACGGAACTGACATCGGCATCGCCCGTGGACAGCATTTGCACCGACAAGGCGCCCGAAGTCCAGAACTTGGAGATGCCCGGCTTGATCCTGGACAAGGACTTGAATGCACGGGGTAAATCCAGCGGATACAGCTTGTCGATCGGGACACCGTCGGCGATCAGCGCGAATTCGATATCGGGGCCGCCGGTATCCATATCCGCCAGGGCGCGTGTCCCGGGAATTTTTTTATAGTCCCAGAAATCCGCCCAATTCGACGGCACAGTATTTTTATTGTATTTGCCGGTGTTGTACCCCATGACCGAGGCATAGACAAAGTTTCCCACGTAACTGCCATGTTTGTACTGGGGGAGAATATCGGCCGGATCGGTAAACTTGAACTTGTCGTAGGCAAGCGGCGCCAGTTCATTCTCCCACTGCAAGATCACGCTATCGTCGTTATCGATAATATCGACTTCCACATTGCCCGACCGGATCATGGCTTCCATTTTGGCGCTGGTCATGGCTACCGGCACAACCCGGATCCCGGTTTTTTCCCTGAAGGGTTCAAAAATCAATTTCTTGCGAATTTCATCGTAGGCGCCACCCGGAGAGCGGATAATCACTTGCTGCTGGGCCGCTTCGGAATTCTTGACCCAGATCATGGGAGCAAGCAGCGCCGCCCCCGTCAGTTTCAGCATTGAACGCCGCGATACTTTGTTATCAAATCCGAACGTGTTCTTAGTCATGGTGCTGTCTCCTAAAATCTCTTGATATCGTAGGGTTTTACATCAATGGTATTGGGAGTCCCCATAACCATGTTCGCCAGGATTTCCGCGGACATGGGGGCCCCGGTGATGCCGGTGTGACCATGGCCGAATCCAAAATACAGATTGGGCAATGAATCCAACTGACTCAGGATGGGCAAGCTGTCGGGCGTCGATGGCCGAAAGCCCAGCCAAAAATTCTTTTTCATGCCTATATCAATTTTTGGGAATAGACGCTTTACATTGCCTATCAAGACTTCTTCCTTCTTCATATCCGGCAAGCCTTCCAGTCCGGCTATTTCCACAAAACCCGCCACACGAATATTGTCGACCATGGGGGTAACACCAAAGGCCCGCTCTTTATGCAGCACCGGGATTTTTAAATCGAGGGCGCCGCGGTCGAAGGAGACGTGATAACCCCGCTCGGTATCGAACGGAATACCCACACCCAGGCCTTTGAGTATTTTTTTCGACCAGGCGCCTGAACAAACCAGCAGGCGCTTGACGCTGAAATCGTCGCAGGTGGTAATAATGCGATACGTGTTGCTGTCGGCCTGGCGCGAAACACCATGTACCTTCTGCCTGATGAACTCGCCGCCATTTTCGGAAAAAATGCGGAACAAGCGTTGGACCAGCAGATAGGGGTTGGCAACGTGGCCATTTTTCTCATAAAACTCGGCCCGGGTAACCGCCCGGTTCAGGCCGGGAACCATGTCGAATATTTCCTCTCCCGCCAGTTCGCGAACGGTAACGCCGTTTTGTTTGCGTATTTTCTCGGACAACAAATCGGTCCGGCTCTTTGCGCTGTTTTCCCAAATGTATAACTGCCCGGTAAGTTTGATGATTTCATCGAAATGCTCCGGCCCCAGCAGCTTGCGATATTGGTCGACGGCTTCTTGATGCAATTGCCGCAAGGCATGGCCAAGCCTGAATGCATTTTTTTCGCTGGCACCCGATTTCACCCAACGAACCAGCCAGGGAAGCGCACTCGGCAGATAGGCCGGCCTTACGCTTAAAGGCCCCATAGGGTCCGTCAGCCAGCGAGGCACGTTTTTTATCATTCCCGGCAGCGCGATAGGCACACAACTGTCGACGCTGACCAGTCCGGCATTGCCGAACGAAGTACCGGTGCCGGGTTCGCGCTCGTCGATAATCCGAACGGCGGCACCGCGCTGCTGCAGGGCAACCGCCGTACACATGCCGACTATCCCCGCGCCGATAATGCTTATTTTTTCCATGGAATTTCAGCTTATTTCTTAACGGCGGCCACGACTATCTCAATCAGGCAATTGGCCCCCATCAGTTCCTTGACGACGACCGTCGCCCTGTTCGGATAAGGCGCCATCTTGAAAAATGTTTTGTAGACTTCGTTCATTTTCTTGCCATCGTCTTTATTGACCAGGTAAATAGTCATCTGCGCCACATTATTCAAGTCGGACCCGGCGCACTCCAGAACATGTGCCAATTGCTGGAACACCCGTGTTGCCTGTACCCCGATATCGCCTTGCCCGCTGGGCTGGTGCGTCTGGGGATCCCGTGGAACCTGAACCGTGTAAATGGTTCCGTTGGCCAAAACGGCATTGCTGATAGGCACATCCGGCGCGTTGACGATATTGGTTTTAATACATTCGATCATGATTTTCCTCGCTAGCTCCCATTCATTTGCTGTCTGATTTTTCTGATGTTCATATTCACGGCCATGCGTCTTATCGGGTCTGGGGGAATAAAGCCTGGATGGCTGAATCGCCGGGTCTGATCCAGCAATTCGGAATCCAGTCCGAACACACCGTCAACCAATAAAGTGCCGAGCATGGTCATTTTTAAAATGCCGGACGCATTGCACCCCGATACACCATGGATTTTTTCGCCGAAACGTTCATAAACCGGATCGCCATTCCTGGTCAGGCTTACCGCCCCGCCCCATACATATTCAAACAAGTCCGCGGGCATATCGGGATAGCGCGCCAGCAACATTCCGGACAGATGCTTCTTGACCTGATCGGTCGGCAATTCATGCTTATATGAAAAACCCGCACGCAACATAAAACGCTTGCCATCGATTTTCCGGCTGGTCGCCTCAAGCCGCTCGACGGGAGTGACTCCCCATTCGGCCGCACCGCCGAAAGCGGCCGATTCCGCATCGGACAATTCGCGGGACAATCCCGCGTACGTATACATGGTGAGCTGCCGGTATTTGGCATGACCGAAGAAGGGCAGGCCCGTATTGGCGCACAGAAAAATGAATTCCGCGCTAATTTCATGATTATTGGCGGTCACGGCATAAGGACTGCCGCGCGATATGGAGCTTACGGGCGTATCGAAAAAAACCGTCACATTTTCGGGCAGTGATCCGATCAGCCCATTGACCAACTCGGCAGGCTGGACCAAGGTGCAGTTCTGCAACCAGATCGCCCTTTTATAATGCGACGACCCTAGCTCGCTTCGGATTTGCCGGGGGGCCAGGCGCCGAAAAGGAATCCGGTTCTTTTCCAGGGTAGCCTCCACGGCTTTCAGCTGGCCAATGCCGAAATCGCTGGTAGCCGCCTTGTAGTGCCCCGCCTGGCTCCAGCCGCACTCTATATTGTGCGCATCGACCAAATCCTTTAATAATCGCTGGCCGGATCGCAACAAGTTGATTTGCCACTGGCTCTGTTCCGGAGACGACCGGGAATCTATTTTTGCGTAGGGCAGGTCGATCATGAAGCCCGAGTTCCGGCCGGACGCATTCTCCGCTGGGCGCGTCGCATCCAGCACAACAATGGTTTCATCGGGAAATAGCTCCGCCAGTCGCCGCGCCGCGGCCAAGCCGGCATATCCGGCGCCGACAACCAGGTATTTTGCGTGCATATCCTGCTGCAAACAGGCGCCGCTTACATTATTGCGGGCCACAGCATTCCATCCACTCCTGGACAAGTGGTCAAGGCGGCTAATCACGAATGGGTCTCCGAATTGTCTCTGGCTATTATTCTGTCTATTTACGACGGCTACTCGTCGATCGATCAAGTCGATTCAGAGATAAAACCGATGCATTGAAACTACTATGCCATGCCCAAAACATCTGTGTAAAATGAATAATTCGGCTTATCTCTATGAATTCAATTCATAATGAATCTAAAACAGCTCAGCCATGTCGTGGCCCTATCCGAGACACTCAGCTTCAGCAAAGCAGCCGAGCGCGTGCATTTGAGCCAATCGGCCCTGAGTAAAAGCATTGCTTCCCTGGAAGAGGAGCTCAATATACAAATCTTCGACCGTACGACCAATGCCGTGTCGGTCACGCCCACAGGTCAATTCGTGGTCGACCATGCCCAGAACCTGCTGTCCGAAGCCAAGAACTTCAACAAAAACATTGAGTATTTGAAAACCGGCTCCCTGGGCGGCGTGGCGCTCGGCGCGGGCCCCTTCCCCGCCACGGCCTTCCTGGGCGCTGGAATCAGAGAGTTCCACAAACGGTATCCCAAGATCTCGCTGCGTATACGGATTGATTATTGGAAAAACCTGCTGGCCGATCTCAGGGAAGGACAGCTCGATTTCTTCATGGCGGACATTCGCGACATAGCCGACGACGCCATGCTGGCCATTACTCCCATAGGCGGGCTTACGGTCGCGCTTTTCTGTGACCGCAAGCATCCTCTGGTAGCCGGCAAGCCGGATCGCCCGATCAAGCCCCAGGAGATTCTCAAGTACACATTTGCCACGGTCAGCCTTCCCACCGTCGTGTTTCATGAATTGAAGCGCAGCATAGGCCTGGACCATAACGATACCTTCGCGGTCAATATCGAATGCGACGACATCGCGCTGATCAAGAAAATGCTGCCCGATTCGGATATTATTTTTGCCAGCAGCAACTTGATGATGGAGCAGGAAATTGCGGCAGGGCAAGTAGTCAGACTCAATATCCCCATGACCCAAAACCGCTTCGGAGACTGGGGCCTGGTTCAAATCAAAAATCGCACACTGACCCCCAGCGCCGACTTGCTGGCCAATTTGTTTATCGAACTGATACGCGATGGCAGCAAGAAAGACAGCAAAAAATACGGATTCAAGCAAACATCTCGGCCAAACTTGAATATAAAGTAAATGGATCCCGCATTTAGGCCTTGCAAGCCGGGCGCTTGCTGGAAGCCGCCATGCGCAAGCTCGTCCATCGGTGCTTCCAGGCGCTCAACACACGAATCCCCTATCGGCCCCGATTACCCCGGCCCTCCTTGACTTCCAAGACGGTATCTACACAAGCCCGCGAGCAAAGTGTCCGCGCACGCCCGGCATTATGGCCCGTGATCGTCCAAAAATTTAAATGCAAGCGGGGGTGGCGGCCCAGGCGGGGTGAGCGAGCTTGAGTCCGCCGCGGCTGGCGCCTGGATCGGGAGGCAAGGGAGCGGCTGCTTGAGCGTCAAGGGTGTCCACAGCCCGGGGGGCTGTGGACGACGCGAGTTCCGCGACCGCCCGATCCAGGCGCCGGCCGCGGGCAGTCCTGGCGCAGCCAGGACCGGACGATGCGAGCTCCACCCCGCCTGGGCCGCCACCCCCGCGCCTTAAGAACGCCAAGGAACGCTCAAGAACACCGACACCCCCGCCATTTTAAGTACCGGCACATGTTTTAGCACCCGGTTTTAATTTCATCTGATGAAACTATGATGCGACAGACGAAATATATCGCTACTATGCGCACAACCGCTTCCTTCATTAGTGCTTACAAAAACCAGACCTTCAATCAGGAGAAGACATGAAACTGCTGGCTAAATTATCGTACGGCTTGGCCATCGCCTTGATTTCATCCACGGCCGCAACCGCGGCCACTCAAAGCTACCCCGATCACGCCATCAAGCTGATCGTTCCGTTTCCTCCCGGAGGCGGTACTGACTTGATCGCCCGCGACCTGGCCAAGACGCTCTCACAGCAGAACAAGTGGAACATCGTCGTGGAAAATCGAGCAGGCGCCGGCGGCGATATCGGCATTGCCGCCGCGGCCAAGGCAAACCCGGATGGTTACACATGGGTGCTTGGGCAAACCAGCAACCTGGCCATCAATCCCACCTTGCACTCGAACCTTCCCTACGACCCCTTCAAGAGCTTCATCCCGATCAGCCTGGTGGCGGATTCCGCCCTCGTCATGGTGGCTCCCGGCAATGCCAAGTACAGCACCGTGCCCGAATTCGTCAAAGCCGTGAACGAAGGCGCGCCCGACAGCATGAATTTCGGGCTTCCGGGCATAGGTACGGTTGCGCAGCTGACCACCGTCCTGTTCGAACGCACCACCCAGATCAAGATCACCAACGTGCCCTATAAAGGCGCATCGGACGGATTGCCGGCACTGATGGGCAACCAGATCCAGGCCTACATGTCCTCAATCCCCACCCTGCTGGGCTCGATAAAAGCCGGGCAGATCAAGGCCCTGGGCGTGACATCGAAAAGCCGGGTCAGCGTGCTCCCCGATGTACCGACAATCGATGAGTCCGGCTACAAAGGCTTCAACGCCACGACCTGGTTCGGCATTCTCGTTCCCGCCAACACCCCGAAAGACATCACCGTCATCTTGAACACCGCCATAAACAAAGCGGTCAATGATCCCGACTTCGTCAAGCGCATGGGCGCGCAAGGCGCAACGACCCTGGGCGGAACCTCGGAAGATTTTACAAACAGGCTGCGTGCCGATTACGACATGTGGGCCGACGTCATCAAGAAAGCACATATCACCCTTGCACATTAATTCAAACACCCCCTGAAACCCGGAAGCACCAACCATGAAAACGCTACCCTACATCCGCAAAGACATCGAACGCGTCGCCCCTGATCTCGTCAAGAAAGCCAGCCAATTTCAGGCCGCCATCCTGGCCGATGTAGGGGGGCGCCGCGGCACACTGGGGGGGGCAATAAAACCTTTGCATCCTTCCATGAAAGTGGCCGGACCCGCATTCACCGTCGAAGTCCGGCCCGGCGACAACTTGATGTTTCATGCGGCCCTGGCAATGGCCCAGCCTGGCGATGTCATCGTCGTAGAGGGGAAAGGCGATCTTTCGGCCGCCTTGTGCGGCACGATCATGGTTACCCAGGCACAGGCCTCTGGCCTGGCCGGCTTCGTAGTGGACGCGGCCACCCGGGACTCGGAAGAAATCGTTGCGGGCAGCTTCCCGGTATTTTCCGCTGGCACCAATCCCAATGGGCCGACCAAAGCCCTGGGCGGGCGTGTGAACTGGCCCGTGACGCTGGCCGGAACGACAGTCAACCCTGGCGACCTGATTGTCGGCGATGCCGATGGTGTGGTCGTCGTTCCCCGTGAAAACGTGGAAGAGATCCTGGTCCTGGCCCAGAAAAAAGTCGATGCCGAAGCCAGGCGGATTGCCGCCATAAAGAGCGGCGACCTGGGCGCGCCGTGGTTGCAGCAGACCCTGGTGCAGGCCGGCGTGATAAAGGAAGGCGAAGCACTATGAGCGTGGCAAAACGCGCCATTCTGGTGACCGCCGCCGATCTCGCCCCTGAAGCGCTGAATCTGCTGAAAGATTTCGAGGTAGTCTTTACCGGATTGGCCCCTCAGGAAGAAGATATCCTGGCCCTGATGAAACGGCATGACCCCGCGGGCATCATAGTCCGGTACGGGAAAATCACCGCCAGGATCATTCAAGCCGCACCATCCCTGAAAGTGATTTCCAAGCATGGCAGCGGCATCGACACCATTGACGTATCGGCCGCGCAGGCCAAAGGCATTGCCGTATGCGCCGCCACAGGAGTCAATGCACCCGCTGTGGCCGAACACGCCATTGCCCTGATACTGGCCTGCGCAAAATCCATCGCCAGAATGAATCTGCGGATGCATGCCGGACACTGGGACAAAGCCAGCCACAAAAGCGTGGAACTGGCCGGACGCACCCTGGGTCTGATCGGCTTGGGCGCCATCGGCGGCCGCGTGGCGCAAATTGCCCATGCCATGGGCATGCACGTCATCAGCCACGATCCTTACGCAAAAAAAATTCCTGATTTTGTAAAAGAAGCCGGCCTGGATGAAATCTGGCGCGACTCCGATGTCATTTCCCTGCATTGCCCCTTGACCGACGACAACAGGAACCTGGTGAACCAGGGCACGCTGGATCGGTGCAAACCCGGCGTCATTATCGTCAACACCGCTCGCGGCGGGCTGATCGATGAATGCGCGCTCCTGAACGCGGTACAAAGCGGCCATGTCTTCGCCGCGGGTCTGGACAGCTTTCAGCAGGAACCTCCTCCGGCCGACCACCCTTTCCGAGGTGCGGAAAATATCCTGTTGAGCCCGCATATCGGCGGAGTCACCCGGGACGCCTACGTGAATATGGGGCTGGCCGCCGTACGCAACCTGCTCGGCCATCTGAACCAGCGCACGACGTAGCAAAGGACATAACCGTGTTTCTACGAACCAATATCGAAATAAAGGACGCCGAGGTCTACAGCTCGATGCCCGGGCATTTCCGGCGAACGGGAATCGCATCGGAATGGGCCCATGCCAATCGCGGTGGTGTGCCCATCGACTCATTCCTCGAAGGCCCGGTCTTTGACGCCGACGGAAATTTATACGTGACCGATATTCCCTTCGGGCGCATATTCAAAATATCGCCCGACAAGGAATGGAGCCTGGTCGTCGAATACGACGGCGAGCCCAACGGCATGAAATTCCTGGGCCAGAACGAACTGATCATCGCCGACTATAAAAATGGCTTGATGAAACTGGACCTGCGCACCAAGGAAGTCGTGCCCTATCTGCCCCGCCGCAATACCGAGCGATTCAAGGGCGTCAACGACCTGATCTTCGACTCGAAAAAGAATCTGTACTTCACCGACCAGGGCCAATCGGGCATGCACGACCCAAGCGGCCGGGTATATCGGCTTCGCCCCGACGGCCAGCTCGACCTGCTCATCAGTAATATACCCAGCCCCAACGGCATCGCCCTCAGCCCGGACGAGAAAGTCCTGTACATCGCCGTGACCAGGGGAAATTGCATATGGCGTGCGCCGTTGATGGCGGACGGCAGCGTTGCCAAGGTCGGCCAGTTTTTCACGTCGTACGGGCCAAGCGGACCCGATGGATTGGCGGTCGACCAGGACGGCCACCTGATCATCGCCAATCCAGGTCTGGGGTATGTGTGGGTTTTGAACGAACTCGCCGAACCCATTGAAGTCTGGCGCAGCCCGCTGGGGAAATCACTGACCAATATCGCATTCGGCGGGCTCAACCGAAAAACGCTGTATTGCACCGAATCGGTCAGCGGATCGATATTAACCATACCAATGCGGCAACCGGGGTTGAAACTTGCCGTCTGACATTCCCTATACCTCTGGGACCTCTTTACCGAGAACTGCCATCCCGGGAGGCTCGTGCGACTGTCATATGCATCTTTACAGCCGCCATTATCCTGCCGTAGCAGGTGCACAACTGAACCCTCCGGATGCGTCAATAGACGATTACAGGAAACTGCAGCATCGCCTTGGAACGGATCGGGCAGTCATTATTACCCCATCTACCTACGGTACTAACAATCAGTCGATTCTCGATGGGCTGGCCATATTGGGCAATAGCGGGCGCGGTATCGCGGTAGTGGATCCGTCAATATCAATGAGCCACCTGGAGGACCTGCATAATGCAGGAGTGCGAGGGGTTCGCCTCAACCTATCGCTGGGTGTGACAAGCTCCATCGATATGCTGGAATTACTGGCTGAAAAGATCGGACATTTGGGATGGCATATCCAGATCCTGATGCCATCCCGGCAACTTGTCCGGCACAAGCAACGTTTGCAAGCGCTCCGCGTCCCCCTGGTGTTTGACCATATGGGACGAATCGATCCCGATCACTTCAGCGACAACGAAGCCCATAAAGCCATCCTGGACCTGATCGCTGCCCGCAAAGCCTGGGTAAAGCTGTCTGGTGCTTATATTTTGAGCCATCGCGGCCCGCCCTCTTATTCAGACATGAGAGAACTCGTTCGCACTTATACCCAAATCGGACCGGACCGGCTTGTTTGGGGTAGCGATTGGCCCCATGCCTCGGCAACGGCCGGCTTGCAACCGATTCCCGACGACGCACACCTGCTTGATCTGATGGCCGACTGGGTGAACGATGATCAGGTATTTGAACAGATTCTGGTTAATAACCCTGCGAATCTATACCAATTCTAACTATATTTCTTCAAAGGAAATCCGATGACTCCATTGGCCAAAAACATCGCGAGAATAATCTGCGCGGGCCTTGCCTTTATTTCCGCAACGACAGCCATGGCCGAGAGCACATGGCCCAAAGGCGAGCCCATTAACTACGTCGTCCCCTATCCTCCCGGAGGAACAACCGATATTCTGGGTAGAAACATCGCAAAGCTGCTCGTCGATAGTCTGGGCACCAACGTTGTCGTTGAAAACAAAGCCGGCGCAACCGGAACTATCGGTTCAGGATACGTAGCTCGAGCAAAACCGGATGGATATACGATGCTGGGCACTTCCATCGGCCCTCAATCCATAGTTCCTCATTTTTTGCACAAGCTGCCTTACGACCCCGACAAGGGATTTGAGCCTGTCATCCTCGTGGGCACGATTCCGCACGTTCTAGTCGTTAACGCCGATTCGCCCTATAAAACCCTGGCCCAGTTGATCGCGGCGGGCAAAGCCGATCCCAAGGCCCTGTCGTACGCGTCTGGCGGCGCAGGCACGGTTCTCCATATGCAGGGAGAATTGCTGAAACTGAAAACGGGAATCGGTGCAATTCACATTCCTTATAAAGGAGACACACCGGCCATACAGGATGTCATGGGCGGGCAAGTGACATTCATGTTTGCTCCCATAGCCGCCGCATTCCCTCAGATTCAGGCAGGCAGGTTGCGGGCTCTTGCCGTCACTTCGTCGGAAAGACTGGGCAATCTGAAAGACGTACCCACCATGAAAGAAGCCGGAGTTTCCGATTTTGTGATTGAGCAATGGCAAGGTATTTATGTGCCTGCCGGGACTCCTGAAAACATTGTCATGCGTCTCAATCACGCCATCAATGACATATTGAAAACTCCAAAAATGATCGACCTTGCCGACAAGTTGAAAATAACGCTGGCAGGCGGCACACCGGAAGATTTAGGCAATCGGCAACGCAACGATTTCGAGCAATGGGGAAAACTCATTGCCGCTGCCAAGATCCATCTCAACAATTAAGCAACACCCTCAAGCAAGGCAGCTTCGCTGTCAAAAAATGGCGGCGGCTCGCCCCAGAACTCAAAACACAGGAGATATGTTTGTGAAGAAGTTATTAATCGGTACCCTTCTTTCCGCAGCAATGCTGCCCTCGCTGGCATCCGCCGCATACCCGGACAGGGCCATCAGCATCGTCGTGCCCTACGCACCGGGCGGGACGGCGGATGCCTTGGCGCGAGTCATCGCACTGAACCTCGGCAAGAAACTGAACCAAAGCATTGTGGTCGAAAACAAGTCGGGGGCCAGCGGCATGATAGGCGAAGCCTACGTGGCCCGCGCCAAAGGCGATGGCTACACCGTGCTTTACGACGCGACGCCTCTGTCGATCAATCCTTTTCTGCACAAGCTGAGCTTCAATCCGGAAACGGATCTGGTGCCTCTGACCCTGGTATCGGTCACCCCCAATATCCTGGTGGTTCCAAAGAGCTCCAAGTTCAATACCGTTGCCGATGTCGTCAAGGCCGCCAAAGCCGAACCGGGCCGGCTGACCTTTACCTCGGGCGGCACGGGCACGGTGCAATACATGGCCGGAGAGCTTTTCAATCAGGGCTTTGGCCTCAAGATGCTGCATGTTCCGTTCAAAAGCGGCGGACCGGCAATCATGGCCACCGTCGCCGGACAGGTAAACATGATGTTCACCAATATCGCATCCTCTCTTGCAATGGTAAAAAGCGGGCAACTGAAAGCATTGACCATCACATCGCCCAAGCGCAACCCATTGCTGCCCAATGTGCCTACCGTGGCCGAATCCGGCCTCGATGGCTATAAAGTCTATGAATGGAATGGCATGTTCGTACCCAAGGGGACCCCCAAGGAAATCGTCGACATACTTCAAAAAAATATCAAAGAAGTGCTCAAAGAGCCCGACGTCAAGGCGAAATTCGACTCGCTGGGCGCGGACATCATCGCCTCAACCCCTGATGATTTCAAACAGTATATGAATTCGGAATCCGAAAAATGGGGCAAAGTGGTGAAGAACGCGGGTATCGTAGCGCAATGATTCTTCATCGTTGAACTTTCGCGGACAAGCAAGGAGCCGGGCCGCAAGCCCGGCTTTTATCCATGCAAAAAAAACCAAACACCCCAACTTCGCCGCATGCGCAGATCAGAACCGACTGGCTCGATAAACGCCGCGAAGACATACTCTGGCCGGATCTTCCCATCGTCGACCCGCATCATCATCTTTGGGACAGGCCGGGAGCCAAATACCTGTTTGACGAACTGCGCGAAGACATCACTTCCGGACACAATATTGTCGGCACTCTATTTGTCCAGTGCCGCAGCATGTACAAGCAAGCCGGGGACGACCATTACAAGCCGGTGGGCGAAGTCGAATTCGCCAATGGCATAGCCGCCCGGTTTGCAAGTGGGCTCTATGGAAAACAGCGGGGATGCGCCGGCATCATAGGCTGTGCCGACCTGACGTTGGGCCATGGCATACAACCGGTCCTCGAGCGCCTGATTGCCGCGGGCGGCACACGGTTGAAGGGTATACGCAACTCCACCGCCTGGCATGAGCACGAAGCCGTGCGCAGCAATCCCATACTGCCGCCTAAAAATCTCCTGATCGATCCCCGCTTTTCAGAAGGGGTGGGCTGCCTTGGAAAATATGGGCTCACACTCGATGTCTGGGCTTATCACACACAACTTCCGCTGCTGCATGACTTAGCAAAAAACCACCCTAATATCCCCATTGTCATCAATCACCTGGGCGGCCCTTTGGGTGTGGGCCCATACACCGATTGCAAAAAGGAAGTCTTCCAGGCGTGGCAAAACGACATGCGCAGGCTCGCCGATCTGCCCAACACCTCCGTAAAGCTGGGCGGCTTTGGCTTGATGGTGATGGGGCATCAATATCACAAGCTGGATACTCCCCCGTCATCCGATCTGCTTGCCGCCGAGTGGCGCCCCTATGTCGAAACACTGATAGACATGTTCGGCACAAAACGATGCATGTACGAAAGCAACTTCCCTGTCGATAAAGGAATGTTCTCGTACCACGTGCTATGGAATGCATTCAAGAAATTGAGCCTGGCGTGCTCACAGGATGAAGTTTCCGACTTGTTCCATGAAACCGCCAGACGCATTTATGATCTGGACCTGTCCTGAATACGCGTGAAAATTCCAGGAAACTCCAAGCCCGGAAGGCCGTCAGCGCATGCCTAGGCCATCCGGCGCGTGACGGCGATCTCAGTTTTTAAGCCTCAGACTCTTTGCCAACTCGGTATAGGTCGCGACTTCGTTTTTTATTTCGGCGGCAAAAGCGGACCCGCACGTTGCGTCGGATTCGAGACCAAGGGATTTCAGGCTCTTCCGGGCAGCGGGGTCTGCCTGAAACGCTTTGACATAGTCCGTCAAAACCGCAATGGCGTTTTGGGGTGTCCCCGCAGGGGCCAACAAACCGTACCAGGCATCAGCGGAATAGCCTTTTATTCCTTCCTCTTCAAACGTAGGGACGTCAGGCAGGGACTGCAGGCGCCGGCTGGAGGCAACCGCCAGTATTTTCATTCTTCCGGAACCGACCTGTGAAAGCACGGAAGCCAGTGTTGCAAACGACATGTCCACTTGCCCGCCCATCAAGGCATTGATGGCGGGAGCGGCTCCGTTGTAGGGAATATGATTGAAATGAACGCCCGCTATCTTTTCGAACAAAGCCGTCGCAAAATGCCCGGAACTCCCGACACCCGCCGACGCGGCCGAGAATTTCCCGGGACTCTTTCTTACCTTTGCCAGAAAATCATTCAGGCCGGTAACGGGAAACGAGGGCCCTACCACCAGCACAGTTGGGCTTTTGGCAAACGTGCAAATCGGTATGAAGGATTTCTCGACATCGAACTTTATCCGGTTCCCATACAAAGCCGGAATCATCGTATGGTTGGTCGCCGCCCCCAACAAGGTATAGCCGTCGGGCTTGGCCTGGCTAACGTATTGAGTGGCAATCGTCGAGTTGGCGCCGGGCTTGTTTTCAACGATGAAATTCTTGCCGGTCCGGGTGCCCGCGAAATTCGCAAAAGCGCGATTCACCACATCGCTGGGGCCGCCGGCGCTGAATCCGACAACAATCTTTACCGGCTGAGCCGGGTACTCCTCCGCTCTGGCCTGTGTGGCCGCAGCCACGCTCAGTATCGACAACACCATGCCATAAAGCATTTTCTTCACTTTTCACTCCTTGGGAATACACGATTTTTGTGACGCGAACGTGGCAACACGACTGCCCTTCTATTTTTCCGTTATTGACTATAAAATCAAATTTCGCACAATACAACTGAGTTTCTCCTGATGAAATCAAGTGTGTTCAACAAAACGCAGCCTGCCTTGAAATCCACGCCTGACGACAAGCCGGATGCAATAGGTGTCATTGCCGTCACCAGGGCCATCAGCCTGCTCGAGTCATTCGGCGTTCAAGACGAATACCTATCGCTGGCCGAGTTGAGCCGGCGCAGCGGATTGCACAAAACCACCGTGCTGCGCATAGCGCGAACACTGGCCACCCACCAGTATCTGGTCTACAGGGACGATGGCGCATGGCGCCTGGGGCCCGCGGCGGGTTGGCTGGGCGCCCGATACCAGGCCTCTTTCGATGTCACGGCATCGGTCGAACCCGTGCTGCAGGAACTGTCGAAGCTATCCGGCGAGAGCTCGACTTTCTTTGTGCGCGAAGGCAATACCCGAACCTGTTTGTATCGGGTGGAAGGGCCGCAAGCAATCCGTTTCCATATTCGGGTAGGGCAAGTCCTGCCCCTGGAGAAAGGCTCGCCTGGCAAAGTGATTCTTGCCTTTACCGGCACCCCGGGGCACGAATTCGACGGCATCAGACGCAAGGGCTACTACATTTCCATAGGAGAACGGGATGCCGATGTAGCCAGCGTTTCAGCTCCCGTATATGGGGTGAACTGGCAACTGCTCGGCGCCATCAGCATCTCCGGCCCCACCAGCCGACTGACAAAAAAGAAGCTCGAAGCGTTTGTGGAAACGCTTGTCAGCAAAGCCAATCAATTGTCCATCACGCTAGGGGGAAAACGAGGAGCCAACCTGTCAGGGCTGAAGGAAAGCCGCTGGCATCCTTGACCAAAATAAAACTGGCCGGATAGAAAGTATCGCCGGCCGCCGCATCCGGCTCATCATACATATCGATTTATTCCGGCAGCGGCTCTTGCACCGCCAGCCGCAAAACGGCATAACCCAGCGACTTGGCGGTCTGGTCGAAACGCAAGGTGCAGGTGGCCCCGCCTCCCAGGCCTTGCTCGAGCAGTACCAGGCAGCCGTCGATATTCGGCATGGGATAAACATGCGCCTGTCCTTTCAGCCAATTGCCGAACAAATCGCGCAAACGCTCTGGAGTCACCGTGGCAAGTACGGTTTCGTAGAACTCGGGACGCTTCGCAAGTACACCGATCGACACGTTATCACCCTTGTCCCCGGCACGCACATAGGCGATTTCTTCGAGCAGACGGCTCATGATTCGATGATCTCCATATGGTGGGACACCAGTTCCCGGTCTATCAGCGTCGGCCATAAGCTGATGGCCGGGCGCGGTTTGAAAGGCGCGCCGAAAGACGTCCCGCCAGGCCCCATGATCCAGAGATGCGAGCAGGCGCGGCGTACTTTTTCGGCTTCATCGCGAGTCCGCGTCCGTACCGCGACACGCAGGCCGATTTCATTGCTGTTGTCGTCCTGGGGCCAGGGTGCGGCCGGGCCATGCAAGGTATTGACGCCTATGTATGAGAACTCGATGGCATCGGCCACCAGCCCCATCCGCTCAAAACGTTCGCGCAGGGTTGTTTCAGCCTTGCGGGCGCGGTCCAGGGCGCGGGGCCATGGGAACATCATCAGGCCTTCGCCGATCCAGCCATCCGAATAGCCAATCAGCAATTTGTATTGGGATGGCCGCCCCGTCCCCCTGCTGCCACTGACCTTGACGCGATCGGCGCCCAGCTCCGCGACGCGCGGCGAAGTCATGTCCGCCACACCGTCGGGCACGGCATAGCGCCGGGGATCGCCGATTTCATAGACCAGATGCTCTTTTACAGTGAACTGATCGACACGCCCTCCGGTGCCCGCGAGCTTGGTGAAAATAGCACTTCCGTCGGCCGCGAATTCGATAATGGGAAAGCCGGCGCGGCCCATATGCGGCATTTCATCGAAACGCGACGACATGCCGCCGGTGCAGCCTGCGGCGCACTCGGCTATATGGCCAGCCACGATGGCCGCGGCAACCAGATCAGGATCGTCGTAACCCTTGCCGAGACGCTGCAGGATCGGCCCCACGAACAGGGCGGAATCGGCAACCCGGCCCGTTACAACGATATCGGCGTCGGCGGCAAGCGCATCGATGATGCCTTCGGAACCGGCATACACATTGGCGCAGAGAATACGCGAACGTATCGTCGACAGATCGGCAGCGCCGGTCGCTGAATTAACGAGCGGCACGCCATCCGCGATCAACTCGTCGAGGCGATCCATCAGATCGTCGCCCGACACCACGCCAATGCGGGTGCCGCGCAGCCCGCGCTGCGCCAGCGCATCTGCAATGGCGCGGCCGGCAGCCGCGGGATTGGCTCCGCCGCCATTTGAAACCAGGCATGTGCCCTGCTCGCGCGCCTGTGTGGCAAGATTGCTCATAAAGGGCACTACATCACTTACATAGCCCAATTCCGGCGCACGCGATTTCTGCCTATGCAGAATGGCCATGGTCAGCTCGGCCAAAAAATCGAAACACAGGAAATCAAGATTGGCCGATGCCACCAGCTCCGCGGCCGGATCGTATGCATCGCCCCAGAATCCGCCACCGCAGCCCAGCCGTATGGTTGTTGAGCCTTTCATTTTTGTCCGCCTATAAATAAACCGACTAATTGGTCGGTTTAAATTCTGCCACAAAGCCTGCGACAGATGCAAGCCTAGAAATAATTTTTATAAGCAATATGAGGGTTTATTCTTTGTTTTACCTATGAAAATCGATATCTTTCATAAAATCTTGACAAGTGTTTTCCACACTTGACGACAGGAAAAAAGCATTTATAATTTTTTAACCGACCGAATAGTCGGTTTTTTAGACGAAGCATTTCATGCATCCTGAGCCGTTGTCTATCGCAACGCACTGCAACTGCTCTGGCCCTGTGCCCACCGCATTCTCCGGAGTAAGAAATGAAATCCCTGTCCAAACCTCCCCATAATTTTTCGCTCATTTTCGGTATGGCAACGCTCGTACTGAGCAGCCTTGCCTGCGCGGCCCCAAAAACCAGTCTGACACTGGGGTCGACCAATATCACATCCAGCCATTTCGTTGTCTCGGATGCCATGGCAAAGGCCATAACCGCCGGCATCCCAGGCGCGCATGTGTCGCACATCGAAACCGGCGCCAGCGTGGACAACATCCGGCGGCTGACCAAGGGCGAACTCGACCTGGGCCTGGTGGCCACCGATGCGGCAATCGAGGCGATCAATGGCACTGGCGTCTTCAAAGGCAAAGCCGTACCCGATCTGGTGGCCCTTTATGCCTATGACGTGTCGACGCTGAATGTGGCCGTGACGCAAGATTCCAAAGTCACAGACCTGGGGCAATTGCAAGGCAAGAAGTTCAACCCCGGCATTCGCGGCAGCGGCGCCGAGCAGTTGACCCGCCAGGTATTCACCACGCTGGGCATTGAGCCGAACCTGGTGCCCGGCACTGTAAAAGATGCGGTGGAGGGAGTCCAGAACCGCCAATTGGTCGGCTATTCCAAATATGGCCCAGGCCATGGCGTGGACGCTACATTACGCGAACTCATCGTCACGACCCCGATGCGGCTACTATCGTTTACCGCAGCACAACAGGAAAAAATAAGCAGTCACATCAAAGGAGTCGGGTTCACAAAAATCGTCAATGTGATGGAGGGCCAGCCGCCCGTCAATACACCGTCGGTGCTGATCGTATATGCGACACGGACCGCCCTGATGGACGACGACACCGCCTATGCGATTGCCAAATCGATTTATGACAATCGCGCCATGCTGATACAGGCCTGGCCCCATCTGAAAGACTTCGACTTCAAAGCGCAGGCTCTGGCCGCTGAAAAGGTAGGCATCAAGCTGCACCCGGGCGCCAAAAGGTTCTGGGAGTCGCTCAAATGATCGAATCCGCCCGTGAACCGACCCCGCGAAACGCTGAATCGATCGCGTTCGCCCTATGCTGCGCCGCATTCACGCTGTTTCACATCTACACGTCGTTCGCGGGCTCATATAACCCCCTGATCCAACGCGGCATATTCATTGGCGGCGCAATGACCCTGGCCTGGTGGTCCCTGGCTTTGCGCATCCAGCGGCTATCGCCGCTCAAGGGTCTTCTGTGGTTGCTGGCCCTCTTGAGCCTGGCGACCACGCTGCATGTCATGATAGGCCATGAGCGCTTCATGGATGTGATGAACGACCTTACCAGCGTCGATCTCCTGATGGCCAGCGTCGCTATTGTCATTCTCATTATGGCCACCCAGCGCCTACTGGGATGGGCATTGCCCATCATGACTGTACTGGGACTGATCTATTTCCTGTGGGGCAATGCGATCCTGAGCGGCCTATGGCAGCCGCCCCGGGTCTCCGCTGAAACCGCCCTGGGCATGTTGTATGCGTCGACGGGCGGCATGTTCGGATTCATGGCTGATATCGGTACCAGCGTCATAGCCATCTACGTGATCTTGGGCGCATTGCTGATGGCCACAGGGGCCGGCGAAGTATTCGTGCAACTTGCCAATCGCGTGGCCGGCCGTGGCCACGGCGGGGCCGCCAAAGTCGCCGTCGTAACCTCCGGCCTGTTCGGAACCGTGTCGGGCTCGGCCGTGGCAAATGTGATGGCTGTTGGATCGGTGACCATCCCGACCATGCGGCGCGCCGGCTACCCGAAAGCCTTTGCCGCGGGCGTGGAGGCCAGCGCTTCGGCGGGCGGCCAGATCATGCCGCCAATCATGGGCGCAGGCGCCTTCTTGATGGCTCAATTACTGAACATTCCCTATATAGAAGTCGCCAAGGCGGCGATCCTGCCGGCGATTCTCTACTTCTCGCTGATCTTTGTCAGCGTCGATCTATTCGCGCGCAAGAACCGGCTTTCGGCCACGCCCATTCCACGCGCCGTGATTTCATGGGAAAAGGCAACGCCCCTGGCCGGCGCCATATTCGCGATGATTTATCTGTTGGCTACCAATTACACAGCGACGTTCGCGGGTGCGATGGCGACACTGACGTTGATTGTCCTGGCATTGTTCTGCCGATTGATCGCCACGGCCTTGCGCGAGGGCGCCGGCGGCTTGCCACGAGCGTTGACCAGCATGATACGCGACGTGGCGATAGGCGCGGTCGACGGCGGCAAAGGCCTGATCATGATTTCGGTACTGCTTGGATGCGCGGGAATTCTGACGGCCATCATAGGCGCCACCGGGCTGGGCACCAAAGTTTCCGGCGAATTGCTGGCAATTGCCGGTGACCGATTGCTGATTGCCCTGGTGATAAGCGCGGTCCTATGCATGCTTTTGGGGATGGACGTGCCCACCACCGCTTCGTATGTGCTGACCGCCTCGGTAGCCGCTCCTTTGCTGACCAAGCTTGGGCTGCCTCCGCTTACCGCGCACTTGTTCATTTTCTATTTCGCCATTCTGTCGGCTATTACCCCGCCTGTTTGCGCCAGCGTCTTCGCCGCGGCCGCGATCGCCGGAGAGTCCTTTTGGCGTGTCGCGCGCTATGCCCTGTTGATAGCCGGCGGGGTGTACTTCCTCCCTTTCATGATGGTGTATAGGCCGGGGCTGCTGATGGCTGGATCCTTGCTCGATATCGCTTACGCGACCCTCATCACGGCGGTCGCCATGTTCTGCCTGGCAAGCGCCTCGATCGGCTACCTGTGGCATTCGCTTTCGATGCCTGCTCGATTGCTTATAGCTCTTATCGGTTTTCTGTATTTCATACCCGGGCTAGTCTATGACGCCAGCGCCACAGTGCTGCTGATCGGCTTCATTCTTGTCCAGCGCAACAACTCGCGGCGCATCGCTTCCGACTCAACGCCAGTTCAGGCGCTGCGACCGAACTCTGGAGACCTCTCATGATCGACGCCCCTTACGGCGACTTGCAACTCGGCCAGAAACGCGCGTCGCGCGGCCGCACCATCACTGAATCGGATGTGGTCAATTTCTGCATGCTGACGGGAAACTGGCTTGAATTGCACAGCAATGTGGAGTTCGCCAAGAATACGCTCTATGGCGAACGGCTGGTGCAGGGCGGCCTTGTGTTTGTCATTGCCAACGCCTTGATCGGCTTCGATCCGGAACTGATCGAAGCCTTCTACGGCGTGGACAATATGCGCTTCGTCAAGCCTACGTTCATCAACGATACGATTTACGCCCAATCCGAAATCATTGCCCTGCGCGATAAGGGTGAACAACACGGCGTAGCCACGGTGCTGCTTCAGGCAACCAACCAGCGCCGCGAAATTATTCTGAGCTGTGAATTCAGCCTGCTGGTACGGCGCGACCGCCTGGCAGCGGTGCCCGAACCAGTTGCATATGCCTACAGCGCCAATACGAAAGCAAGGGAAGCCTCATGAATTTTCTGAACCACGAACAAACACTGTGGAAAGACCAAGTCGATCGGCTGATGGAGCGCGAGATAGGCCGGGAATACATCCGTAACTGCGACATCAACCGTGAATATCCTTATAAGGGCTACGAGGCTATCGTCAAGCAGGATTGGCTGCGCCTGCTGATACCTGAAGACCACGGCGGCATGGGAGGTACCATCTTCGACTATGCATTGCTGTGCGAAGGCTTGTCCAAATATGGGTTCGATTTCGCCACGGCTTTCATGGTGTCGACCTTCACCGCCATGAATATCGTCAAATTCGGCACGGACGAGCAAAAGGAAAAATACCTCGAGCCTTTCATGCGCGGCGAAATTCGCTTTTCGATATCGATTTCCGAGCCGCAAGCCGGATCCGACGCGGCCAGCACGCGCACCCGAGCCATAGCCGACGGAGAAAACTATATACTGCGAGGCCAAAAGCTATGGTGCAGCGGCGCCGCCGCCAAGAATGTGGTAATTGCCATGCTGGTGCGCAGCGACCCCGCGGCCAAGAAACGCGAAGGCTTGTCGGTATTCCTGGTTCCCAACGACACTCCCGGACTCGATATCCGACGCTTGCCAACCATGGCGCGCCGGGCCACGGGCACCACAGAAATCTTTGTCGACGACGTCAAGGCGGAACGATCGCAGATGCTGGGCACGCCGGGCCAGGGTTGGCCCATCATCACCGATCACCTTGAACTGGAGCGGATTGCCGTTTCAGCGGGCTATGTGGGCAACGCCCAGCAAGCCGTCGACGACGCGCTGCGCTATGCCCATGAACGTATCCAATTCGAGAAACAGATCTTCGACTTTCAGGTAATCCGCCACATGCTGGCCGATATGCAAACCAAGGTCGATGCCGCGCGGCTGCTGGTATATCGCGCCGCCGACATGGCGGTCCGCGGCGAAAATTACTCACGGGAAGTCAGCATGGCCAAGCTTTTTGCATCGGAAACGCTGCAGGAAGTCACGCGCTGCGGCATGCAGATCTATGGCGGCCACGGCATGCTGCCCGAATCCGATATGGAGCGCTATTTCCGCGAAGGCATGCAATCCACGATCGGCGGCGGCACCTCGCAGATACAGCGCACCATTATTGCCAAATCCATGCGGATCTAGGGAGTACCACACCATGACGGGACCCCTTTCTGGAGTGAGGGTACTGGACCTCAGCCGCATCCTGGCCGGCCCGTGGTCGACACAGACACTGGCCGATCTGGGTGCCGACGTAATCAAGGTGGAGCGCCCCGGCGAGGGCGACGATACCCGCAAGTTCGGACCGCCATGGATCCTTGACCGCGAAAGCGGCAAGCCGATCGACGCCGCTTACTTCGCGGGATGCAATCGCGGCAAGCGCTCGATTACCGTCGATTTCACCCAGACGGAGGGTCAGGCGCTGCTGCACAGGCTGGCAGAAATATCCGACATCGTCGTGGAAAACTACAAGGTCGGGGGGCTGGCCAAATACGGGCTCGACTATGCCAAACTGAGCGCCATCAATCCTCGCCTGATCTATTGTTCAATTACCGGCTTCGGCCAGACCGGCCCGTATCGCAATCGGCCAGGCTACGATTTCCTTATCCAGGGCATGGGCGGCCTGATGAGCATCACAGGCGAACGCGACGATCAGCCAGGCGGCGGCCCCCAAAAGGCCGGTGTCGCCCTGGCCGATATCGTCACAGGCCTGTATGCCACCAGCGCGATCCTGGCGGCCCTGCATAGCCGCCATCAAAGCGGACAAGGCCAGCACCTTGATATATCCCTTTTCGACTCGCAAGTGGCCGTGCTGCATAACCAGGGCATGAATTGGCTGATTGGGGGAACCGTGCCCAAACGCTCGGGCAACGGCCACCCCAATATCACGCCTTACCAAGTCTTCGCTACCCGGGACGGGCATATCATTCTTGCCGTGGGCAACGACGAACAATTCCTACGATTCTGCGCCGTTGCCGATCGGGCCGATATTGCGCGGGACCTGCGCTTTCGCACCATCGCGGACCGCAACGCCCATCGCGATATCCTGCTGCCGGTATTGGCCGAAGTCATGCGCAGCCGTCACAGCGATGACTGGATAGAAGCGCTCGAACACAATAACGTGCCCTGCGGCCCCATCAACAGCATAGACAAGGTTTTCGCCGATCCGCAGGTGCGGTCGCGCGGCATGCGCCTTGACCTGCCGCATGCCCGCGCCGGCCATGTGCCGTCGATCGCCAGCCCAATGCGTTTTTCGCAGACACCCATCGAATATTCGCTTGCTCCTCCCATGCTGGGTGAGCATACCGGCGAAGTGCTCGCCGACCTGCTGGACATTGGCGCCGAAGAAGCCGCGAAACTGCGTGCCCAGGGAACGATATGAACGACATACTCTACGAAGTCCGTGATGGGACTGCACTAATCACCTTGAATCGCCCCGCCCAACGAAACGCCTTATCCATCGCGGCATCGGAAAGGCTATACGACCTATGGGGTGAGATCGACCAGGACAAGACTGTTAAGGCTGCCGTGATTACTGCGTCCGAATGCGGCGTATTCTGTGCCGGCATGGACTTGAAAGATGCGGCGCGAGTGCAGCGAGAACATGGAACCGATATTCTCCAGGCCCTGCGCGACCCTTTTTTCGAGCGCATGCGCAACGTGGCCAAGCCCCTGATTGCCGCGCTCAATGGACACTTCACGGCTGGCGGCATGGTGCTGGCCGCTAATTGCGACCTGCGTGTCGGCAAGGCGGGCAGCCACGCCGGCATAGCCGAGGCCAGAGTGGGCCGCGGCTCTCCCTGGGCAGTGCCAATGCTGTGGCAGATGCCGCAAGCCATACTCATGGAAATGGTCCTGACCGGGGCCATGCAGCCGACCGAGCGGCTTCACGAGATTGGTTTTCTCAATTATCTCGAGCCCGACAGTGCCGCAGTGCTGGCGCGCGCCATCGAGCTGGCCAGGCTGATCCGCGACAACGCCCCCTTGTCGGTGCTGGCCGCCAAGCGCAGCCTCAATGACGCGCTAAGCCTGGGCTGCGATGCTGGATTCGAGCATGCCAAGGAACTTCACCGGCCAGTCTATGCCAGCGCCGATGCACGCGAAGGCCCGCTGGCCTTCATTGAAAAACGCCGCCCTCAATGGCAGGAATAAAGCTTGCGCACCCCTGCGCGCCCCTATCGCAAGACTTGCACAGATCAGGAGAAAATATATGGACCAAGACACGGTATTGCTCGGCCAGGGCTATTACTATGAGCAGTTGCCGGTTGGATTCCGCTTCCGGACCATGGCACGCACCATCACCGAAACCGATCTGGTGACCTTCATCAACCTCATCTGGTTTACCGAAGACGTGTTCGTCAATACTCATTCCACCGCCGGCCGGGCCTTGCAAGGCAGGGTGGTTCCGGGCGCGCTGCTGTACTCCTTCGCCGAAGGACTGGTGGCCCCCAGCGTACAGTTCACTGGCCTGGCATTCCTGGGCATGGAACTGGACATCAAGGCACCCACCGTCGTGGGCGACACGATACATGTCGAGGCAGAAATCATAGAATCGCGCCCCGCCTCGCAGGGCCCCCGAGGCCTGGTGCGCAGCCGCAATGCAGTCGTCAACCAGCATGGCGAAACCATATTGATCTACACGCCGCTACGGCTGGTGCAGAGCATCGACATGGCCGCCTGAAAATGCCTGCAAGAGGCACGTTAAGATACCGGAATCATCAGCAATATCTGTATTATCAGGTCGAAAGGATCCGCAAATGGCGAGCAAGACAGCCGCAAAAAAAAGAATGACCGCACCCGTGCATCGTACCGCCCGCAAGGATGAAATCCTCGAAGTCGCGGCACGCCTGTTTGCCGATGAAGGCTATAAGGCAGTCTCGTTGCTGGATATCGCCGAAGCGGTCGGCTTGTCCAAAACCACTCTTTATCATTACTTCGATCGTAAAGAAGAAATCCTGGGCACCATTGTGGTTTCGACAGTGCGCCAATTGAGCGAGCATGTCGACGCGGCCGTCGCCCGCCATACCGAGCCGCAGGACAGGCTTATCGCTTTCATGGAAGCCCAGGCCGAATTCTTTGAAACGCACCAGGCCTTCTTCCAGGTCCTGCTGACCCGCTTTGCAAACCTGAAAGAACCTAACATGCGAGACGTGGCCATCGAATGGCGGGTCAATTATGAAAACACGATTCGCAATATAGTGCGCGACGGCATCGCCGCCGGCCTATTCCAGGCCCGCAGCCCGAATGCGGTTGTGCGCGCGGTCATTTCGTCGGTGTACTGGATGGCGCGCTGGTATCAGCCTGGCGGCAAACAATCGAGCCACGACATCGCACGCGAATACGCGGACATCATATTGTTCGGCATCGTCGTGCCACGCTGACCTTCGCTACGCCCCGACTAAACCGGCAAATGCCTGCGCGCATCCTCTCCATCAATTTGCACTTTTTCGCCACGGGCCACGACTACGCAGCATGAGGGCGGGCAAAGAACTCGCCCCTACAGAACCCGCCTATTGACTTACAAGATGGTCTCTACGGGATCCGGCCTAATCGAACTTGACTCTTTCCACCAGAAAATCCAGGAAAGCACGGACGCGTGCCGGCAGGTACCCTCCTTGCCCAAGAAATACAGCGTGGATCTCTTCGCTATCGCCCGGGTTGCAGTTTTCCAATACAGGCTGAAGCCGCCCGGCAGCAATATCGTCGCGCACCTGGAAATGCGCAAGGCGAGCCAGCCCGACCCCCGCCACAGCCAGGTGCCGCAGGGCATCCCCGTCGCTGATCTGGACCGTGCCCATGGTCGCCACGCTGATGCTGCGCCCTTTATCGATCAAAGGCCAGCCCTCGATCGTTCGCGCATAATTGAACCCCAGGCAATTATGGCGCTCGAGATCGACCGGATTTTCCGGCACCCCGCAGCGCTCCAGATACGAGGGCGCGGCGACAATCATTTTTCGCGTTTCCCCCAGCTTGCGAGCCAGCAGGCGTGAACTCTTCAACGGCCCCGCACGAACCGCCACATCCGTGCGTTGCTCGAGGATATCGATCACCTCATCGGTCAGCACAATATCGAGCGTAACGTCGGGGTGCAGGGCCAGGAACTCGGGTACCAGCGGCAACAGGAAATGCCGGCCGAACGGCACATTGGCATTGATGCACAGCCTTCCCCGCGGCGCCCCGTTCGTGGCCGCGCCGCGCTCGGCCTCATCGAGATCCGCCAGCACCCGAACGCTGCGCTCGTAGAAAACGCAGCCTTCCGGGGTCAATTGCACCCGCCGTGTCGAACGGTTGACCAGCCTGGCACCCAACCGGCCTTCCAGGCGCCCTACCAGTTTGCTGATTGCCGAGGGCGTCATGCGCAGGGCTCTCGCCGCCGCAGAAAAGCTTCCCTGTTCAACAACCCGAACGAAAACCTCCATTTCCCCCGATCGATTGATATCCAGGCGTGCCATGTTGAAATGAACTCACAAGTGTTTTTCCTGTAATCAGTCTACCCTAAAAAGTGATTTGAATTCATCATTGCATATCAAATAGCAATTGAATTCACAGGATACGAATTTTCATGCCACTCGCTTTATACGCACTCACTGTCGGCGCTTTCGGTATCGGCGTTACCGAATTTGTCATCATGGGGCTGCTGCTGGAAGTCGGAAACGATTTCGGCGTAACCATACAGGCGGCCGGCCTGCTTATATCCGGCTATGCGCTGGGGGTCGTGGCCGGCGCTCCCCTGTTGACGGCCATGACGGCCCGCTGGCCGCGTAAAACCGTGCTATTGGGGCTCATGCTGATCTTCACCCTGGGCAATGCAGCCTGCGCGCTGGCCCCGAGCTACGGCTTCCTGATGGCCGCCCGCGTCCTTACCGCATTTGCGCACGGCACCTTCTTCGGGGTCGGCTCAGTCGTCGCCACCAGCCTCGTGGCCCCCGGCAAGCGCGCATCGGCCATTGCCGTCATGTTCACCGGCCTGACCGTGGCCAATATCCTGGGTGTGCCCTTCGGAACCTGGCTCGGCCAAGCCTTCGGCTGGCGCGCCACTTTCTGGGCCGTGACAGGCATAGGGCTGGCCGCCCTGATTATCATCGGCCTGTTCATCCCCCGGGATGCGGCAAGCCCGCAGGCGAGCGATTGGCGATCCGATCTGAAAGCCCTGGCCCGCCTCCCTGTACTGCTGGGACTGTCGACCACCGTGCTGGGCTATGCGGGCGTCTTTACCGTGTTCACCTACATCGCGCCGCTTCTGACGCGTGTCAGCGGATTCGACGAGACTTCCGTATCGCCTATTCTGCTGGTCTTTGGCGCAGGCCTGATCGTCGGGAACCTGCTGGGCGGCAAGCTGGCCGACCGCTACCTGATTCCCACCGTACTTGGCAGCCTGGTCGCCCTGGCGGCCGTACTGGGACTGATGCCGTTCGCCATGCACAACAAGGCATTGGCCATCATCTTTGTCGGCCTGCTGGGCGCCTCGGCCTTCGCGACAGTATCTCCCCTGCAAATGTGGGTACTGGAAAAGGCACAGGGCGCAGGCCAGAGCCTGGCATCGAGCTTCAATATCGCCGCATTCAATCTGGGCAACGCCCTGGGCGCCTGGATGGGCGGCATGGTCATCGCACACGGCCCCGGCCTGAATGCCATTGCCTGGGTCGCGGCCATCGCCCCCCTCTGCGCGGTTGGGCTGGCCCTCATCGCCATCCGGCACGAACGCGCCAGGCCGGCGAGAAGCCCGGCCTGCGCTCCATCCAATGCATGAACGACATCGCCCACGTTGAAAAACAACAGCAAAAGACCAGGAATCTTCGATGAATATCTTCCCCAGAAAAGCAAGCCGCCGGGCGACCGGAACCCTGCACATCGCGACAGCACTATTAGCCGTCATCATCACCCGGGCCACTGGCGCGCAAGCCGCGCAAACTACATCCTGGATCGGAACCTGGGCCGCCACCCCCGCGCCTTAAGAACTCATACCATGCCGGCATCTAGCAGCGGTCATTGACCCGCCACCTCCGCTCCTTAAGAAACAAGCACAGGCCAGCCACAAAGCCCCCCTTAAGGCTCAAACCGACAAATGCCTGCGCACATCCTCTCCATCAATTTGCGTTTTATCGCCACTGGCCACGACTTCGCCGCGTGACAGCACCATGAACTGATCGGCCAGCTCGCGCGCAAAATCGAAATACTGCTCGCAAAGCAAAATACCCATATCGCCGCGCTCGCGCAACAGGCGTATCACCTTCGCAATATCCTTGATGATCGAAGGCTGGATCCCCTCGGTCGGTTCGTCCAGAATGATCAGCTTCGGTTCCGCCACCAGGGCCCGCGCGATGGCCAGTTGCTGCTGCTGTCCCCCCGACAAATCACCGCCACGGCGGGCCAACATCGACTTCAGCACCGGAAACAGCTCGAAAACCTCACCCTTGATGCGGCGCGCCGCCGAGGCCGGCTTGCTCGCCATCCCCATCAGAATGTTTTCCTCAACCGTCAACCGCGCAAAAATATCCCGCCCCTGCGGCACATAGGCAATGCCGCGCGCGGCACGCTGATGCGGCGTCAGGCGTGTAATATCGCCGCCATCGAACACAATGCTGCCCGATGCAAGCGGCAGCACACCCATCAGGCATTTGAGCAGCGTGGTTTTCCCCACGCCATTGCGGCCCAGAAGCGCCAGGCACTCGCCCTTCCTCAATGACAGCGACACGCCGCGCAACGCATGACTGCCGCCGTAGTATTGATTGATTTCCCGAACGTCCAGCATCTCAGCGCCCCAGGTAGACTTCAATAACGCGCTGGTCGGCCTGAACCTGCGCCATGGTACCTTCCGCCAGAACCGATCCTTCATGCAGCACCGTCACTTTTCCGGCCCCCGCGATGCTCGCCACAAAGTCCATATCGTGCTCCACCACCATCAAGGAATGACGGCCGCGCAGCTCGTTCAGCAACTCGCCGGTACGTTCGGTCTCGGCATCGGTCATGCCCGCAACCGGCTCGTCCAGCAACAGCAATTGCGGCTCCTGCATCAGCAGCATGCCGATCTCCAGCCACTGCTTCTGCCCATGAGACAGCAGGCCGGCGGGTCGCCACACTTCCTGCCCCAGGCGAATCAACTCCAGGGTCGAGCCAATGGCATCGGCCTGTTCGCCGCTCAATCTCGAAAACAATGTCGGCTTGACCCGTTTGTCGGTTTTCATGGCCAGTTCCAGATTCTCGAATACCGTGTGATTCTCGAACACCGTGGGCCGCTGGAATTTCCGGCCTATGCCGGCATGTGCGATCTCGGCCTCGCTGAATTTTGTCAGATCGATGTTTTGCCCGAAAAAGGCCGTGCCGGCCGTGGGCCGGGTCTTGCCGGTAATGACATCCATCATGGTGGTCTTGCCCGCGCCGTTCGGACCGATAATGCAGCGCAATTCGCCTACGCTGATATCCAGGCTGAGATTGTTCAAGGCCTTGAAACCATCGAAGCTGACCGTGATGTCATCCAGATAGAGAATGGCGCCATGGCGGGTGTCGACGTCCGCCGAAGCAACCCGGCCGTACGAGGCTTCGCCGCCCGCCTCGCCATCAAGCACCGCACCGGCTTGTGGCCGAGCCCCCGACATACTCATGCTTTACTCCCTGAACGTCGGGCAGCCACCTGGCGCGCCAGACCCACCATGCCCTGCGGCAGAAACAAAGTGGTCAATACGAAAATCAGGCCCAGCGCATAGAGCCAGAACTCGGGAAACACGCTGGTGAACCAGGTCTTCAGGCCATTGACCACGCCCGCCCCCAGGATCGGACCGATCAGCGTGCCGCGGCCACCGGTCGCCACCCAGATCACCATTTCAATCGACGACTCGGTCGACATTTCGCCCGGATTGATGATCCCGACTTGAGGCACGTAAAGCGCCCCGGCAATACCGCACATTACCGCCGACACCGTCCACACGAACAGCTTGAAACCCAGCGGGTCGTAGCCGATGAATCGCAGGCGGCTTTCGGAATCGCGCACCGCCGTCAGCACACGGCCCAGCTTGGATTGAGTGATCGCGCGGGCAAAAACCAGCGAGCCGGCCAGCGCCGCCAGCGTGACCCAGAAAAGCACCGCGCGCGTGCCCGGTGCCGTGATGTCGAAACCCAGGATGCGCTTGAAGTCGGTAAAGCCGTTATTGCCCCCGAAACCCGTATCGTTGCGAAAGAACAGCAGCATTGCGGCAAACGTCAAGGCCTGGGTAATGATTGAAAAATACACACCCTTGATGCGCGAGCGGAATGCAAAATAGCCAAAGACAAATGCCAGTACACCGGGCACCAGCATAACCAGCAGCATCGCGTACCAGAAATGATCGGTAAACGCCCAGTACCAGGGATAGGATTTCCAGTCCAGGAACACCATGAAATCCGGCAAATTGCTTTGGTAGACGCCGTCATGGCCAATGGCCCGCATCAGGTACATGCCCTGGGCGTATCCTCCCAGCGCAAAAAACAGGCCATGGCCCAGCGACAGTATCCCGGCGTAGCCCCAGACCAGATCCAGGGCCAGCGCGGCCAGGGCGTAGCACATGAATTTGCCAAGCAAGGCCACGGTATACGACGATACATGCAATGGATGGCTTGCCGGAAGCGCCAGATTGAGCGCGGGCAGCAGGGCCAGCGCAATGACGGCAACCAACAATCCCGTCCAGGCGGCGGGTGAAAACAGGCTCCGGCGCGACAAGAATCCGGCCGGGCCCAGTGAATTGGCGGCGATCATTCGACACTCCTTCCGCGCGGGGCGAACAGCCCTTGCGGGCGCTTCTGGACAAACAGCACGATCAGCACCAGGATGACGATCTTGGCCATGACGGCGCCCGCATACGGCTCCAGGAACTTATTGACGCCGCCCAGGCCCATGGCCGCGATGACGGTACCCGCCAACTGCCCCACTCCGCCCGTCACCACGACCATGAATGAATCCACCAGATAGCCGCGGCCCAGGTCAGGGCCCACATTCCCTAATTGAGACAAGGCCACGCCAGCCAGGCCCGCAATGCCCGAACCCAGGCCGAAGGCCAGCATGTCGATACGGCCGGTCGGCACGCCGACGCAATCCGCCATGCTGCGATTTTGAGTGATGGCGCGCACGAACAGCCCCAGGCGCGTATGGTTGAGCAAGAGCCACACCAGGAAAACCACCAGCATGGCAAACACAATAATCACGAGGCGGTTGTGGCTCAGCACCAGCCCGCCGAGCACCGTGATTCCGCCGGACATCCACGACGGGTTGCTGACCTCGACGTTCTGCGCGCCGAACAGGGTTCGGACCGTCTGCATCAGGATCAGGCTGATGCCCCATGTCGCGAGCAGGGTTTCCAGCGGGCGGCCGTACAGCCATCGAATCACGGTGCGCTCCAGCGCCATGCCGACCAGGGCTGTGACGACGAAGGCGACCGGCAGCGCCACAAGCACATACCAGTCCATCCACCCTGGCGCGAACTGCCGGAAGACCCATTGCACGACGTACGTGGCATAGGCGCCTATCATGAGCAGTTCGCCGTGCGCCATATTGATCACGCCCATCAGGCCGAAGGTGATGGCCAGGCCAAGAGAGGCCAGCAGCAGGACGCTGCCCAGGCTGATCCCATAAAAAAGATTGCCGGCCCATTCGATAGTGGCCAGATGGCGGTCGATATGCTTGAGCGCCACCGTGACGGCAGACCTCACGCCCGCATCCGGTTCGAGGTAAGCGCCGCTGGCGTCCTTGCCCAGCATGCTCGCCAGCACTGGCCGGAATTCGGCATTGTTCGTATCGCCCAGCGTCGTTACCGCATGCATGCGCAATGCGGCGTCGGTGCTCTTGATCTCCAGATTGGCCTGCGCAATCTGCAGCGCGCTGCGAACCCGCGCATCCGTTTCCTTTGCCAGCGCCTGCGCAAGCAGCGCTAACCGCGTGACATCGCTGCTTTGCTGCATGCGTTTTGCGGCCGCCAGACGCGCCGCCGGGTCCGGTGAGAATAGCCGCGAAACGGCCAAGGCACCGTCGATCGCGCGCCGCAGCCTGTTGTTGATGGTGACCGCATCGGCATCGGTGGGCAGGGCCTCTTTTTGTCCCGTTGCCGGATCAAGAGCGCGTTTGTCCTTGCCCATGATCAGAACGCGCCCCTGCGGCGTGGCATACAGATTTTCGCTATCCAGGGCCTCCAGCACCCTGGCCGCAAGGGGGTCGGGCAATTGGCCCAACCGGGAAATGGCCTGCAGCCTGGCCCCGGTATCGCCGCTCGCCAGGGATGCAAGCAACCCCGGATCGATGCCGCGTTCGCCTGCCGCAAACGCGACCGGGGCGGTCGCGAGCATCAGCAACGCCAGAATGATCCGGCGCCAGACATTCAAAAATGCAGCCATGCCCATGACGACCCTTTCCGCTTAAAGACCTTGCTTGCTTTCATTGCCTGGAATGTAAGGACTCCAGGGCTGAGCGCGAATCGGGCCTTTGGTCTTCCACACGATATTGAACTGGCCATCCGCCTTGATCTCGCCGATGTAGACAGGTTTGTGCAAGTGATGATTGGTCTTGTCCATTTCGACGGTGAAGCCATCGGGCGCATTGAATTGCTGCCCGCCCATCGCCGCAATCACTTTGTCGACATCCGTGGAGCCCGCCTTTTCGACGGCCTGCTTCCACATATGGATACCGATATAGGTTGCTTCCATAGGATCATTGGTCACCACGGTCTCGGCATTCGGCAAATTCCTGGCCTTGGCATAGGCTTTCCACTTCTTGATGAATTCCGCGTTCACCGGATTCTTGATCGACTCGAAGTAGTTCCACGCCGCCAGATGCCCCACCAAAGGCTTGGCATCCACGCCGCGCAACTCTTCCTCGCCCACCGAAAACGCCACCACCGGCACATCGGTTGCCTTCAGGCCGGCGTTGCCCAGCTCTTTATAGAAGGGCACATTGGAATCACCGTTGATGGTCGAGATCACCGCGGTCTTTCCGCCAGTGGCAAACTTCTTGATATTTGCCACGATGGTCTGATAGTCGGAATGACCGAACGGCGTGTAGACCTCGTCGATATCGCTGTCCTTGACGCCCTTGGAATGCAGGAAGGCGCGCAGGATTTTGTTGGTGGTTCGCGGATACACATAATCCGTGCCCAACAGCACGAAACGCTTGGCGCCTCCGCCATCTTCGCTCATCAGGTATTCCACGGCCGGAATCGCCTGCTGGTTGGGTGCCGCGCCGGTATAGAACACATTGCGTTCCATTTCTTCGCCTTCGTACTGCACGGGGTAAAACAGCAGGCCGTTCAGTTCCTTGAACACCGGCAGTACCGATTTGCGCGATACCGAAGTCCAGCAGCCAAAAACCACGGCCACTTTATCCTGGCTCAGTAACTGGCGCGCCTTCTCGGCAAACAAGGGCCAGTTCGACGCCGGGTCCACGACCACGGGCTCCAGCTTTTTGCCCAGCACGCCCCCATGGGCATTGATTTCGTCTATCGTCATCAGGGCCACGTCTTTCAAGGACGTTTCGGAAATGGCCATGGTGCCCGACAGCGAGTGGAGAATACCCACCTTGATCGTGTCGGCGGCCAGAGCTTGCGGCATCCAGCCGGACAAGGCAAGCAGGCTGACAGCCGTCAGTTGTTTAAGTACCAGTCTACGTTTCATGATGACTCCAAATGAGATGGGGCCGGCATGGCCGGCGATCGAGATGTACAGCACTCAAAAGGAGTTAAAGCAAGATACGTGCCAACTTTGCGGCAAGAAGAAATGCGACAGGCGCGCACCGGAAACGTCCCTGGAAATCTGCAAGGACTTGTTTCAAGACGGTGCGGAAATCGTGCTATCGGGCACGGATCGCGCCAAAGCGGTGCGTTACGCAGTGACGGCGCAACGCCGGTCAGGCCAGGCGTTGCGGCTGAAAGCGCCGCAGTCGCAGCGCATTGCCCAGAACGAACACACTGGACAGCGCCATGGCGCCGGCGGCAAAAACCGGCGACAGCAATGTGCCGTTAAACGGATAAAGCACTCCCGCGGCCACGGGAATCAGGGCCGCGTTATAGGCGAAAGCCCAGAACAGGTTTTGCCGGATATTGCCGATGGTGGCCCTGGACAATGCAATGGCATTGGGCACGCCGCCCAAGTCGCCGGACATCAGCACCACGTCCGCCGCTTCGATAGCGATATCGGTACCGGTGCCTATGGCCAGGCCGACATCCGCCTCGGCCAGCGCCGGCGCATCATTGATGCCGTCGCCGACATAGGCAACGGGGCCATACTGTTTTTTCAGGCGCCGGACCGCATCGACCTTGGCGCCCGGCAGCACTTCGGCGACCACATCGTCTATGCCGAGCTGGCGCGCAATGGCGTGGGCCGTGCGGCGATTGTCCCCCGTGACCATCGCGACTTTCAGCCCCAGCTTGTGCAAGGCGCGAATCGCCTGAGGCGTCGTCTCTTTGATAGTGTCGGCAACAGCAATCAGGGCGGCCAGGCGGCCATTGATGGCCGCATACAGCGGCGTCTTGCCCTCTTCACCCAAACGGTCCGCCTCGGTGGCAAAAGGCGAAATATCCAGGCCGAGCTGGATCATGAAGCGATCCGCGCCAATTTCGACGCGCTCGCCATCCACCTCGGCGCGTACGCCGAAGCCAGTAAGGGACTCGAATTTATCGATGGCGCCCAATGCCAGGTTCTGCGCGGTGGCCGCCGCAACAATGGCGCGGGCAATGGGGTGTTCCGATTTGGTTTCCACAGCGGCAACACGAGCCAGCACCCATGCCCGCTCGCAGCCCTCGGCCACCACGAGATCGGTCAGCTCGGGCTTGCCCTTGGTCAAGGTGCCCGTCTTGTCGACCGCAAGCACCTTGGCATCCTTGAGCGATTGCAGTGCTTCGCCTTTGCGGAACAACACCCCCATCTGGGCGGCGCGGCCGGTGCCGACCATGATCGAGGTCGGAGTGGCCAGGCCCATGGCGCAGGGGCAGGCAATGATAAGCACGGCCACCGCATTGACTAATGCGAAGGTCAGCGCCGGGGAGGGCCCGAATAGCAGCCAGGCCAGGCAAGTGAGCAGCGCCGCGGCCATGACGGCCGGAACGAACCACATAGTGATGCGGTCCACCATGGCCTGGATAGGCAGCTTGGAGCCCTGGGCCTGCTCGACCATGCGTATGATCTGCGACAAAACAGTATCGCCGCCAACCTGAGTGACACGGAAGGTCAGCACGCCATTCTGGTTGACCGTGCCGCCTACCAGTTCGGCCCCGGCTTTTTTCTCGACCGGAATCGGCTCGCCGCTGATCATGGATTCATCGACAAAACTCGCCCCGCCGATCACCACGCCGTCCACGGGAATACGCTCACCCGGACGTACTTCGACCTGATCGCCGCTGCGCACCTCGCTGACAGGCACCTCTACTGCGACTCCGTTACGCAGCAGGCACGCGGTTTTGGGCTGCAGCCCAAGCAGGCGCCCGATCGCTTCGGAAGTTCGGCCTTTGGCCCGCGACTCAAGGAAACGGCCCAGCAGAATCAGCGCGACAATGACGGCGGCAGCCTCGTAATACACATTCACAGTGCCTTCAGGCAACAGCCCGGGTGCAAAGGTCGCCACCACCGAAAACGCGTAGGCCGCAGCGGTGCCCACGGCGACCAGCGCATTCATGTCGGGTGCTCCGCGCAGCAATGCGGGTACGCCCTTCTGGAAGAATCGCAAGCCGGGACCGAACAGCACAATGCTGGTCAATACGAATTGAATGTACCAGCTCGCCTGCATGCCTATGGTCTGCTCCACAAGACGATGCACAGCGGGAACCGCGTGCGCTCCCATCTCCATCAGGAACACCGGCAGGGCAAATACGGCGGCAACGATCAAGGCGCGTTTTAGCGACGACCTCTCGGCGACATGCCTTGTATCCACCTCATCGGCGTTATTGTCGCCGCCGACGAGCGCCGACTCGTAGCCGGCCGATTCGACGGCCTGCACCGCGGCAGCGATATCCGGCGCACCGATAAAGGCGATATCGGCCCGTTCGGTGGCCAGATTGACATTCGCGCTGACAACGCCGGGTACAGACCTGAGCGCCCGCTCGACGCGTCCGACACAAGATGCGCAACTCATGCCCTGAATCGAAAGACTGGCAGCCGAGCCGGCCGCCTGGGTGGGAGTTTGGATGGAGCTCATGAATACGTCCTTGAAATACAGGTTTCAACACTGTCAATAAATCACTTATTGGCCAATGTAGAGCTTCCCATGATGTCAAGGTCAAGCAGCGAGTGAGCTTCCCGGCTCAACAGCTTGCGCTTGCGTTCCACGCCCCAGCGATAGCCAGACAGGGCGCCATCGCTGCGCACCACGCGATGACAGGGAATGGCCACGGCCAGATGGTTGGCGCCGCAGGCCTGGGCAACGGCTCGCGTGGCTTTGGGCATCCCGATCCGCCTGGCAATATCGGCGTAGGAGACGGTCGCGCCCACGGGAATCTCGCGCAGCGCCTGCCAGACACGCTCCTGGAAAACCGTGCCGCGCACGTCGAGAGGCAGATCCAGCCCAAGCGCCGGCGCCTCGATGAACCCCACCACCTGGGCGATCAAGCGCTCGAAATCGGCGTCTCCGCCAATCAGGTTGGCGCGCGGAAACTGATCTTGCAAGTCACGGGCCAGCGCATCGGGGTTGTCTCCCAGCAGAATGGCGCAAACACCCCGGTCGCTTTGCGCCACCAGAATCGCACCGAGCGAACACTCGCCAATGGCAAAACGAATATCGGTATTGGTGCCTCCCGCCCGATAATCCTTGGGCCGCATGCCCAGGACTTGGTCAGAAGCCTCATAGAAACGGCTGTTCGAATTGAACCCCGCGTTGTAGATCGCCTCGGTGATGGTGCCTTCCCCACTGAGTTCCTCGCGCACCTTCTGGGCGCGGTTGGCCGCGGCATAGCCTTTGGGCGTCAATCCTGTGACGGACTTGAAAACCCGATGGAAGTGAAAGGCGCTCATGCCCGCCTGTTGCGCCAGCTCGCTCAGCACAGGCAGGGTTTCGGCTGTTTCGATTTGCCTGCAGGCGCGGGCGACGACCGCCGAATGTTGCGCGGCTACCGCGCTCTGGTCGGCGCTCGCCCGTTTACTGGGGCGATAGCCCGCCGCCTCGGCGCTGGCCGGGGTATCGAAAAACTCCACGTTCTCGGGGCGCGGCAGCCGTGAGAGGCTGCTCGGCCGGCAATACACGCCGGTAGTTTTCACCGCATAGACGAAGTGCCCGTCGGCGGCCGGATCGCGTGCCACCACGGCGCCCCAGCGGGGATCCCGCTCGGTGGCGCCTGGCCCATCCGGAAGCGTACGACTCGGTGTTTTCATGATCTTTCTCAAAACTATTCATATCCGATGAGATCACTATAGTGCCTGGCTCTTGCGGATTCACTCCGGGCCTTGCTTTTGAATTCGGGCGGCTATGGCGGCAGCCCAGGAAGCGTCAGGCCGATATCTCCATTTGAGCGCGGCGACGCTCTTCTTCCTCGTGACGCGCCAGCTCGATCTCGCGGATCACAGCCGCCACATCGGCAGGTTCTTTGGACGCCTCGACCCGGCCGGTCAAGGGCGTATCGGGCGTGAGCAAACCGGCCTGATACAAGCCCCAGATTTCCTTGCCGTACTGGCTGCCCAGCAGCTCGGGCGCAAAGGCGCCGAAGAAGTTAGCCAAGTTCGTCACATCGCGTTCCAGCATGGTCGATGCAACGCTATTGCCGGCGGCATCCACGGCTTGCGGCAAATCGATGATGACCGGGCCGTTTGCATCGACCAGAATGTTGAATTCGGACAAATCGCCGTGAATTACGCCGGCGCACAACATCAATACCACCTGCTGCAGTAACACCGCGTGCAGTTCAAGCGCCCGTTCGCGGTTCAATTCCACATCGTTCAGGCGCGGCGCGGCATTGCCGTCCGCATCGGTTACAAGCTCCATCAGCAACACGCCTTCGTGACAAAGATACGGCGCCGGCACGCGCACGCCCGCAGCCGCCAATCGGTACAAGGCATCGACTTCGGCACTTTGCCAGACCTCTTCGGCCATCTTCCGTCCGTATCGCGTCCCTTTTTCCATGGCACGCGCCTGCCGGCTATTTTTCACCCGCCGGCCTTCCTGGTAGGCTACCGCTTGATGGAAGCTGCGTTGTGTGGCCTCTTTGTACACCTTGGCGCAACGAATATCGTCGCCGCAACGCACCACATAGACTGTGGCTTCCTTGCCGCTCATCAACTGGCGCATGACTTCGTCGACCAGGCCTTCTTCCAGCAGGGGCAGGATTCTTTTTGGTGTTTTCATAGTGATTGCCGCATTGGCGTTAATCTCCTGATGCGTGGGCAAGGCTGGAAATACGGCGGAGCTGGCTTACAAGCGGCCACAACCTCGGGGCTGCAGCGGACGCCTGAATCTGTCCACCGAATGCTGCATTGTACGAGACAGAATGCGCCAAGAGGCAAAACCAGTGTTATTTTGGTTCTAGTGTTACGACACTGAATACGTTTCTGTAACTTTCGTTTTGGGTCGGTTTAGGTTGGCGGCTGGGCGGTTCGTTCTATAAAAACGCCGCAGGGTGGGCGGTGCTGTGTAGTCCGGCACGTCCAGCGGTCGTGGTGCTGCGC
>NZ_BAAGUZ010000005.1:0-90647 GCF_054781135.1 Paralcaligenes ginsengisoli
CAGGCTGCGGCCGCGGCGGACTCAAGCTCGCCCACCCCGCCTGGGCCGCCACCCCCGCTCGCATCTAGGTTTTTGGGCAATCACAGGCCTGCGTTTTTTGGGTGATCACGGGCCTGCGTTTTTTGAATGGTCACGGGCTTGCGTTTTTTGCACGATCATGGGCCAGCGCGGCTATGAGTTATGGGCATGAGTCAACGCGGCAATCAGGGGGTCACGCGGACAGTTCGTAGGGATCAGGCGGTGGGCGGCACGACGGCGGTGACTTCGATTTCCACGCGGGCCCGGTCTTCGACCAGGTCGCCCACTTCAACGGCGGTCATGGCGGGGTAATGGCGGCCGATCACCTCGCGGTAATGGCGGCCAACTTCACGCAAGGCTGCTACATATTCATTTTTATCGCATACGTACCAGGTCATCCTGGCGATGTGCTCCGGGCCTGCGCCGCCTTCTTTGAGAACGGCCACGATGTTTCTCAATGCCTGGCCCACCTGCTCGGCGAAGTCGTCGGTCTCGAACTGCTGCTGGCCATTCCAGCCAATCTGGCCACCGACAAACAGCAGGCGGCTGCCCACCACCATTTCCGCCATGATGCCATTGGCGTAGCCGCGCGGAGCCAACCAGTCGGGAGGTTGCAAAGTATTCATTCCATTTTCCTTATAAAACGCTGATCATGATGATTTCTTACGCAGCATGAAACGCTGCAGCTTGCCGGTTTCGGTGCGCGGCAGGCTGTCGACAAACTCAATGGCACGCGGATACTTATAGGGCGCGATTACCGATTTGACGTGTTCCTGCAAGGTTTTGACCATGGCAGCATCGTGGCTGAAGCCGGGCTTGAGCACCACATAGGCAGTGACGATATTGCCGCGGTCTGCATCGGGTACGCCCACTACCCCACACTCGGCAACCGCCTCGTGCCGCAGCAGGGCTCCCTCGACTTCGGGGCCGGCAATGTTGTAGCCGGCCGAGATAATCATGTCGTCGTTGCGGGCTTGGTAAAACAGGTAGCCGTCCTCATCCATGCTGAAGGTATCGCCGGGCAGGTTCCAGCCCTGCTGCACAAAGACGCTCTGGCGCTCATCGCTCAAATAGCGGCAGCCGGTCGGCCCCTTGACGGCGAGACGGCCTACGACTCCCGGCGCGACCGGCTTGAAGTCCTGATCGACCACCTGCGCCACATAGCCCGGCACGACTTTGCCGATGGAACCGCGGCGCACCTCGGCCCCCGCGCTCGATACGTATACATGGATCATCTCGGTGCCTCCTATGCCATCGATCATTTCGATTCCGCTGGCCTCTTTCCAGAGCTGCCGCGTGGCGTCGGGCAAGGCTTCCCCCGCCGATACGGTCTTCTTCAGCGTCGACAGATCGTATTTGGACACCAGGGCCGCCATCTGGCGGTAAAACGTAGGCGCCGTAAAAGTCATGGTGACACCGAAATCCTGCACCGTCGCCAGCATCTCGTCAGGAGTAAGCCGCTCGGTCAGCACAACGGACGCGCCAACCCGCAGCGGAAAACACAGCAAGCCGCCCAATCCGAAGGTGAACGCCAAAGGAGGCGTGCCGCAGACTATGTCGGCAGCATCCATCTGCAAGGTGTGGCGGGAAAAGGTATCGCACATCGCCAGCACGTCGCGATGGAAGTGCATGCAACCCTTGGGCTTGCCGGTTGTTCCGCTGGTGAAGGCAATCAGGCATACGTCGTCGATGGCGGCATCGCAGGCCGCGTAAGTCTCCGGCTTGGCCGCGGCAAGCGCTTCCAGCCCCTCCGCGCCAGGATCATTGAAATAGCGCACCTGCCTGATTTCGGGACAAAAATCGGGATGCCTGGCATCCAGGCAATGCTCGATTTCGTCGGCCAGGCGCACATCGCACAAGACCGCCTGTATTTGAGCCTTTTGAATAATCGGCTTGAGCTCCGAAGCTCGCAGCAGGGGCATGGTCGGCACCGTAACCAGGCCCGCCTTCACGGCGGCCAGCCAGGAGGCGGCCATCATTACATTATTGGGGCCGCGCAACAAAACCCGGTTGCCCGCCTGCAACTGCATGTCTTCGGTCAGCACTCGGGCGATCCGGTTGGTCAGGGCCATGAGTTCGCGGTAGCTCATGCTGCGGTGTTCGCCGCCCTCGCACCAGCGCAGGGCGATCCGGTCGCCCCGGCCCTGGCCCACGATCGCATCGACCAGCTCCACCGCGCAATTCAGGCGCGCCGGATAGGCCACGTCGGGGTTGCCGTCGAGAAGCAGTTCCGGCCACTGATCCAGAGGTGGCAGATGATCCCGCGCAAAGGTGTCTTGGTATGCCGATACTTCCATGTCCGTCTCCTTGTTGTCCCGGCTGCGCCGCCCGCTTCCAGCTTGCGGCGCGGGCTCTGCGTCCTAGCCGTCTTTGAGCAGCTCGCGCGCAATAATCAGTTTTTGCACTTCAGTCGCGCCCTCGTAGATGCGCAAGGCGCGAATTTCGCGATACAGTTTTTCAACCGGCATGCCGCTCACCACACCGGCTCCGCCAAACATCTGCAAGGCCCGGTCGATGACGCGCTGGGCCGACTCGGTCGCCGCCATCTTTGCCATGGCCGCCTCGCGGGTGGTGCGGACTCCCTTGACGTCGCGCATCCAGGCGGCCCGGTACGTCAGCAAGGCGGCGGCATCGATTTCCGTGGCCATATCGCCCAGTGCCGCCTGGGTCAATTGCAAGTCACCCAGCGTCTGGCCGAACATGCGGCGCGACCTGGCGCGCGCCAGCGCCTCTTGCAGGGCCCGGCGCGCGAAGCCCAGGGCGGCCGCGGCCACCGAGGCGCGAAAGATGTCCAAAGTCATCATCGCAATCTTGAAACCCTGCCCGGGATCGCCCAGCCGATGCGAAACGGGAACCCGGCACTCGTCGAACCGCAGCGTTGCCAAGGGGTGAGGGGCAATGACTTCGATACGCTCCGAGACAGTCAGGCCCGGCGCGTCCGCATCGACCACAAACGCGGTAATACCACGCGCGCCGGGGGCTTCGCCGGTGCGAGCGAAAACACAATAGAAATCGGCAATTCCGCCGTTCGAAATCCAGGTTTTCTGTCCGTTCAGGACGTAGGCATCGCCGTCCAGCCGAGCCTCGCACGCCATGGCCGCCACATCGGAGCCGGCTTCCGGTTCGGACAGGGCAAAAGCCGCTATCGCCTGACCGCCGGCCACTCTGGGCAAATAGGCCAATCGCAGTGCATCGCTGCCGGCTATGGAAATAGCGCCGCTGCCCAGTCCTTGCATGGCAAAGGCAAAATCGGCCAGCCCATCGTGGCGCGCCAGAGTTTCGCGCACGATGCACAAGGCACGCGAATCGATCGCCGGCCAGCGTCCACCCCAACTGCCGTCGGGCCCCTGCGGAACGCCTACGCGCAACCATCCCGCGGCACCCAGCTCGCCCACCAGGCGGCGACATGCCGCATCGGTATCGCCATGGTCCACATGCGCCAGGGTGCTGTTGCACCAGGCTTCAAGCTGCCCGGCCAGCTCCTGATGCCGTTCATCGAAAAAAGGCCATTCCAGCCAACTGGTGTCGTTCATTCAATCACCTTCGAACACAGGTTTTTGCTTGGCGACGAAAGCATCATAGGCACGGCGAAAATCACGGGTCTGCATGCAAATGGCCTGGGCTTCGGCCTCGGCCTCGATTGCCTCGTCAACGCCCATCGCCCATTCCTGATGCAGCAATTTCTTGGTGACGCCATGCGCGAACGTGGGGCCGTCGGCCAACTGACGCGCCAGCGCCTGGGCGGCGCCGAGCACCGCGCCGGAGGCCTGCAGGCTATTGAAAAAACCCCAGCTCAAACCTTCATCGGCCGTCATCGCCCGGCCGGTATACAACAGTTCCGATGCCCGGCCCTGGCCTATCATGCGCGGCAACAAGGAGCACGCCCCCATGTCCGCGCCCGCCAGGCCGACGCGCGTGAACAGGAACGCCGTGCGTGCCTGCGGTGTACCGATGCGCATATCGGAAGCCAGGGCTACCATGGCGCCAGCGCCGGCGCAAATGCCATCGACGGCGGCCACGATGGGCTGGGGGCAGCCGCGCATTGCCTTGACCAGATCGCCTGTCATGCGCGTGAAATCGAGCAACTCGGGCATGGTCATGGTGGTCAGGGGCCCTATGATTTCATGCACATCCCCGCCCGAGCAGAAATTTCCACCCGCTCCGGCGATAACGATGGTTTTGATATCGCCGGCATAAACCAGGCCGCGAAACAAATCGCGCAACTCGGCATAGGAATCGAACGTCAGGGGATTCTTGCGCTCCGGACGATTCAGGGTAATGGTTGCCACCTTGCCGTCGGCGGACGTCTCCCACAGGAAATTCTTTGCCCGATAGCCGGCATAAGGGCGTTTGTGGTGGGTCATTGTATGTACTGCCTGTTCCATGCAGATTCTCCTTTTCCAGACAGCGGGCGCTAACCCGCCATCACCTCTCCCCCGTCGATGGGGATGGATTGCCCATTGACGGCCGCCGAGCCGGGCTGGCATAGCCATACCACCGCTTCGGCGACCTCGTCCGGTTGCACAAGCCTGCCCTGGGGATTGCGTTCCGCCAGCTTCCCCCGGGCCTGCTCGGCATTCATGCCGGTTTTTTCAGTGATATTCGCAACCGCTTCCCGCACAATATCGGTTTCGGTATAGCCCGGGCACACCGCATTGACTGTCACACCCTTTCTTGCGATTTCGAGCGCCAGCGCGCGAGTCAGTCCGATGACGCCGTGCTTGGCGGCACAATAGGCGCTTACATAGGCGTAGCCGACCAGGCCGGCGGTGCTGGCCACATTCACAATGCGCCCCCATTGCCGTTCCAGCATATCCGGCAGGGCTGCCTGCATGCAGTGGAAAGTGCCGGTCAGGTTCACGGCCAGCATTTGCTGCCATGCCGCGTCATCCAGACGATCGAAACGCTGGCTGACGGCCTGCCCCGCGTTATTCACCAAAATATCGATCGGGCCGAAACGTGCCTTGGCCGCGGCAAAGGCCTGATGCACATCGGACTGCCGTGCAATATCGCCGCTGGCAAAATTCACTTCGCCATGAACGGCAAGGCTGGCGGCCGCCTGTTTGAGCGCAGCTTCGCCTCGCCCCATGAGCGTGACGCATGCTCCCTGCTCCAGCAATTGCCGCGCCACGGCATAGCCTATGCCGCGCGAAGCGCCGGTTACCAGAGCATGGCGCTTGTCGAGCGAATGGTTAAGGCTCATTTTCCCACCGGCTGCGCGTAAGCGGCCGCCCGTTCAAAATTGGTTTCAAGCTGGCGCTTGGCCGGAAAATATTGTTTGGGCCAGGCCACATCGACAAAGCCTATGCGCGCCGACTCACGCAAGGTCCAGGCCGCGTCGGCCAGATGCGGACGAGCCAGGGCGCATAAATCCGCGCGGCCCGATGCAATGATGCTGTTGACATGATCGGCTTCGAAAATCGCCCCCACGGCAATCGTCGGCACGCCGGCCTCGTTGCGCACCCGGTCGGAGAACGGAGTTTGATACATGCGCCCGTAAACCGGCTTTTCCTCCTTGCTGACCTGCCCGGACGAGCAGTCCACCATGTCGGCGCCCGCCGCCTTGAACTGGCGCGCGATGTCGATCGCATCGTCGGCCGTAATACCGCCCTCGACCCAATCGTGCGCCGATATGCGCACCGACATGGGCAGGTGCTGCGGCCAAACGTCCCGCACCGCCCGGAATACTTCCAGCGGGTAGCGCAGGCGATTTTCGAGAGTGCCGCCGTATTCATCGCCGCGCTGATTCGTCAGCGGCGAAATAAAGCTGGACAGCAGATAACCGTGCGCGCAATGCAGCTCCAGCCAATCGAAACCGGCCTGCTGCGCACGGCGGGCGGCCGCGACGAATTCGTCGCGCACCGTATCCATTTGCCGGCGCGTCATTTCTTGCGGCACCTGTGACACGCCGTCGATATAGGGAATGGGCGAAGCCGACACCAGAGGCCAATTGCCGGAGGGCAAAGGCATGTCGGTACCTTCCCAACTGACCCGCGTCGACCCTTTGCGCCCCGCGTGGCCCAGTTGCATGCCGATCTTGGCACTGGTGTTCTGGTGCACGAAATCGGTAATGCGCCTGAAGGCATGCATTTGGCCATCGTTCCAAAGCCCCGGGCACCCCGGGGTGATGCGCGCTTCCGGAGACACACATGTCATTTCGACCATGACCATCCCGGCCCCGCCCATGGCGCGCGCGCCCAGGTGCACCAGATGAAAATCGCCCGGAACGCCGTCAACGCTCGAATACATGGCCATGGGCGACACAACGACGCGATTCTTCAAGGTCACGCCGCGTGCCGTATAAGGCATGTGCATGGGTGGGATCGACTGCTCGCCCTGCGGCGCCGCGCCGGCCTTGCCCGCCATCCAGCGTTCGTAGCTTTCGATCCACGCGGTATCGCGCAATCGCAGGTTCTCGTGCGAAATCCGTTGCGACCGCGTCAGCAAGGAATAGGCGAACTGCTCGGGCTCGAAATTGGCATAGCGCCGCACATTTTCGAACCATTCGGTGGAATTGCGCGCCGCGTTCTGGATTTTCAGGACCTCGATACTGCGTACGTCCTGATAATGGCGCAAGCCTTGTTCCAGATCGTTATTGTGTTCGAGAATGGAACGATTCAATTCGATGGCGTCTTCCAGCGCCAGTTTCGTTCCCGAGCCTATCGAAAAATGCGCGGTATGCGCGGCATCGCCCATCAGAACAATAGGCACGCGCCGGCCATCGGACAAGGCCTGCTCGTGCACCCAGGTGTTGCAGATTACCCGCGGAAAGCGGATCCAGATCGCCGACCCGCGCAGGTGCGTCGCATTGGAAACCAGGGCATTGCCGTCAAGCCACGGGGCGAACAGTTTTTCGCAATAGGCAATACCCTCTTCCTGGCTCATGGCCTCGAGGCCGGACGCTTTCCAGGTTTCGTCCAGGGTTTCCACGATGAATGTCGACATCCCCGCCTCGAACTGATAGGCATGGGCCTGAAACCAGCCGTGCTCGGTCTGCACAAAGGCAAAGGTGAACGCGTCGAAGGTTTTCTTGGTTCCCAGCCATACGAAACGGCACTGGCGGGTATCGATATCCGGCTGAAACGTATCGGCATAGCGAGTGCGCACGCGGCTGTTCAAGCCGTCGGAAGCCACTACCAGATCGGCTTGATATTTTTCGGCCAGGGCCTGGTCATCGGACACATCGGTTTCGAATACCAGCTTGACATCGAGCTCTTCGCAGCGGGCCTGCAAAATATTGAGCAGCTTCTTGCGCCCTATTCCGATAAAGCCATGGCCGCCGCTACGTATGCTGCGGTCCTTGTAATGGATCTCGATGTCGTCCCAATGATTGAAAGCGGCGCTGATCTGCCTGGCGGAAACGGGATCGGCTTCTTTCAGGTTTTCGAGCGTGGCGTCGGAAAACACCACGCCCCAGCCAAACGTATCGTACGGACGATTGCGTTCGACCACCGTCACTTCATGCGTGGAATCGCTGAGCTTCATGAGCAAGCCAAAATACAGGCCTGCCGGGCCTCCGCCTATGCATACGATTTTCAAGATCTTCTCCGAACGAACGCCCTACCTGTCGACAAGCCATCGGGCCATTGGTGCTGCCCCGATTCCGATGCCATATACTTTAAGCTTAAACTATATAGCCAAAAAAAAGAGCCGGCAAGCACTATTTTTTCAACCGCTGCGGCACATGCGCCGCAGCGACTCCGCGGGCACGACAGGCGGCGCATAGAATATGCCGCCTGCTTTCCCTTCAGAATCATGCACTCAAACCATAAATAGTTTGCAGCAGCGTTGCTCGCGACTGGCCTATGACAGCCCCTTTCCAGTCGTCGTTCTCCGGGTAAAAAGCGGCCCGGTGAGCGGCTTTCAGTGCGTGGCGGCGAGTTGGATCCACATCGGGCCTGTTGGCCAACCAGCGATCTGCGCGCAAAGCCGTGAACACCTCGTCCAGGGGCGCGGTACCGTATTCCAGCGCCAGGAACGTCAATTCCGGCACGGCGGCGCACTCTTCGAGCATGGCCTGCACCAGGGTTCCCCGGACATCCACCGTGCTCGAATCGGAATCGAAAATGGCCACGACGTCGCGACCCCACCATTCCCGGGCACGCAGGTAATCGGGGCCATCGGCCTGCACAAAGATTTTTTCCGCATGGCCGTATGGCCCCAGGCCCGTGTGATAGTCGATCCAGGCAATACGGTTGCGCGGCCGCCCATACTGCCGGAAGATTTCGCGCAAGCTGCGGTTGCTCCACGAGGCCGCGCGGCCGCCGTAAAACAGGCCGTCGGCGTGCGTATACTGGCCTTGCATCATGCCGTCGCGGTAGGCCTGCTCGCCCCGGGTGAGAATAAACTCCTGAATGGCCCGTGCGTTATCTTCACCTGGAGGCCAGCTTGCGGGGATCAGATAAGGATGCAGGGCATCGTAATGGGGATTTTCCGGCAAGGCCGCCGTAAAGTCGCAGAAATTGCGATTCAAATCAATGTTTTCTTCGTTGGTACGATGCCCGTATGAAAAGCCGTAAGGATTCAGGGCATGCACCAGCAGCACGCCGATTCCGGCCTCACGCGCCTTACGCAACAGGGCGGCGTCGTTCATCAGCGCGACCTGGCAGCCCGAACCGCAATACCCTTCGGCGCCATGAGTGCCCGAAGTCAGCACCAGCATGGCCGGCGCGTCGGCCGGCCCCGAATACGCAACATCGATCGACAGGACCTCACCGTCGATACCCAGGCCGACCGGATTGATGAAAGTCTGCAGATCGAACTCCTTTTCCTCTGCCGTGGCCATGAAAATGGCTTTGGCCTCGGCATAGGACGCGGCAAAGAATTTTTCAAGCATATGCACTCCTGGAAAGGCCGGCGCGATAAATCCGGCCAAAGCCGACTGCCGGCCGCGCCTGCGGGGACAGGCCTTGACCCATCCGCACGGGGCATGACGCAACACCGGCAAGCACTTTTATGGTTTAGGGTTAAATAGTATTCGTATTTATAATTTAAACTGTATTGATTGAAACAGTGTAAATTCAAGTCTGTTTCACTGCCGCATGCAGGCATGGCCGTCCATATTATGGGCATCCCGCATGGCGGGCAACCAGCAATTGCGCTCATGCCCGCGGGGCATGTCCCGTTTGCTCCAGCACTCAATGGTGCCGGCGCGGGCGCACTGCCAGACGGCTTGCGCCCCGGCGGTGTTGAATTCGTCTGTACCCGGACACACCGTCACACGGCAGTTCCGGCCTTCTCGATAAAAGTCATGGGCAACACTCACGAAACCGACCTGGAACTCATACCCGACCTGGAAAGCCGCACTATTCCCGAAGATCATCACGACTTGCGGCTATGGCTGCGCCTGCTGACCTGCTGCAACCTGATCGAAAGCGAAATCCGCACCCGCCTGCGCATCGAATTCGAAACCACCCTGCCGCGCTTCGATCTGATGGCACAACTGCTGCGCGCACCATCGGGCATGAAAATGAGCGAACTTTCCAGGCACATGATGGTGACCAACGGCAACATCACCGGCATTACCGACCAGCTTGAAAAAGAAGGTTTGGTCGAGCGCATCAAGGTCGCCACCGATCGCCGCAGCTCTCTCATCAAACTGACGGTCAAAGGCAAGCGGACATTCAAGAAAATGGCCCAGTCGCACGAGCAATGGATCCAGGACCTGTTGGGCGGCCTGTCGGAAAAGAGCGGCAAAGCCCTGTTCGAAGCCCTGGGCGAGCTCAAGTTGCTGACCCAGCCGCGACGTTCCAGCCGCCCTTGAACTCAAGGTTATAGCGGCGAGCCGTCGTCTTATAGGCAGCACAAGCCGCCGCGCAAGGTGTCCGTACAATCCCCTTATAGCCGCGCTGGCCCATGATCGTGCAAAAAACGCAGCCCATGATCATTCAAAAAACGCAGGCCCGTGATCGCCCAAAAAACATAGGCCTGTGATCGCCCAAAAACCTAGATGCGAGCGGGGGTGGCGGCCCAGGCGGGGTGGGCGAGCTTGAGTCCGCCGCGGCCGCAGCCTGGATCGGGATGCAAGGGCGCGGTTGTCTGAGCGTCAAGGGTGTCCACAGCCCGGGGGGCTGTGGACGACGCGAGTTCCGCGACCGCCCGATCCAGGCTGCGGCCGCGGGCAGTCCTGGCAAAGCCAGGACCGGACGATGCGAGCCCCACCCCGCCTGGGCCGCCACCCCCGCGTCTTAAGAACGCAGAAAACAGCCAGCCACAAGAACCCCACGCCTACGCATCCATAACGAACCCACAAGCGCCCCCCCATAAAACAAACAAGCGCTGTTAAAATTTTCGCTTCCCTGTCGCCAGACAAAGCTATTCTGTCGCAAGGCAAGCCCTGAACCGCCGTCCCATAAAATACCGCAACCGGCGTTTCAGCCGGATTGAAACTTTCACGCCCTCCTACCGTCGAGTAAACCGCCATGGCCGTCAACCTGTACATCCCGCCCGAATCCGACATCTTCCCCGTTGCGGGAATTGAAATCGGCATAGCCGAAGCCGGCATACGCAAGGCGAATCGACGCGACCTGACCCTGTTCCGCCTGGCGCCGGGCACGTCCGTTGCCGGTGTTTTCACTCAAAACCGCTTTCGCGCCGCCCCCGTACAAGTCTGCGAAAGCCACCTTGCCGCCGCCAAAGGCATAGGCGCGCTGGTCATCAATACCGGCAACGCCAACGCCGGCACGGGCCAGAGCGGCCTTCAGGCCGCCCGCCAGACCTGCGCCGCGCTCGCCGGGCTGCTGCACATCCAGCCCGAACAAATCCTGCCCTTTTCAACCGGTGTGATTCTCGAGCCGCTGCCCGTCGACCGCCTGACCGCGGCCCTGCCGCAGGCCATCGCCAGCCTGAGCCCGGGCAACTGGTACGCAGCCGCGCACAGCATCATGACGACCGACACACAGCCAAAAATCGTTTCCCGCCGCCTGAATATCGGCGGCAAAACCATTACGATCACGGGAATCAGCAAGGGCGCCGGCATGATCCGCCCCAATATGGCCACCATGCTGGGCTACCTGGCAACCGATGCCGGCATAGCCCCGGCGCTGCTCAAAACCGCCGCCGCCGCCATTGCCAACCGCTCCTTCAACCGCATCACCGTCGACGGCGACACCTCGACCAACGACTCCTTCATTATCATGGCAAGCGGACAGGCGGGCCTGCAGATCGAGTCGGACTCCGACCCTCTCTACCCAGCCCTTTACGAGGCCCTGGCGGAAGCCGCCGCCGAACTGGCGCAGAAAATCGTGCGCGACGCCGAGGGAGCCACCAAATTCATGACCATCCGGGTCGAACAAGCAGGGACCAGCGAGGAAGCGCTGAAAGTGGCCTATTCCGTGGCCCAGTCGCCGCTGGTCAAAACCGCGTTCTATGCATCCGACCCCAATCTCGGGCGGATCCTCGCGGCCATCGGCTACGCCGGCATCGCCGACCTGGACGTGAACAAGATCAATCTCTGGCTGGGCGACGTACTGGTGGCCAGCCAGGGGGGGCGCCACCCCGACTACCAGGAGGCCGACGGACAACGCATCATGAAAGAGCCGGAAATCCTGGTGCGCATCGCGCTGGGCCGGGGTAATGTGTCCGACACGGTGTACACCTGCGACTTTTCGCACGAGTATGTAAGCATCAACGCAGACTACAGATCCTAGGGCAAAACCCGCAACACCTTGACTTCAAAAACAAAATCACGTTATTATGTAGAGCTTGGCATTTTGCCAAAGGATATTTTTCGAGGTATTTCCCACATGTACGCGGTCATAAAAACCGGCGGCAAACAGTATCGTGTTGCTGCAGGTCAAAAACTCAAGATAGAACAGATACCGGCAGACATTGGGCAAGAAATTACGCTAGACCAGGTATTATCGGTTGGCGAAGGCGATCAATTGAAAATTGGTACGCCTTTGGTTTCCGGGGCCGTGGTCACAGCAACCGTTCTTGCGCAAGGCCGCCACGACAAGGTCAAGATCTTCAAGATGCGCCGTCGCAAGCACTATCAGAAGCGTCAAGGTCATCGTCAGAACTACACCGAACTTCGCATCGACGCCGTTACGGCCTGATGTTCGATTCAACGGTTTTGTATAGCAGGAGCTAAACATGGCACATAAAAAAGGCGGCGGCTCTACGCATAACGGTCGCGACTCGGAATCGAAGCGGCTCGGCGTCAAAATGTACGGTGGCCAGCTTATTTCGGCCGGTGCGATCATCGTGCGTCAGCGCGGCACCCGTTTCCACCCCGGCACCAATGTCGGCATGGGCAAAGATCATACTTTGTACTCGCTGGTCGAAGGCAAAGTGAAGTTTGCCGTCAAAGGCGCCCTGAACAAGCCCACGGTATCCGTGGTGGTAGCCGAGTAATACTCAGCCAGCCAGCTTGTCAGCCAAGGCCCTGCCGTGAAGGCAGGGCTTTTTGTTTTAGAATAGTCAGGCTTGGCAACTGTATGCGCAAGCCCGCATGCCGGCCATTTCCATCGCCCGACTTGCACCCTTACACATAGAACCCATCATCATGAAATTCGTAGACGAAGCCACCATCGAAGTCATCGCCGGCAAAGGCGGCAATGGCGCCGCGAGCTTTCGCCGCGAAAAATTCATCCCCAAGGGGGGGCCCGACGGCGGCGACGGCGGGCGAGGCGGCAGCATCTATGCGGTTGCCGATCGCAATATCAATACCCTGATCGATTTTCGCTATGCGCGCCTGCATCGCGGCAAAAACGGCGAAAACGGCCGAGGCTCCGATCAATACGGCGCCGCCGCACCCGATATCGTGCTGCGCGTACCGGTGGGCACGATCATTCAGGACGCCGAAACCGGCGAACAGTTGTTCGACCTCGATCACCACAAGCAGCAAGTCACTCTTGCGGCCGGCGGTGAAGGCGGCATGGGCAACCTCCACTTCAAGTCCAGCGTCAACCGCGCCCCGCGCCAGTTCACACCAGGCAAAGAAGGCGAACAGCGCAAACTGCGCCTCGAACTCAAGATACTGGCCGATGTGGGCTTGCTCGGCTTGCCCAATGCCGGCAAATCGACCCTCATCACCAAAATTTCCAATGCGCGGCCCAAAATCGCCGACTACCCCTTTACCACGCTGCATCCCAACCTGGGTGTAGTGCGCACCTCGCCGTCGCGCAGCTTTGTCGTGGCCGATATACCGGGGCTGATCGAAGGCGCCTCCGAAGGGGCCGGCCTCGGGCATCTGTTTTTGCGGCACCTGACGCGTACCCGGGTACTCCTGCACCTGGTCGACATATCCTCGCCCGACCTGGAAAACGATCCCATCGAACAGGCGGTTGCCAACGCTCGCGCCATAGTCGAAGAACTGCGCCTTTACGATCCGGACCTGTACGCCAAGCCCCGCTGGCTGGTCCTGAACAAGCTCGATATGGTTGCCGATCCCGACGACGCCAAGCGGCGCTTCTGCGAAGCCCTGGACTGGACCGGCCCGGTCTTCACTATTTCCGCGCTCACCGGCGACGGCACCCAGGAACTCATCTGGCAACTGCAGGACTGGCTGGATGCCGAACGCGCCAGGATGCACATCGCTCAGGATCAGGCCGACGGCACTTTCGTTGCCGAAGACCCGCGCTTCGATGCGAGCCGTGGCGATGCCGAGCCGGCGCCGCCGCCCGTCCCGGAAGACCCGCGCTTTAGAAACTAGTGGTATCGTCTCCTACCCCAAGTCCGCTGTTCCGACCATGTCTGCCGCCAATACTGCCTCATCCACCATTGCCAAGGCCAAGCGCCTTGTAGCCAAAGTAGGCTCCTCGCTCGTTACCAACGAAGGCAAGGGGATAGACCTTGTAGCGGTTGCCGAATGGGCGGCCCAGATTGCCTCTCTGCATGCGCAGGGCCGGCAGATGGTACTGGTATCCAGCGGCGCAATTGCCGAAGGCATGGCGCGCCTGGGCTGGACCAAACGCCCGCACACCATGCACGAACTGCAGGCCGCCGCCGCGGTAGGCCAAATGGGCCTCATCCAGGCCTACGAGGTGGCATTCGCCAAACACGGCATCCGCACCGCGCAAATTCTGCTGACCCATGAAGACCTGGCGGACCGCCGCCGCTATCTGAATGCACGCACCACCCTCTATACCCTGCTGTCGCTCGGTGTCGTGCCTATCGTCAATGAAAACGACACGGTGGTCACCGACGAAATTCGGCTGGGCGACAACGACACGCTCGGTGCGCTGGTCACCAACCTGATCGAAGCCGATGCCCTGATCATCCTGACCGATCAACGCGGCCTGTACCGCTCCGATCCGCGCAAAAACCCCGATGCCGAATTCATTTCGGTGGCCCAGGCCGGAGATCCGGCTCTTGAAGCCATGGCCGGAGGCGCCGGCAGCGGCATCGGCACGGGCGGCATGCTCACCAAAGTGCTGGCCGCCAAGCGTGCCGCCAATAGCGGCGGCCATACCATCATCGCCTCCGGACGCGAGCCCAATGTGCTCATCCGCCTGGCCCAGGGCGAGCGCATAGGCAGCGAACTGCGGGCCATCCTGCCGGTGCGCTCGGCGCGCAAGCGCTGGCTGGCCAATCATTTGCGACTGCGCGGGCGTGTCACGCTTGATGCCGGCGCCGTGCGAGCCGTCACGCAAGATCATAAAAGCCTGCTATCCATAGGTGTGGTTGCGGTAGAGGGCGAATTCGAACGCGGCGACGTAGTGGCTTGCGTCGACCAGCATGGCGTCGAATGCGGCCGCGGCCTGATCAATTATTCGGCCAACGACACGCGCCGCATCATGCGCCAGCCCAGCAGCCGCATTCCCGATATTCTGGGCAGCATGTCCGACCAGGAACTCATGCATCGCGACAACATGGTATTTGCCCGGCCGGCCCTGCGCGCGGGCGCAAATCAGGCGGCCCAACCCGACTGAGCCAGACGGCCCGCTCGTCGCCCGCCCGCGGAATAGCTTGCGGGTGGCCCGCGTCAGGCCAGCTTCAGCGGGCGTTTTTCCTGCGACGGCAGTTCCGCCAGGCGGGCTTGCAAATACTCGATGAACGCACGCACCTTGACCGGCATCATGCGCGAAGGGAACAGGGCCATCAGCGGAATAGGCTTGAACTCCCACTCGGGCAGCACCCGCTGCAAGCGTTCCGCCAGGTCCGTCGCAACGGAACAGTGATTGGGCAATGGAGCAATACCCATGCCTTGCGTAGTCATGCGCTGCAGCATGCCGATGTTATTGATGGCCAGCCGTCCAGATACCGTGACTTCCTCGACTTTCGAGCCCGAGGTCAATACCCAGGTGGACCCTTCCCTCCCCGCACTGGAGCGCAGGCATTGGTGCTGAGCCAGATCGGCGGGCACCGCCGGCGTTCCATGACGGGCCAGATAGGCGCTGGAAGCATAAAGACACACAGCCACGTTGGAGATGCGGCGTGAAATCACGCCGGAATCGGGTTGAGCGCCAAAACGAAATACGATATCGAACGAATCGGCCAATAAATCGATAGGGCTGATGCCCAGGTCGATTTCACACTCGATATCGGGATAAAGCTCACAGAAACCCCGCAATATGGCCGGCATGAAACTCACGGAGAAGCTGGTCGGCATGGATATGCGCAAACGGCCTTTGGGCTGCTGGGCCACTTCCAGCAACTGTTCATGAGCGATGCGCGCCTCGGCAACTATGTGCTGACAGCGCTCGAAATAGACGCTGCCGGCTTCGGTCAGCTCGATCTTCCGGGTACTGCGGTTGAGCAGGCGCACGGCAATTATGCGTTCCAGCTCATTGATACGCCGGGACAAGGTCGAAACCGGCATTTCCAGGGCCTCGGCGGCGCGGCTGAAACTCTTGCGCTTGGCTACCTCGACAAACAGTGCGATGTCATCCAGCGATGTGTCCATTGTTTATTCCAAAAACAGTGATAGTTTTTTTCAATTTCCTAGCATACACCCTTTATTATTCCATGAATGGAAATATATTTGCAATAATTAGGGTTTATACCTAATCAAAAAAAGCACACACTTCATCCATCGATTACAGCTTGCATCCCGCAAGCGGGGCAACAAAAAGCCTTCGATTTTTTGATTAGTGATGGAGTTTTATATGAAAGCCTTTGCAAGTGTACTAATGATTTCCGCTTCCCTGATCGCCGGTGCCGCGCAAGCTGCCACCTCGGCTGATGCGCCTGTGTCCAAAACCCGTGCGCAAGTCGTCGCCGAACTGCAGCAAGCTCGTGCCGAAGGTCTGTTGAGCACTGGTGAAGCGGATTATCCCGCTGTCGTTCAAGCCAATGCCGGCGCCAAGACGCGCGCTCAAGTGGAGTCTGAACTGGTGGTTGCCGAGGCAGCCGGCCAAGTCAGCACCGGCGAATCGGATTATCCTCCGCTTGCCGCTCAAACCAATGCCAGCAGCACGACTCGCGCCGCAGTAGAAGCCGAGTACGCTCAGTTGGCCGCAGCGGGCCAATTGCCTCAAACCACGTTCTAAGTGGGCATCGAGCCGTATCAACCGGCAAATCGCCCTATTGAACACACACACGTTTTCCGGGAACTGCAGTCACTGGAGTTCCCGGAAAACGTGTGGCCACATGGCCCGAACCGCCTCAGCGTTCATTTTTGCGCGGCTATGAACAGCGTTTCCTTGATTTCTTCCATGACGACGCAGCTTTTGGTCTGGGTTACTCCAGGCAATCGCAGCAGGATATCGCCCAGCAACGTGCGGTACTGACCTATCTCCCTGATACGCGCCTTGACCAGATAGTCGAAATCCCCCGAAACCAGATGACATTCCAGCACCTGAGGAATACACAGGACCTCACGCCGGAAATCATCGAAAGTGCGGTCGGATTTGCTCGACATGGAGACCTCTACAAACACCAGTAGCCCGGCATCCAGCGCGGCGGGTGAAACATGGGCGTGATAACCCGTAATGACCCCGTCGCGCTCCAGTCGTTTGACACGCTCTATGCAGGGTGTGACCGTCAAGCCTACCGCTTCGGCCAGGTCGGTCATGGACATGCGGCCATCGCGCTGCAGCAGATCAAGAATATGCCGATCCAGCTTGTCGAGCGCATGAACCGGATAACGCTGTACCCTCAAGGTTTTCTCCACCAGAAACATGGGTTGTGCCGTGTGCCGGACGCGCTGCGCGAAGCCGTACAACAGAAACCTCTGAAAATTGGATTTTTTTAATAAAAATAACTACTTATTGTCGCCTATTATCGTGGTAATTATCACCATAAAGCAATCGCGGACAATGAAAGTTCTTATTTTAGGCGCCGGAGTCATCGGCATCACCAGTGCTTACTACCTGGCTCGCCAGGGCCACGAAGTCACCGTGCTCGACCGCGAGGCAGGCCCGGCGCTCGAAACCAGCTTTGCCAACGCCGGACAAGTATCCTACGGCTACTCCTCGCCATGGGCCGCGCCCGGGGTTCCGCTCAAAGCCCTGAAATGGATGTTCGCCGAACATCCTCCCTTGTCCATCCGCCCCGACGGCACCCTGTTCCAGTTGCGCTGGATATACCAGATGTGGCGCAACTGCACGGCAGGCCGCTATGCCGTCAACAAAGAACGGCTCGTACGGATTTCCGAACACAGTCAGCATTGCCTGCATGAACTATGCGCGCAGACCGGCATTGAATATGAGGGGCGGCAAAAAGGCACTTTGCAGGTATTTCGCACCCAGAAACAAATGGACGGGATTGGCGCCGACATTCAGGTATTGCGAGAAGCCGGCGTCGCTTACCAGGAACTGTCGCGGCAAGAGCTTGTCAATGCCGAGCCGGCCCTGGCATCCAGCCAGGACAAACTGGTGGGTGGCCTGCGCCTGCCCGACGATGAAACCGGCGACTGCAATCTGTTTACGACGCGCCTGGCCGCGCTTGCCGAAGGCCTGGGCGTGAAATTCCGTTACGGGGTCAATGTTCTGCGCATCGAGCACGACGGCAATAAAATCAGCGGTGTGCAGTGCTCGAACGAAGTCGTACGCGCCGATGCCTATGTTGTGGCATTGGGCGCCTATTCGACCACACTGCTCAAGGACTTGGTCGCTCTGCCTGTCTATCCCCTCAAGGGCTACTCCATTACAAGCTCCATCGCCGACGAAGCGGCCGCCCCCGTTTCCACCGTGCTCGACGAAACCTATAAAATTGCAATCACCCGTTTCGACAAGCGGATTCGCGTGGGCGGCATGGCGGAAATCGTCGGTTTCGACAAGACGCTCAAAGAAAGCAGAAAAAAAACGCTGGAGATGGTGCTCGGCGACCTCTTTCCCGGCAGCTACCAGGCCGACAGTATCTCGTTCTGGGCCGGCCTGCGGCCGAAAACACCCGACAGCACGCCGATTATCGGCGCCACCCGGATCAGCAATCTGTTCCTCAATACAGGGCACGGCACGCTGGGCTGGACCATGGCCTGCGGCAGCGGCCAATTGCTATCCGACATCGTCTCGGGGCTGCCCACCGCCATCCGCAGCGACGATCTGTCCGTACTCCGCTACCAGTAACCACCGCATACAAGCGCAGACACACCGGCATTTAAACCGTATACTAGTTTCCACGCAGGGGTACTCGTTGATTCAACGGGTTGAGAAAAACCCTCGTACCAGTACGGATAATGCCGATGCTGGGAGCGCTCTTCACGAGATCCATCCCGATTCGGCTCCAGCTATTTATTTTTTGGAGCACACCTTGAACGCCAACCCCAAATTCCTGGCCGCCACCGCCGAAGTCGACGCGGCCGCCATACATCCCCTCCCCCAATCGCGCAAAACCTACCAGCAAGGCTCGCGCCCCGATATACAAGTTCCATTTCGCGAAATCACGCAAAGCGATACGCCCACGATGTTCGGCGGCGAAACAAATCCGCCGCTGATCGTCTACGACACCAGCGGCCCCTATTCCGATCCCGCCATCAAGATTGACATCCGCAAAGGCCTGCCGGCCTTGCGCCAGGCCTGGATCGAAGAACGCGGCGACACCGAACAGCTCGGCGGGCCCAGCAGCGAATACGGCCAGGCACGATTGCAGGACCCCAAGCTCACCGCCATGCGCTTCGAACTGCACCGCCCCCCCCGCCGCGCGCGCGCCGGGGCCAATGTCTCGCAAATGCATTATGCGCGACGCGGCCTGATCACTCCCGAAATGGAATTCGTCGCAATCCGCGAAAACATGCGCCGCGAACACTACATCGAGGCATTGCGCGCCAGCGGCCCCGACGGCGAGAAAATCGCCAAACGCCTGCTGCGCCAGCATCCAGGCCAGTCGTTCGGCGCTTCGATCCCGACCACCATCACACCGGAATTCGTGCGCGACGAAATCGCCCGCGGCCGCGCGATTATCCCGGCCAATATCAATCATCCGGAAATCGAGCCCATGGCCATAGGCCGCAATTTCCTGGTGAAGATCAACGCCAATATCGGCAACTCGGCCGTCAGCTCCAGCATCAGCGAAGAGGTCGAGAAAATGACCTGGGCCATACGCTGGGGCGGCGACACCGTCATGGACTTGTCCACCGGCAAGCATATCCACGAAACCCGCGAATGGATCATTCGCAACTCGCCGGTACCCATAGGCACCGTGCCCATTTACCAGGCGCTGGAGAAAGTCGACGGCAAGGCTGAAGAACTCACCTGGGAAATCTTCCGCGATACGCTTATCGAACAGGCCGAACAGGGTGTGGACTACTTCACCATTCACGCCGGCGTTCGCCTGCCCTTCATCCCCATGACGGCTGATCGCATGACCGGCATCGTATCGCGCGGCGGCTCGATCATGGCCAAATGGTGCCTGGCGCATCACAAGGAAAGCTTCCTGTACGAACGCTTTGAAGACATCTGCGACATCATGAAGGCGTACGACGTCAGCTTTTCGCTGGGCGACGGCCTGCGCCCCGGCTCGGGCTACGACGCCAACGACGAAGCGCAGTTCGCCGAGCTCAAGACCCTGGGCGAGCTCACGCAGGTCGCCTGGAAACACGATGTCCAGGTCATGATCGAGGGCCCCGGCCACGTGCCCATGCACCTTATCAAGGAAAACATGGATCTGCAGCTCGAGCATTGCCACGAGGCTCCTTTCTATACACTTGGCCCCCTGACCACCGATATCGCCCCCGGCTACGACCACATCACCTCAGGCATAGGCGCGGCGCTCATAGGCTGGTACGGCACCGCCATGCTGTGCTATGTGACTCCCAAGGAACACCTGGGCCTGCCCAACAAGAAAGACGTCAAGGACGGCATCATTACCTACAAGATCGCCGCCCATGCCGCCGACCTGGCCAAGGGACACCCCGGCGCCGCCATACGCGACAATGCCTTGTCCAAGGCGCGCTTCGAGTTCCGCTGGGACGACCAATTCAACCTGGGCCTGGACCCCGACACGGCCAAGGATTTCCACGATGAAACCCTGCCCAAGGATTCGATGAAGGTGGCCCATTTCTGTTCCATGTGCGGCCCGCATTTCTGCAGCATGAAGATAACCCAGGACGTACGCGAGTATGCCCAGCAATTGGGAATCGACCAGCAGCAGGCGCTGCAGCAGGGCATGCAGGAAAAAGCCATCGAGTTCGTCAAGAAAGGGGCGGAAATCTATCACCAGGCCTGACGATTGGACTCGGAGTGCCGCCGCATCCATCCCATTCGGGACGAATGCGGGCGATCCGCATCGATAAAGAGCCCATAGCTAAGGATGGCGACAATAGAAAAGGGCGGCCACAAGGGCCGCCCTTTTTACCTCACCAGCACCAAAACTTACTGCTTGACGGCATACAGATACAACTCGACGCGACGATTCATTGCGCGCCCGGCAGCGGTATTGTTGTCGGCAATTGGATTGCCGGCGCCGCGGCCTTCAACAGACAGACGATTTGGCGCCACGCCCTGCTGGCCGAGGTAGTTGGTCACGCTTTGGGCGCGATTGACCGACAGGGTCTGGTTGGTCGCGGCCGAACCGGTGCTGTCGGTATAGCCGATAGACTTGGCGCGCAGTTCAGGATGCTGGACAAGGGCGCGAGCCACGCTGTCGAGCACCGGCAACAAGGCTGGCTTCAAGGTATAACGCCCCGTATCGAAGGACACATTGCTCGGGATATTGACCCGCAGCGTGCCATCGGGCATTTCGGTGACATCGACGCCGAGATTCTTGGCGCCCGATTTTTGCACATCGTTCTTGATGCCCGACCAGTTATAACCGACGACCCCGCCGGCCACGGCACCAATACCGGCGCCAATCAGGGCGGCACCGCCTGTATTTCCGATCAAGGCACCCAGGCCGGCGCCCAAAGCGGCACCTGCACCCGCCCCGACCGCCGTTTTACCCCCCGTGCTCATGTCATTCATCTGGGCACACCCTCCCATCAAAGCAACCACGCTGAGGCATGCGGCGACTCGGCTAACACGCATAGATACGTTCATTTAATTCTCCTTGTGTCCATCGGTAAGCAGGATGATCTCTGCTGACAATATGCTAGCAAGCTCCATCGACCGCGAGTGTTACATTTTAATTCTGTCGACCAAACTTGACGTTATTTTGCATGGCATGCTTAAAAAATCTTGGCGCCCGAGACTTTGACAATGTCCTTGTATTTGGCCAGATCGTGCTTGACCAGCTCGGCAAAGGCTTCGGAAGTGGTCGGTTTGGCATCCGACCCCATGACCAGCAGGCTTTTACGCACCGCCGGATCCTCCAGCGCCTTCACATAGGCCTTGTTCAGTTTATCGACCACGGCTTTGGGAGTACCGCCCGTGGTGAACACTCCAAACCAGGTACCCAGATCGAAATCCTTGATGCCTTCCTGCTCCATGGTGGGCAATTTGGGATAGATCGACGAGCGCTGCGCCGTGGTTACGGCCAGGGCCTTGACCTTGGACTCGTTGATCAGCCCCGCGGCCGAAGCCAGATTATCGAACATGAAATTGGCCTGCCCGGCCAGCAAGGCCAGCTTGGCCGGGGAAGCTCCCTGGTACGGCACATGCACGGCGTCGATACCGGCCCGCACGTTCAGCAGGGCTCCAGCCAGATGGCCCGCGCTGCCATTGCCGCCCGAAGCAAAATTGAGCTCTCCGGGATGGGCCTTGGCATAGACGACGAGGTCGTGTACCGAATTGATATGGTGCGCCTCGGCAAATGCATTATTGACGATCAGCACATTGGGCACAGCTGCCACCAGCGTTACCGGCTCGAAGCTCTTGACCGGATCAAACGGCAATTTGGGATACAGCCAGGGGTTGATCGAATTGATAGCCACCGCCCCCATCATCAGCGTATAGCCATCGGGCTTGGCCTTGGAGACAACGCTCGCACCAATATTGCCACCCGCGCCGGGACGGTTCTCTACGACCACGGTTTGCCCAAGCTCGGGCTGGACTTTCTCCGCCAGAAGCCGGGAAATGGTATCCAGCGGGCCTCCCGGCGAATACGGCACGATGAACTGCAGGGGATGGGAGGGGAAATCGGCCGCCATGGCGCTGGGTATCGCGGCTGAAAAAGCCGTGCATGCAACCAGGCCTGCGGCAAGAGACATGGGCCATGATTTGAAACTGAACGACATGGGGAATTCCTCATTAAAAGCAAGAAATAACATGGTAACAAAATTGTAAGGACTCAATACTAGAGTATTTTTGGTTCGAGTGGTTACGGCACTCGATGGATTGGTAGCTTTGGCATTTACGGTTTGGTCTTTAAAGACGCCGTCTATCGGGGCTTGGGGTCAGGACCGGCACGGCGTGCTTGATCCGGATCTACCTCGTCCAGGCGGGCGTCGGGCGAACTCGCCCAGCCTCGCGAGGCTGGGCTCAGACAGCGCCCGCCGAAAGCCCCCGCCTTCCCTACGGTAGCATCCGGCGCACGCCTTACGCCGGTCCTGACCCCAAGCCCCGATAGACGGCTCACGTGATGGCATGCCTGGAATGAACTTGCCGACTCAGCGTATACCTCGATGCATAGCCCCAATGCCTCTCTCTATGCATTGCCTCAACGCAAGCCGCAGGGTGGGTGGTGCTGTACAGTCCGGCGGTAGTCCAGCGCCGGGTGCTGACGAAGGGAAGGCGGGGGCTTTCGGCGGGCCCTGTTTGAACGGAGCCGCGCCAGCGGCGTAGAGAGTTGGCCCGACGCCCGCCTGGACGAGGCAGACCCGGGTAGTCGGCTAGCGCAGCTAGCCGACCGCTGGACGTGCCGGACTGCACAGCACCGCCCACCCTGCGGCGTCTCAATAGAGATACGATCGCGCCCACACAGACAACACAGTCCAAAGCCACAGATCAAGCCAACAACCAGCCCAAAACGACAGATCAATGCAAAATCTGGCTCAGGAACAACTGCGTACGCGCATTTTTGGGGTTGTCGAAAAATGCATCGGGCGTATTCTGCTCGATGATCTCGCCCTCATCCATGAAAATCACCCGATCGGCCACTTTCCGCGCAAAACCCATTTCATGAGTCACGCACAGCATGGTCATGCCCGACTCTTCAGCCAGCCCCACCATGACATCCAGAACCTCTTTGACCATCTCCGGATCAAGCGCCGACGTGGGCTCGTCAAACAGCATAATCTTGGGACTCATGCACAAAGACCGGGCAATCGCCACGCGCTGTTGCTGACCACCCGAAAGCTGCCCGGGAAACTTCCGGGCCTGATCGGGAATACGCACGCGTTCCAGATACTTCATGGCCGCCGCCTCGGCTTCGGCCCGGGATTTCTTGAGCACCCAGATCGGCCCCAGAGTCAGATTCTCGAGCACCGTCAAATGCGGAAACAGATTGAAGTGCTGGAACACCATGCCCACATCGCGACGCACGATCTCGATATGCTTCAAATCGCTGGTCAACTCGATGCCATCCACCATTATGCTGCCCTGCTGATGCTCTTCAAGGCGATTGATGCACCGTATCATGGTGGACTTTCCCGAACCCGATGGCCCGCAGATGACAATCCGCTCGCCCTGCGCAACATCCAGATTGATATCGCGCAATGCATGAAACTGCCCATACCACTTATTGACACCCTTCAGGCTCACAATTGCCTCGGACATGCCCGTACTCCCCGTTAAACCCGCCACTACACACGGCAGCGCCGTTGCTAGCGCTGATTTCCTGCCTGCAAGGATCTCTCCAGAGAACGGCTATAGCGAGAAATCGAAAAGCAGAATGCAAAATAAATCAGCGCGATGAATAAATAGGTTTCGATATCGAAACCCCGCCATGCGGCATCGGCCAGCGCCGCCTTGGCGGCCTGGGTCAAATCGAAAATACCAATAACCACAACCAGGGACGTATCCTTGAACAGGGATATGAAAATACTGACCAGCGGCGGAATCACTATTTTCAGGGCCTGCGGCAAAATGATCTTGCGCATTTGCTGCCAATAACTCAGGCCCAAAGAATCGGCGCCCTCGTACTGCCCTTTGGGAATGGCCTGCAAACCGCCCCGGACGGTTTCCGCTATATAGGCCGCCGCAAAAAGGATAATGGCAATTTGTGCCCGCAGCAGCTTGTCGATATTGACGCCTTCCGGCAGGAACAAGGGCAACATGACCGAAGACATGAACAGCAGGCTGATGAGCGGCACCCCGCGGATGAGTTCGATATACACCACGCACAAGGCCTTGACTGCCGGCATGCGCGACCGACGGCCCAGCGCCAGCAACAGGCCCAGGGGAAACGCAAAGGCGATGCCGAACGTCGAGAGAATCAGCGTCAGCGGCAGCCCTCCCCAGCGACTGTCTTCAACAGGCGCCAGGCCCAGCACCCCGCCCCACATCAGCACCGCCACCGCCGCCAGCGCGACCGCCCAGATCGCCCCCAGGGCAGGACGCCAGAAACGGCGCATGCAACTGCAGACAATCACCGCGATGAGAATGACAGTTGCCAGCAAGGGACGCCACTGCTCGTCGTAGGGATAGGTGCCGAACAAGATCAGGCGATGCTTTTCAACTATGAATGCCCAGCAGGCGCCGGTTGCCGCACGACACTCTTGCGCGCTGCCGGCCGTGTAATTGGCGTTGACCAGGGCCCAATCGACCAGCCCCGGCACGAACATCAGCAGCAACCACACCAGCAAGACCGTCAGTACCGTATTGAGCGGCGATGAAAACAACCGGTTCCGGCACCAAGCCCATACCCCTCGATGCGCGTCCGGCGGCGGCAATACGCCGGACGCCCGGGCAAGGTTCGCGTTCATGTCAGCGCTCCACCAGCGCGATACGCCGGTTGTACCAGTTCATGAAAATCGAAATCGACAGGCTGACGGTCAGGTAGGCCGCCATAATGATCAATATGCCTTCAATGGCTTGCCCGGTTTGATTCAATGTCGTGTTGACCACCGAGACGATATCCGGATAGCCGATGGCCACCGCCAGCGAACTGTTTTTGGTGAGGTTCAGATACTGGCTGGTCATGGGCGGCACAATTACCCGCAAGGCCTGCGGCAGGACGACCAGGCGCAGTATGCGCGCCCGCGGCAAGCCGAGCGATCCGGCGGCCTCCCATTGCCCACGGTCGACCGCCTGGATGCCGGAGCGCACCACCTCGGCCGTAAAGGCCGCCGTATAAAAAACCAGTCCCGCCAGCAATGCCGTGAACTCGGGAGTCAGGGTCAGCCCGCCGCTGAAATTAAAACCCTTCAGATAAGGCATATCCAGGGCCAGCGAGGCGCCGCTTGCGAGCCAGCCGATAAGCGGAAATACAATCAGCACGGCCAGCGCAACCCGGCCGAAAGGGAAAATCCGCCCCGTCGCGTCCTGGTACTTCCTGGCCCAATGCCCGGTCACGACCACCGCGATAATGGCCAGGGCCAGCCCAGCCAGAATCCAATCCAGCGCATCGCCTTGCAAGGCCGGAAGCTTCAAGCCACGGTTCGATAAAAACACCCCCGGCAAAGGATGATGTGCCTGACGCGGGCCAGGCATGCTTTGGGTAATAATGGAATACCAGAAAAAAAGCTGCAACAACAAGGGAATATTGCGAAAAATCTCGATATAGGCGCCGGCCATGCGCGACAGCAGCCAGTTTCGCGACAGGCGCGCCACACCCAGGATCGTGCCCAGCAGCGTTGCCGCGACAATGCCCAGGACGGACACTCGCAAGGTGTTCAGCAAACCCACCAGGATGGCCCGGCCGTATGTGTCGGCGGGAGAATACGGGATGGACGTTTCGCCGATCGCAAAGCCGGCCTCGCGGTGCAGGAAGTCGAAACCGGTCTTGATATTGCGGGCCGCCAGATTATGCAGCGTGTTGGAAACCAGATACCAGGCAACGAAACCGACCAGACCCAGTATCATGGCCTGGTAAACCCATGAACGCACCGCCGGGTCGCTCCAGGAAAGGCGTGGACGCGATGCGGAAGGCGTGGTTTTTTTTATCGTCATAAGGTTCCAGCAGTACAGTAGGCCCAATGACAGGCCGCGCGGCATTTTGCATATTCTAAGGGCTAATGGTTACTATTAGGGCGCTCACCACGATACCCACTATGATTGAATTTCAACACGTATTTAAATCCTACGGACGCAGCCGGAATATTCTGGCAGACATCAACTTCCGCATCGAACCCGGTGAGTTTATCTTTGTCTCCGGGCCTTCCGGCGCCGGCAAGTCGACGCTGCTCAAGCTGATTGGCGGGTTCGAGCCCGCCAGCCGCGGCTCGGTGCACGTCAACGGCCACCGCATCGAAAAACTGCCTACCCGCGCGCGCCCCTATCTACGCAGGGCGGTGGGAATCATTTTGCAGGACACGCACCTGCTTTACGACCGCAACGCCATCAACAACGTCTTGCTGCCCCTGACCGTCATTGGCCTGGAAAGCAGCCTAGCCGCAACACGCGCCCGAGCCGCGATGGAAAAAGTAGGGCTTTCGGGCAAGGAAGACCTCAATCCCATCGAGATGTCGGGCGGCGAGCAGCAGCGCCTGGCCATTGCCCGAGCCATTGTCAATCGCCCGGCCATACTGATCGCCGATGAGCCCACCGCCAATCTCGACCAGGAAAGTGCCCGGCGCATCATGGAAGTATTCCGCGATTTCAACCGTGTGGGCGTCACCACGCTCATTGCATCTCACGACCGCGCCCTCATGGCCTCATACGCCACACGCACGCTGCGCATCGAGCAAGGCAAGTTCACGGACTTGCGTGGGGTGCAGGCATGACACGCTGGCTAAGGCAACACCGCTATGCGCTGCTCGTGGCAATTCGCCGCCTGCTGGCCCAACCCTTCTCATCGTTGTCCAACCTGCTGGTTATTGCGCTGACCCTGGCCTTGCCAATTATCGGCGCATCCGTCCTGGTTTCGGCCCAGCCCGTGGCCAGGCAGGTTTCGGTTTCGCCCGAAGTCACGCTGTTCCTGAAACCCAATGCGCCGGCCAATGCCGGCAAAAAAGTGCTGGATCGAATCCAGGCCGAATACCAGCGCGAGGTGCAGGCTGTACGTCTCGTACCCCGCCAGCAGGCTTTGCAGCAGCTCAAGTCGAACCCAAGCTGGGCCGATGCCCTGTCGGTCCTGCAGAGCAATCCTTTGCCCGACGCTGTCGTGATCACGCTCAAGGACGGCGCCGATCTGGCGCAGCACGCAAGCTCGCTTGCCCAGGAATGGCGCCGCTGGGATCAAATCGATGCCGTCCAGCTCGACAGCGCCTGGGTGCAAAGGCTTGAAGCCATCCTGCAATTCGTGCGCATCGGGCTGGGCCTGCTGGCCATAGGCGTCGCCCTGGTCGTCCTGGCCACCGTCTTCAATACCGTGCGCATGCAGGCGCTGACTCAACGCGAGGAAATCGGCGTTGCCCGCCTGGTGGGCGCAACCGAATCGTTTGTGCGGCGGCCCTTTTTATACCTGGGCGCGCTGACCGGTGTCGTGGCCAGCCTGATTGCCGTCCTGCTCTCGGCCCTGGCCCTGATTCCCCTCAACGCCGCGCTGGCTCGTCTGGCGCAGAGTTATGGCACCAGCCTGTCCCTGCACTTGCCCGACGGCCTCAGCCTGGGCCTGGCTGTCATAGTGGTGGCGATTTTAGGCGCCCTCTCGGCACGCTGGTCGGTCACCCGCAGCACCCGCTTCTGATGCCCGCCAACATCCAGCCCGCGATCGGGCGCTTTGCCGAAACGATAGTCCAATGGCAAAAACAGGCCGGACGTCACGATTTGCCCTGGCAGGGAACCTCCGATCCCTACAAAATATGGCTGTCCGAGATCATGCTGCAGCAAACCCAGGTCAGCACGGTCATTGCCTACTACCAGCGGTTCCTGGAGCGCTTCCCCACCCTGCAGGCACTGGCCGGGGCCACGCAGGATGAGGTCATGCCTTACTGGGCGGGCCTGGGCTATTACGCCCGCGCCCGCAACCTGCATCGCTGCGCCCAGGTGCTGTGCGAAAAATGGGGGGGCAAATTTCCCCGGCAAGTCAGTGAAATCGTACAACTGCCGGGCATAGGGCGCTCGACCGCGGCGGCCATCGCCGCCTTTGCCTATGGCGAACGCCAGCCCATCATGGACGGCAACGTCAAACGCGTATTTACCCGTTACTTTGGAATAATCGGCAATCCGGCCGTCCGGGCAATCGAACAGGAGCTGTGGCAGACCGCCGATGCGGCGATCGATGCGGCACCGCCCGAACTGGACATGGCGGCCTACACTCAAGGCTTGATGGATCTCGGCTCAAGCTGCTGCACGCGCACGCGGCCCGCCTGCGGCCTGTGCCCGCTCGGCAGCCATTGCTATGCGCGCATCGAATCCATGCAGCGCGAATTACCTACCCCTAAAACCAGGAAGACCGGCGCCGAGCGCCAATGCAAGATGCTGATCCTGGAACACCAGGGCAAGATTCTGCTCGAACAGCGGCCTTCGCCCGGCATATGGGGAGGTTTGCGCAGCCTGCCGCAATACGACGACCTGGAGAGTTTGCAGGAGGCCTGCCTGAACTGGGGGCTGGACCCTGCGCAAGCCCGGAAAATAGCGGCGCTGCTGCACACGTTTTCACACTTCAGACTGCACATCGAACCCTGGTATTTGCGCAGCCCGGCCCAGTTCGTCGCCGAAACGAGGCCGCAACAGGCCTGGGTCGCCATCGAAGACCTGCCCACGGCCGCTCTGCCCGCTCCCGTCAGGAAGCTCTTGTGCGGCCTGTTCCCCGGCCCGGAGTGAACACTACGGGCGTACCGGCCGATAACGGTTGATGCTCATCAGGATTCCGCAGGCAATACCCAGGGTCAGCAAGGCCGTCCCGCCATAGCTCATGAACGGCAGAGGCACACCCACCACCGGCAAAATACCCGTGACCATGCCGATGTTTACAAACACGTAAACAAAAAACATCATGGACATGGAACCGGCCATAAGACGGCCGAACTGCGTGTGCGCCTTGATGGCAATCGATAAGCCGCGTATGACGATCAGGGCGTAAAGCACCAGCAGCATGATGCCGCCATACAGCCCGAACTCTTCGGCATACACGGCGAAAATGAAATCGGTGGTTCGCTCCGGGATGAAGTCCAGATGCGACTGCGTGCCTTGCATATAGCCCTTGCCGTAGACGCCGCCCGAACCCACGGCAATCATCGACTGTATCGTATGGAAGCCCTTGCCCAGCGGATCGGAGCTGGGATCGAGCAAGGTGCACACTCGATGCTTCTGGTAGTCATGCAATACCACCCAGCTAACGTCCGGCTGGCATATCCGCGATTCGTAATACACCAGCGAGCCCAGCCCGATCGCACCCACTACCACCAGAGGGATCAGCAATTTGAACGACAGCCCGCCAAAATAGATCACGCAGAATCCCGCGACAAATACCAGCAGCGCAGTGCCCAGATCGGGCTGTTTGGCGATCAACGCGAACGGAATCGCCAGCAACACAATCGCCACCAGAAAATCCAGGATGCGAAGCTTGCCCTGGTGCCGATGAAAATACCAGGCCAGCATCATGGGGACGGCAATCTTCATCATCTCCGACGGCTGAATCCGACCAAATCCAAGATTCAGCCAACGGGTCGCCCCTTTGCTGGTTTCTCCCGCAAACTCCACGCCCAGCAACAGCACAATACCGACGATGTAAAAAGGCAGCGCCAGGCGCATCAGTTGCGGAGGCGGCACCAGGGCCACCGCCCACATGACGACAAACGCAATCATGAAATTGCGCAACTGGTCGGCAAAGCGCCAATCGGTTCCCCCCACCGCCGACTGCATGACCGTCATGCCCAGCAAGGTCATCAGGATCAGCAGGGCCAGAAGTGGCCAGTCGAACGCGGTAAGCGCCCTGATGGCCCAATCGATAATGCGCTTCATGGACGCTCCGTGACGCGGGATTCTGTCAGTGTCAGGGCCCGCGCCGGGCCGCGAGTGGTATTGGGTGCGACAGGATCCTGCGGATCCTCCTCTTCGTCCGGAGGTTGATCCTCGGGCCGCACAACGGCATCGGGCGATTCTTCCGGAACGTCATCGGCAGCGCCTGCCGGCGCATGAGGCGAAGTGTCGGCATTGTCTGCGGCGGGAGGCGGCGCAATGGCGCCCCGCCCCGCCGGCAATGTTTCAGTCAGCGACGCAGGCAGGGTTACCTCGTTTTCATTTTCCTTGCGGTCGGGTGAAAGCCAGTAATCGAACACCTTGCGCGCAATCGGCGCCGCCACGGTTGCGCCCCAGCCGCCATTTTCAACAATCAATGCCAGCGCAATGCGCGGATTGTCCGCCGGCGCATAGGCCATGAACAAAGCATGATCGCGCAAGCGCTCGTCAACCGAACCGACATGGTATTTGGCGCCCTTCAGGCTGTACACCTGGGCGGTGCCGGTTTTGCCCGCGGCCTGATACTTGGCGCCCACGAACGCCCGGCGCGCCGTGCCGTAGCGCACCACGTCGGCCAGCGCATCCTTCACCACCTTGAGGTTTTCAGGCTTGAGCGGAATCGTATAGGAAGGCTTGGTAACCGTGCGAATTACCTTGCCGCTCAGGGGACTTTCCACCAGACTGACCAGGTGCGGCTTCATGTATACACCATCATTGGCCAGCACTGCCGTGGCCTGGGCAAGCTGCAGCAAAGTAAATGCGTTATACCCCTGACCCACCGCGACCGAAACCGTTTCACCCGCGTACCAGCGCTGTTGCTCAGGTTTTTTATAGGCATGGCGCTTCCATTCCGTCGAGGGCAGCACTCCGCGCCGCTCGCCGTCCAGATCGATTCCAGTGATCTGGCCGAAGCCGAACTGCTTGGTGAAGTCGTGCAGCGCATTGACTCCTATTTCCGGACCCAGCGAAAAAAAGTACGTATCGGACGAGACCACCAGAGCTCGGTGCATATCCGTAGGCCCATAAACAGCGCCGGCGGCATTGCGGAATTTCTGCCCACCGAACTCGAAATAGCCCGGATCGGGAATGCGCGCAGTGGCCGTCCGCTTGCCCAATTCAAGCGCGGCCAACGCCACAAACGGCTTGTAAGTCGAACCGATGGGATACGTACCATACAGCGGACGATCGATGAGGGGATGATCGGGCGATTCGTTCAGCTTGCGCCAGTTCTCGACATCGATGCCGTCTATGAACAGATTGGGGTCGAACGACGGGGCCGATACGAACGCCAGCACGTCTCCGGTTTTGGGATCGATGGCAACCAGAGCGCCCCGTTTGCCTTCGAACAGCTTTTCGGCTTCTTTCTGCAAACCTATATCGAGCGACAAAACCAGATTGGAGCCAGGTACCGGATCGACACGCCGCAAAGTACGCACGGGCCGGCCGGCCGCCGTCACCTCGACCTCTTCGAGGCCGGTGCGCCCATGCAGCGACTCTTCCCAGGTTTTCTCTATGCCTTTTTTACCGATCGCATTGGTGCCGCGATAATTGCCGGAACGCCCCTCTTCATCGAGAGTGGCCAGGTCCGCCTCCGAAATCCGTCCGACAAAACCCAGCACATGAGCAGCCGACTCGCCCTGTGGATATTCGCGCACCCAGCGCGCACGCAGCTCAACCCCCGGAAACTTATAGGCATGCGCGGCAAACCAGGCGGCCTCGGTGTCATTCAGGTTATTGCGCAGCAGAACATGGGAGTAACGCCCAGTCTGGCTCAGCCGCTGCTTGAACCGTCGACGATCGAGCGGGCTCAAATAAACCAGCTGCTCCAGTGCATTGAGCATCTTGGTCATATTTCCGACGTGGGCGGGCGTCACCTCGAGGGTGTAGTCGCGATAGTTGCGCGCCAGCACCACGCCGTTGCGATCGACTATTTCGCCGCGGCGCGGCGGTATGGGCACCACGGCGATGCGATTCTGGTCAGCGCGCGCCGCCAGGCCCTCGTAGCGGTCGACCTGCAGAAACCACAAGCGCCCCAAAAGCGCGCCGAAGCACAGCAGCGCAAAAACACCGGCTACCCATATACGCAAAACGATACGCCGTTTTTGGTGGTGCGATGTTTTTTTGAACTCGAACATAAAGTGATCTGTACGTGCGCCCAGCTATACCGAGCCTGAATCCGCGGCATCCAGGCGACGCTGCGGCATATGCAGCAACACGTCGACAATAGGCCAGAGCAGCACCGTCAACAATGCCGACCACAGCCACTGCCAGCCCGCCCACTGGCCCGCCAGCCAGGCATGCATCAACCGCGACACCGCCTCGGAAAAAACAAACACCGGCAACAAATGTATGGCCTGTATGACTGCGCCAAAACGTTGCAGGCGGCGGGCCAATGCAATCGCGCCATAAGCCACCAGCGTATAAGTGAGGGCCTTTTCGCCCAACAAGCCAGCATCGTGCACATCCATGAGCAGGCCAAATACGAACGCCGTCAGCATCGAGACGCGCTGCGGCTCGTTGAGACACCAGAAAGCGATCACCAGCAGCAGAATATCCGGGGACGGCTGCCACAGGCGCCAGGGCAAGAAGGAAATCAGCCAGACCAGCAGCAAAGTCCCCCAGACAAACAGAGGATGGGCGGGCCGCTTGAATGGCGCGGCATCGATGGGCTGCAGGGAGCTTAACGACGAACGCCCGAAGCCCCCGGTTGAGATGGCATCACTGTTCGGCTTGCGAACCATGGCTCTGGGCCTCCTGGTTAGTGTCGGACTTCGACACATCAACACGCAACACCAGGAAATGGCGATAACGCTCGGGATGAGAAAGAGGGGTCGCCACCGCCCGGCCAAAGCCGGTGGCGGCGTCGCGTTCGACCTTGTCGATTTTAGCCACCGACAGGCCCGCCGGGAACAAACCGCCAATACCGCTGGTGATCAGCGTGTCGCCAGGCTCGATATCGACATTGGTTGTCAGGTAGCGTACCTCGACCTTGCCGCTTACACTGCCGCCGAAGGCAATCAGGCGCAAGCCATTGCGCAATACCTGCACGGGAATCGATACATTATCGTCGGTCAGCAGCGCCGCTTCGGAGGTAAAAGGCGTAACACGCACAATCTGCCCCACCACTCCGCCTTCGTCGATCACCGGCATCCCCGGGCGGATCCCGTTTGCCGTTCCCTTGTTGAAAACAAGATGGTGAACAAAGGCATTCGGCGGCTCGTACAGTACTTCGACGGCCACCGAAGACTGCTTGACCGTATCGGCCACATTGAGCAGGCGGCGCAATTGCTCGTTTTCGGCGGAAAGCTGGGCTGCATGGGTGGCAATCTGGGCAAGTTCGATGCGCTGTCGCTGCAACGCTTCTTGTTCGGTGCGGGCCAGCGCGGCCGCATCGGCCCAGTTGTTGAAAGCGGCTACAGCGTCGCGCGGAGCCAGCACCAGGCGCTGAAAAGGATATATGACCACCGAAATGGCCTGGCGGGCCGGGTCGAGGATGCGCCAGCGGGCATCGACCACCAGCAGCGACAGAGCCAGTACGACCAGGACGAAAACCCGGAACTCGGCAGTCGGTCCATGCCTGAACAGCCTGATCGTCCTATTGTATTGCATGGCAATTGTTGCGCCTCAAGCCGCTCGGCGCACTCCCGGGGGCACCCGAACCCGAACTGAATTAATCGTAAATAAACACCGTGCCAAGGCGCTCGAGATGCTCGAGAGCCTCGCCGCAGCCGCGAACCACGCAAGTCAGCGGGTCTTCAGCCACGACCACCGGCAAGCCGGTTTCTTCTTGCAGGAGGCGGTCCAGATCGCGCAACAGGGCACCGCCGCCGGTCAGCGAAATGCCTTTGTCGGTGATATCGGCGCCCAGCTCGGGAGGTGTTTGCTCGAGCGCCGTTTTGACCGCCGACACGATCTGGTTGAGAGGATCGGTGAGGGATTCGAGGATTTCGTTGGACGACACCGTGAAGCTGCGCGGCACGCCTTCGGAAAGGTTACGCCCCTTTACCTCGATTTCACGGATTTCGGATCCCGGGAAAGCCGATCCGACTTCTTTTTTGATCAGTTCGGCGGTGGGTTCGCCGATCAGCATGCCGTAATTGCGGCGTATGTAATTGATGATGGCTTCGTCGAACTTGTCGCCGCCGACGCGCACCGAGCCTTTATAGACCATGCCGCCCAGCGAGATGATCGCGACTTCGGTGGTACCCCCGCCGATGTCGACAACCATCGAGCCGCTGGCGTCGGAAACGCCCAGGCCGGCTCCGATGGCGGCAGCCATGGGTTCTTCGATCAGGTAGACCTGGCTGGCGCCGGCACCCAGTGCCGACTCGCGTATTGCCCGGCGTTCGACCTGGGTGGAGCCGCAGGGAACGCACACAATAATACGCGGGCTGGGCGCGAACATGCTGCGTGGATGCACCATGCGTATGAACTGCTTGAGCATTTGCTCGGTAACGGTGAAGTCGGCGATGACGCCGTCTTTCATGGGCCGTATGGCTTCAATGTTTCCAGGTACGCGCCCCAGCATCTGCTTGGCCTCTCGTCCTACCGCCTGGATAATTTTTTTACCGTTGGAACTGCCGTCGTGGCGTATTGCCACCACCGATGGCTCGTCAAGCACAATCCCCTTGCCGCGGACATAAATCAACGTGTTGGCCGTGCCAAGGTCGATTGCCATATCGGTGGAGAAATAACTACGTAGAAATCCGAACATGGACGCTCAGTTAAGTCAGAATTAAGAAAAGCCCGCTGATTGGGGAAGGGTTCCGCATAGCCGGTTTTCACGTCACTTTGCCGCAAGGAAAGTAGGGCGGGAATTGGTTAGCGATTAAACCGACAATGATAACTTATAATTTACCTTTGTTAAGAGTCTATCGAAGCGCTGTTAATTTTTGTAACGCGTTGGCTCGCCACCCACATTCAGGTATTGCCCAGCCTCGAACCGATGCCGGACAAGCCGTTTTTTACGGTCCAGGACACACATGGCTATCACTGATCAAGACGTTGCACGCATTGCGCGGCTTGCGCGCATCGAACTCTCTGCCGAGGCCAGCCGCCGCGCGCAGGCTGAATTGAACGGTATTTTAGGCTTAATCGAGCGGTTGCAGGCGGTCGACACCAGCGGCATCGAACCCATGGCTCATCCTCTGTCGGCGCATCAGGACATCACTCTGCGCCTGCGGCCCGACAGCGCTGCGGCGACACACTCGCAGGAACAGCGCAAGGCCCTGATGGCCAACTCCCCCGCCGAAGCAGACGGCCTGTTTCTGGTGCCCACGGTAATCGAATAACTCATGTCCACTATTTCATCGCTACACACTGAATTTTCCAGCATAGAAGCTTTGCGTACGGCCTTGCAGGCCCGTCAACTCAGCGCCCTGGAGCTCGCCGACAGCGCCCTGGCGGCGGCCGAGGCCAGTTCCAGCCTGAACGCGTTCCTGCATATCGACCCCGAGCTTACCCGGGCCCAGGCGCGCGCCGCCGACGCCTTGCTGGCCAAAGGGCAGGGCCAGGCCCTTACCGGCATACCCATTGCACACAAAGATGTCTTTGTCACCCGCGGCTGGCGCACCACGGCGGCCAGCAAAATGCTGGCCGACTACACCAGCCCTTTCGATGCCACCGTTGTCAGCCGCCTGCTCGAGGCTGGCGCGGTATCGATCGGCAAGCTCAATTGCGACGAATTCGCCATGGGTTCCGGCAATGAAAATTCGGCATTCGGCCCGGTCAAAAACCCCTGGAACCGGGCTTTCGTACCGGGTGGATCTTCCGGCGGCTCGGCCGCCGCCGTCGCGGCCGGACTGGTCGCCGCCGCCACGGGCACCGATACCGGCGGCTCGGTGCGCCAACCCGCCGCCCTGTGCGGAGTAAGCGGCATCAAGCCTACCTACGGCACGGTCTCGCGCTTCGGCATGGTGGCATTCGGCTCCAGCCTCGACCAGGCGGGTCCGATCGCGCGGCATGCCAAAGACCTGCTCGAGCTGCTCGACGTCATGAGCGGCTTCGACCCCCGCGACTCCACCAGCCTCGAAACCTGCGACGGCGCCGCCAACGCGCCGGGGCGAGTACGCAACGATTTCGATGCTGCAACGCAACAACAATCAGGCAAACTTCCCCTGGGCGGCTTGCGCATCGGCGTACCCACCGAGTTTTTCAACGGTGGGCTGGCCGCCGATGTCGCCCAGGCCATCGAAGCCGCCCTGCAAACCTTCGAGTCGCTGGGCGCCCGGCGCGTCAGCATCTCGCTGCCGCGTACCGAGCTTTCGATCCCTGCCTATTATGTGATTGCCCCGGCCGAGGCTTCGAGCAATCTGTCGCGCTACGACGGGGTACGCTACGGCCACCGCGCGGCGCAGTACCGCGATCTGGCCGATATGACCAGCCGTTCGCGTGCCGAAGGCTTCGGTGCCGAAGTGCTGCGTCGCATCATGGTCGGCACCTATGTCCTTTCCCACGGCTATTACGATGCCTACTACTTGCAGGCCCAGCGCGTGCGCCGCATGATCGCCAACGACTTCCAGCAAGCCTTTGCCCAGCATTGCGATGTCATCATGGGTCCCGTCACCCCCTCCGTGGCCAAGCCCATCGGAGTCAATCGCGACGACCCGACCGCCGACTGGCTAGCCGATGTTTATACGCTGGGCGTAAGCCTGGCCGGTCTGCCGGCCATGTCGATCCCCTGCGGATTCGGCGGAGCGCCCAACTCGCTGCCCATCGGGCTGCAAATCATCGGCAACTACTTCAGTGAAGGACGGCTGCTGGCCATAGCAGATCGTTTCCAGCAGACTACCGACTGGCATCAACGCAAACCGGAACAGCAATAATGGAATGGGAAATCGTGATCGGGCTGGAAACACACACCCAGCTCTCCACCGAATCGAAAATCTTTTCGAACAGCAGCACACGATTCGGGTCGGCGCCAAACACGCAAGCCAACGAAGTCGACATGGCATTGCCGGGCAGCCTGCCCGTCATGAACGTGGGTGCGGTTGAGCGCGCCATCCAGTTCGGCCTGGCCGTGGACGCCCAAATCGCACCTCGTTCCATCTTTGCCCGCAAAAACTATTTCTACCCCGACCTGCCCAAAAACTATCAGATCAGCCAGTATGAAATCCCGGTAGTCCTGGGCGGCAAGCTCAGCTTTTTTGTCGACGATCAGGAAAAGACCGTTAATCTTACCCGCGCCCACCTCGAAGAAGACGCGGGCAAGTCGCTACATGAAAACTTCACCGGTCCGCATGGCGAATCGTCCACCGGCATCGACCTGAACCGCGCCGGCACACCCTTGCTGGAAATCGTTTCAGAACCGGAAATGCGCTCGGCCGCCGAGGCGGTTGCCTACGCGCGCACGCTGCATGGCCTGGTCGTCTGGCTGGGTATTTGCGACGGCAATATGCAAGAAGGCTCGTTTCGCGTCGACGCCAACGTGTCGGTGCGCCCCAAGGGGCAGGCCGAATTCGGCACCCGCTGCGAAATCAAGAACCTCAACTCCTTCCGTTTCATGGAACGCGCCATCCAGTACGAAGTACGGCGCCAGATCGAACTGATCGAAGACGGCGGCACGGTGCGGCAGGAAACACGGCTGTACGACTCCGACGCCGACGAAACACGCACCATGCGCAGCAAGGAGGACGCGCATGATTACCGTTATTTCCCGGATCCCGACTTACCGCCGCTGGTCATCGCCGATAGCTGGATCGAACAGGTCAAAGCCTCGATGCCAGAGCTGCCGGCCCATAAACGGGCCCGTTTCGAACGGGAATTCGAACTGACCGGCTACGACGCGGCACAGCTGACCATAGATCGCGATAGCGCCAGCTACTTCGAGACCGTCGCTTCCCTGTTGCCGCAAGGCCAAGCCAAGCTGGCCGCCAACTGGGTCATGGGAGAACTCTCGGCCGCGCTCAATCGCGACGAAATCGCGCTGGCCGACAGCCCGGTCGCACCGGCGGCGCTGGCCGCGCTGATTGCGCGCATCATCGACGGCACCATCTCGAACAAAATAGCGCGCGATGTCTTTGCCGCCATGTGGTCGGGCGAACAGAAAGGCGATCCCGACGCCATTATCGAGGCGCGCGGCTTGCGGCAAATCAGCGACACCGGCGCCATAGGCGCCCTCGTCGACGAAGTGCTGGCCGCTCACCCGGCCATTGTCGAAGAGTTCCGGGCCGGCAAGCAAAAAGCCTTCAACTCTTTGGTCGGCCAGGTAATGAAAGCCGCCAAGGGCAAGGCCAACCCGCAGCAGGTCAACGATTTGCTGAAACAAAAGCTGGGCTGAACCACGGCGGCGCCTCTTGCGGGTGTCCGTGGCCAACGGGTCGGCAGCAATGGGCGGGCACAGGGCCGGATTGCGTCAACCGAAGCGGAAACTCGACGCGGTAATTCCGCCAAAGGCGTGAGTTTCGTGATAAATGCAGGTTGCCGCTTCGTTTTCGGCCGCCCCCACCGCCACCATGAGGGGAATCAGGTGGTCTTCGCGCGGATGGGCCTGGCGCGCGGAAGGAGCCGCAGCCCATTTTTCAAGCTGCGCTATCCGCTGGTCGATGGGTCCCTGCACCACTACCTGTTGCAGCCATGCATCGAACTGCGCCGAGGGCAGCGTGCCCCCCGCGCCCATATTGCGCAGATTGTGATAGCTCAACCCGCTGCCCAGGATCAGGATATCTTCATCGCGCAACGGGGCCAGAGCCCGGCCCAGCGCAATATGGACCGACGGATCGTAATGAGCCTCGATCGACAACTGCACAACCGGCACGTCCGCATCGGGATACATCACGGCCAGGGGGGCGAACGTACCGTGATCGAAGCCTCGCTCGTGATCGATCTGCACCGGCAAACGCGCCGCCTGCAGCAAATCGTGCACGCGTCCCGCCAGGCCGGGCATGCCCGGCGCGGGATACTTGACCTGATAGGTGTGCGCCGGAAAGCCGTAATAATCGTAGAGCATGGGAGGCTGGGGATGCGCCATCACCTTGAACCCGGCCTGCGTTTCCCAATGCGCCGATACGGCCAGTATGGCTACCGGACGCCGGGGCAATTGCTGTGGGATATTGCGCAGCGAAGCCGCCAGCAAGGCATTGCTTTCCTGCGCCTCGGGCATGTACGGCCAGGGGCCGCCGCCATGGGAAATAAAATAGCTGGGCATCTTCACGATGACGCTCCTGAAAATTCTTCGTTAAGCCTTGTTGCGCAGACCGTCCAGGCTCCAGGCGCCAGCGCCGGCGGCAACCAGGAACAGGAATACAAAGCAGAATAAAACCGCCGCATCGCCTCCGTTCAAGGACGGGGCCAGAACATGTCCCTGGCTGGCATGCGCCATGAAATAGGCAACCGCCATCTCGCCCGCAACAATGAACGCCGCGAACCGCGTAAACAGGCCGACCAGAATGAGAGTGCCCATGACCAGTTCCAGGACGCCGGCCAGGCCCGGCAGCGAAAACAGCTGAAGATTATCGAACATGGCCACATGCGGTATATGAAGCAGTTTGGCGCTGCCATGAGAGAGGAACAGATATCCGGCAACAATGCGGAGCAAGGCCTGCGCACGTGAAGCCCAGATTTGACAATTGGCGTTTGACATAATGATCCCGTATAAAAAAGAAAATAAATTGTGTATGTTCAGCAACGTAGCGCGACTCGCCGCCGGGAAACCGGCATGGAATCACGAATTCCTGCAACACGGGCAAAGTTTACAAAAATCCTATTAAGAAATATACGTCTATATAATTAACAATTCATTTCCTGACAGGAAACAATGGATACATTGCTAAGCCTCAAGGTTTTCTGTGAAATTGCCGCCGGCGGCAGTTTTGTCGCGGCGGCGCGGCGCCTGTCTCTATCGGCGCCCATGATCAGCAAACACATGGCCCACCTGGAAAAAGAGCTGGGTGTAAGGCTGCTCAACCGCACCAGCCGGCGCGTCAGCCTGACCGAGGCTGGCGCACTCTATTATGAGCAATGCCGGGCCGCCCTGGACACACTCCTGCTTGCCGAAACCGCCATCGGAAGCAGTGTGGAAGTGCCGCAGGGCATTCTCAAGATCACCGCCCCCGTCTGGTTCGCCAACCCGCGCGTGGTACGGATCATGGCCGAATACAAGCGACGTTACCCCGAAGTCGTACCGGATCTGCATTTTTCCAACCGCAAGGTCGATATGGCAGCCGAGGGCTACGACCTGGCGCTGCGCGTCACACGCGACCCGTCCCCTCACCTGATCGTTCGGCGCATCTGCGAAGTGCCCTTTTATCTGGTGGCCGCGCCTGCCTACCTGGCGGCCCACGGAATCCCCAAAACCATATCGGATCTGAGCCATTACGGCGGAATACTGCCCAATTACCTCAATACCGAAGGCTTCGAGTTCGACGGCCCCAAGGGCAAGGCGCTGATTCGCCTCACCCCCCTGATGAAGTCCGACGACACCACATTTTCCTGTCATGCCGTGTGCGCGGGCGCAGGCATCGGCTTCCTGCCATCCTGGCTGATCGAGGAAGACCTGCAGCGCGGCACGCTGACACGGGTGTTGCCGCAGTATCATCAGGCGCCGCAAGAGCTCTATGCCACCTACGTCAGCCGCAAATACCTGACCCCGAAAGTACGCACCTTCATCGATTTCCTGACCGAACCCCTGTGCCAGCAAGTCCTGGCCTCTACCCCTCTGCCACCATAAAAAGCCAGAATCATCGATAATGGCGCTTTTAATTCCCGACTTTCCCGCCATGGCCGATCCTACTCAGAACCGCAAAGATTTTGTACGTTTTTCCCTGGAACAAGGTGTGTTGCGCTTTGGGCAATTCAAGGTCAAATCGGGGCGCCTGAGCCCCTATTTTTTCAATGCGGGCCTGTTCAACTCCGGTTTGTCGGTGGGCCGCCTCGCCCGGTTCTATGCCCAGGCGCTGATCGACTCCGGCCTGCAATTCGATATGCTGTTCGGCCCGGCCTACAAGGGCATCCCCTTGTCCACAGCTACCGCCATCGCATTGGCCGCCCACCCCGCGATGGCCGGCCGCGATGTGCCCTTCGCCTTCAATCGCAAGGAAGCCAAAGACCACGGCGAAGGCGGCACGCTCGTCGGCGCCCCCTTGCAGGGCCGAGTGGTCATTATCGATGACGTCATTACCGCAGGCACCTCGGTACGCGAATCGGTCGAGATCATCCGCCAGGCCGGCGCCCAGCCCGCCGCCGTCCTGATCGCCCTGGATCGCATGGAACGGGCCGGGGCCGACGACGCTCTGTCGCCGCACTCGGCCGTACAGGACGTCAGTAAAATCTACAACATGCCCGTTGTCAGCATCGCGTCCCTGGGCGACATAATGGGAGTGCTGGATCACGACTCGCAACTTGCCGAACACCGCCCAGCGGTGGCCGCGTATCGCGCCAGGTACGGAGTACAAGACAACTAAGGCCGAGCGCAGCCCGCGCGCCGGCCGGACCTCCGCAGCTCAACAGCCAATCAAGGACACTGCTTTGCTACGCATCACTTCACTCAACGTCAACGGCATCCGATCCGCCTTTCGCAAAGGATTGCAACCCTGGCTGGCCAGCCAGCAGGCCGATGTGGTGTGCCTGCAGGAAATCAAGATCCATGCGGACGATCTCAGCGACGATCTGCTGCACCCGCCGGGCTTCAGCGGGCACTTCTATCATGCCGAAAAAAAGGGCTACAGCGGCGTAGGCCTGTATATGGCCAAACCCGCCCAGGCTGTTACCACAGGCATGGGCTGCGACGAATTCGACAACGAAGGCCGCATTATCCGCGCCGACTGGAAAAACCACAGTGTCGTCAGCGCCTACCTGCCCTCAGGCTCGAGCGGCGACGAACGGCAACAGGCCAAATATCGTTTCCTCGATCATTTTGCGCCCTGGCTCGACACCATGATGAAAGAGTACAAAAAAACCGGGCGCGAATTCGTGATCTGCGGCGACTGGAATATTGCCCACCATGAAATCGACCTGAAAAACTGGAAAGGCAATCTGAAGAACAGCGGTTTCCTGCCCGAGGAACGGGCCTGGCTCAGCAAGGTCCTGAGCGAAATGGGCTGGGTCGACGTATACCGCCAATTGCATCCGGACACCACCGGCGAGGCTTACACCTGGTGGAGCAATCGCGGCCAGGCCTGGGCCAAGAACGTCGGGTGGCGCATCGATTACCACATCGCCACGCCCGGCATTGCCGCCAAGGCAGTCAGCGCGGCGATCTACAAGGATGAACGCTTCAGCGACCACGCGCCGCTGACGATCGATTACGACTGGAGCGCCTAGGAACCTCGACGGGGCCGGTGGACGACCCTCACCTTCCCACTGTTTCCGCCGCCGCAAAAGAACTGATCGCCGCCGTCGGACTCAAGCCCCGACACACCCACCCCAGGCGGCATCTCGAGCATCTCCAGGACGTCTCCGGTTCCAGGGTCGATCCGCCTCAACTCGCTGGCGTCATCTTCCCACGTGCCGTGCCAGAGATCACCATCGACCCAGGTGACTCCCGTGACATGGCGATTGGACTCGATAGTACGAAGAATCGCCCCGGTCCGGGGGTCGATTTGATGGATCTTCCGGTCTTGATACTGCCCCACCCAGAGCGTGCCTTCGGCCCATGCCAGCCCCGAGTCGCTGCCGCCACCGGGGGCCGGGATCGTGGCGAGCACATGGCCGGTCGCCGGGTCGATCTTCTGGATGTGATCCTTGACGATCTGAAACAGGTGCTGGCCGTCGAAGGCCGTTCCCGCCTGCGCGGCGACATCAATCGAACGCTGTGTCGTCCCGCTGGCTGGATCGAAGGCGCACAACTTGTCTCCGGCTGCAAACCAGACTTGCCGGCCGTCATACGCGACCCCTCCCACATTGCCGACATCCGGAAAGGGCCCATATTCACGCGTGATTTTGGCTGCTGATCGATTCATGCTTGCATCCTAATCAATAGGGAGGGGAACGGGGAGTAACAAAGTTGTCGTGAATCCCGGCACGGGCGGGGCCATCCAGCAACGAGCCCGCCCACGGCCAAACGATTGCACCTTGCCCGCGGCCGCAAGCGCGTCGAGCGCCCGCTGCACAGTGCGCTGGCTGGCTCCCAGCGCAAGCGCCAGGGCCGAGCTCGACCACGACTCGCCGTCGGCGAGGAAGGCAAGCACCGCCCCATGCTTTTCTTCGACCAGCCGCGCCAGCACGACGACCTCGGCGGCACGACGCGGCATCAGTGCAAACCCTCGTTTGGTCGCACTCACACCGGCCAGTGCCCGAAGCGCCGTGCGAAGCCGCCCGATTTCGACACGCAAGCGCGCGCGATAGGACTCATCGGCGAGCTTCGCCCGGAACGCCTGCGCAACAAGCGCGTCCCTCGATACATCCGCGGGCCATGCTTCAGCCAATGCGCGCGCGAGCGTGAACAACACCGGGCGCCTTGCAAGCGAGATCTCCGTGCGGGCGTCGCGCACGACATGACGGCACGCGTCCACGACCAGCGCTTCCGACGCCAGCAAGGCTTCAACCTCCTCGAGCAGGAGGGGTCGTTGCTCGCCATGCGCAATCAGGCGCGCAGCGGGCATATTCAGAGCAAGAGACGCGCTTTCGACCTCCGCCGCCAGCGCAGGGATACCGGCGAGGTGCGCGGCGCGCCCGGCCCGGGCCAATGCAGCGCGCGCCGCCTTCGTCTGGAGACGCCGCATCGCGATCCCCGCAACGACCAGTTCGTGGGCGGCTCTGGCCGCGGGCGGAAAGGCCGCGGGGTCGAGCTCGGCAAGCGTGCGCTCGACCTCGTCGAGGCGCCCGATCAGGAGAAGGCGCCGCGCCTTCAGATACCGCGCATGAGCGGCGTTCACGCGGTCGCCGTGCTCTTCGAGCGTCGCTCGCGCCGCATCGAGCGCCTTCTCAGGCCCGCCGAGATCGCGCGAGGCGAGTGCGACCTCGGCCTCGGCAAGGACACACCTTGCGCGGGCCACGGCTTCTTTCGGGCCGAAGGCTCGCGCCGCACTGCGCAATAGAACCTTCGCTCGAACGAAATCGCCCAGCTGCGCCATCGCGACGCCCCGAAGCGCCAGCGCAGATGCGTCGTCGCGCAAGGCGACTTGGTTCAATGCGCCGAGGGGATCACCCGCCGCGAGCGCACGGGCCGCCGCCGCAATCAGCAAGTCCATCTGAATCCCGCCACACTTGTCACTCCCGCCATTCGATGACCGATATTAATCTATCACACAAGGACCCACCATCACGTCGTATCCAGAACGGAACGAACGACGGGAAACACCTGAAGGAGCACAAAATGATGACAGAACACATGATCGGAACACGCGAAGAGTGGATGACGGCGCGGCTCGAACTGCTCGATGCGGAGAAAGCGCTGACGCGGCACAGCGACGAACTTGCGAAGCAACGCCAGGCTCTGCCCTGGGTCCGGATCGACAAGGCGTACCGATTCGATACTGATGAAGGAAGCGCCACGCTCACAGACCTCTTCAAGGGTCGCTCGCAACTCCTCGTCTACCACACCTATTCCACCTATGCGCGCGGACTGGACGGCCTTTGGGGCATGTACCAGTGGCTCGACCGCGCCCCAAAAGGGCGCAACGAGACAGGCGTCTGGTGGCGCCGCCACGACGAATACAACAATCGTTGAGCCCAATCATGGGTACCCATTGCGCAAGCGATAGACAGGGGATCTCGCGATACATGGTTTCCGGGCGAGCTGCCCGGCATGCCTTCTTCAGCGCCTCCGCCCTGCTTTTCGCCGCCAGCGCGGCGGTGACGATCTCCTGGTGCACGGCCATGTCGACAATGGGCGAGATGCCCATGCCCGGCGGCTGGACGATGTCCATGGCTTGGATGCGGATGCCTGGACAAACGTGGCCCGGCGCCGCGGCATCGTTCCTCGGCATGTGGGCCCTGATGATGGTGGCAATGATGCTGCCATCCCTGGCCCCTATGCTGTGGCGCTACCGCCAAGCCATAGCCGCGACAGGCGGGACGCGGCCGGGCCGGCTGGCCGCGCTGATGGGCATGGGGTACTTCTGCGTGTGGGCCGCGTTCGGAATGGCCGTCTTTCCGCTGGGCACAGCGCTGACAATGATCGAAATGCAAATGCCGGCGCTGGCGCGCGCCGTTCCGATCGCGGTCGGCGTGGTCGTCTTGACCGCCGGCGCGCTCCAGTTCAGCGCATGGAAGATACGTCAGCTCGCCTGCTGCCGGGAACTGCCCGGGTGCGGCCGTGCCTTGCCGGCGAACGCCGTCGCGGCCTGGCGCCATGGCCTGCGTCTCGGCCTCCGCTGCAGCGGATGCTGTGCCGGCCTGACAGCAATCCTCCTCGTCATTGGAGTCATGGACCTGCGCGCAATGGCTGTCGTAACGGCGGCCATTACCGCCGAACGTCTCGCACCGGCCGGCGAGCCCGTCGCGCGAGCCATCGGAGCTGTCGCCGTCGTAGCCGGCCTGTTCCTGATCGTGCGCTCGGCCGGGCTCGGATGACGGGCTAGGCGCCCAGATTCACGCCTTCGTGCAGGGCCACCAGCCCGGCGCTCAGATTGAAAAAGCGTACGCGCGATAAACCGGCCGTTTCGAGCATGCCCGCCAAAGTCTGCTGATCGGGGTGCATGCGGATCGATTCGGCCAGATATCGGTAACTTGCTTCGTCGCCGGCCACTTTTTTACCCAGCCAGGGCAAAATATTGAACGAATACCAGTCGTAAACCGGAGCCAGGGGCTTGGCTATATGGGAAAACTCGAGCACCAGCAGTTTTCCTCCCGGTTTCAATACCCGCCGCATTTCGGCCAGGGCGCGATCTTTGTGTGTCATATTGCGCAGGCCGAAAGCCACGCTTACCCTATCGAAATACCCGTCCGGAAAAGGCAGTTTTTCGGCGTCGCAAACCGCGGTAGGCACCAGCAGGCCTTTGTCGGTAAGCCGGTCGCGCCCCACTCGCAGCATGGAATCGTTGATATCGGTCAGCCAGACCTCGCCCGAAGCGCCTGCCCGTTTGGCGAAGGCCTTGGCCAGATCGCCCGTGCCTCCGGCAATATCGAGCACCTTCATACCCGGACGGATATCGGCGCGGCCGATGGTGAATGCCTTCCAGACACGGTGCAGGCCTGCCGACATGAGATCATTCATGACATCATAGCGACTGGCCACCGAATGAAACACTTCGGCGACTTTGGCGGCTTTTTCAGCCTCTTGGACGGTTTTATAGCCGAAATGAGTCGTCGTTTCGGGAGACGGTCCGGGCTGCTTGGGGGTTGAATTCTGCATATTGATTATCGTACCTCATTCACAACGAGGCGATTTTCACAAACCTGAAACATTAACGCCATATTATCTCTCTTAAGCCACCCGATTACTTAATATACTATTGCGCGTTATGAGCACAACCATACTTGTTGTTGAAGACGAACCGGCCATCCAGGAGCTGATTTCCGTCAATTTGAGCTTTGCCGGCCACAAAGTCCTGCGCGCATTCGATGCGGAACAGGCGCAAACGCTGATCCGGGCCGAATTGCCCGACCTGATTCTGCTCGACTGGATGCTGCCCGGCGCCTCGGGCATCACGCTGGCGAAAAAACTGCGCTCCGACGAGCGTACCCGGCAGGTGCCCGTCATCATGCTGACCGCAAAAGGCGCCGAGAACGACAAAATCGAAGGCCTGGAAGCCGGGGCCGACGACTACATCACCAAGCCGTTTTCTCCCAAAGAACTGCTGGCGCGCATCAAGGCGCTGCTGCGCCGGCGCGCGCCGCAGCTGACCGACGACATCATCAAGATCGGCACTCTTACGCTCGATCCGGTCACTCACCGGGTTACGGGCCACAACACATCCCTGACCATCGGGCCGACCGAGTTCCGCCTGCTGCATTTTTTCATGACGCACACCGAGCGGGTATTTTCGCGCGCCCAACTGCTGGATCAGGTATGGGGCGATCATGTGTTTGTCGAAGAACGCACGGTCGATGTCCATATCCGCCGACTGCGCAAGGCGCTTGAACCCAGCCGGCACGAAAACCATATTGAAACCGTGCGGGGCGCGGGCTACCGCTTTACCGTGCACATGGTCAATCCCGCCTGAGGCCGGACCGCAACAAATCCCCGCACTCATCAATGCGACAATATCAGCATGATTAAAACGTTAATCTCGATCTGCCTGTGGGGAGTCCTGGGCTGGGCTTGCGGCACATGGATCAACGCCAGTATCGGCTGGGCAGTCTTTGCCTTCGGCCTGCTCATCATGACCCTGGTGGGCGGCCTGCAAATCGCGCGCATATCCAGGTGGGTCAAAGACATCAACTCCCCGCCGCCTCCGTCCGTCGGGCCCTGGGACGATATCCTCGCGCCGATTTACCGGCAGTTGCGCAAGGATTCCAATGAAATCGACCTGCTCAATCGCCACGTCGCCGGCATTATGCTGGCCGCCGAGGCATTGCCCGACGGCGCCATCACACTCAACGAAGAACTGCTCGTTACCTGGTGCAACCAGACCGCCAGCGAACATATCGGGCTGAATCTGAAAACCGATCGCAACTTCAGCATTCTGAACATTCTGCGCACACCCGAGTTTGCGCGCTATTGCAGACAAGCCAACTGGCCGACACCGGTCTTGCTGCATCTGAGCAAAGACGGCCGCGACAAATCACTGCTGGTGCAACTGACGCCCTACGGCGTCAAGCAATTTCTCATCGTCACCCGTGATGTCACCCAGGTTGAAAAACTGGAAACCACCCGCAAGGATTTCGTGGCCAACGTGTCTCACGAGCTGCGCACTCCGTTGACCGTGCTGGCCGGTTTTCTGGAAACGCTGCGCGACATGCCGGCCGAGTCGCTCAGCGGCGAACAACGAGCCCACTACCAGACGCTCATGCTGGAACAGGCGCAACGCATGCAGGCTATCGTCAACGACCTGCTCACCTTGTCCACGCTCGAATCCTCACCCACGGCCGGCGGCGAGCCGGTGCAGGTCAGCGCGCTCATCCGAACGGCGCTGCAGCAAGCCAAGATCATCTCGAACGACCAGCACGTCTTCGTCGAAAACATCGCCGACGATCTGGGTATCGTCGGCATCGAAACCGAACTGGCCTCAGCGGTGTCCAATCTGCTCACCAACGCCGTTCGCTATACCCCGAAAGACGGCACCATTACCGTGAGCTGGTACATCACTGAAGAGGGGTTTGCCTGCTATTCAGTGCAGGATACCGGCATAGGCATAGCGTCGCAGGACATTCCACGGCTCACCGAACGGTTTTATCGCGTCGACCGCGGCCGCTCCCGGGCCACCGGCGGCACGGGCCTGGGGCTTGCCATTACCAAGCACGTAGCCATGCGCCACAATGCCGAGCTAACGATTCACAGCCGATTTGGAGCCGGCAGCCTGTTCTCGCTGCAGTTTCCCCGCTCGCGCGTGACCACCATCGCCACGACCGCCACCGCCTAGTGTGCGGTTTGCCTAGCCCGTGTATTCAAATTGGCCAACGGCAGACTCGCAAGCCGAGAGGGCAAAACTGCCGCAACAGCGCTATCATGGCAGATAAGTCACTCAACTTCTTGCCAGACTCGGAGTCTCTGATGCCCCACCAAGCCGCCATCCCTCCTTTTCACCTTGCTTTCCCGGTACGCGATCTGTCCGAAGCCCGCGCCTTTTACGGCAATCTGCTGGGCTGCCCCGAGGGCCGCTCGTCGGACCAATGGGTTGACTTCGACTTTTATGGACATCAAATCGTCGCACACCTGTCGCCCGAAGAATGCGGCAGCAGCCAAACCAGCAAGGTCGATGACCACAACGTACCGGTGCGCCACTTTGGCGCCGTACTCGAAATGAGTGCCTGGGAAGCCCTGGCCGCGAAGCTGCAGGCCGCAAAAACCCGCTTTGTAATCGAGCCTTATGTACGATTCAAAGGTGAAGCCGGCGAACAAGCCACCATGTTCTTTATGGACCCATCGGGCAATGCCCTGGAATTCAAGGCCTTCCGGAACATAGACTCGCTGTTTGCCAAATAACGTTCTATCGCGCATGCCTCCATCCGCTGAAAACACGTCTCCCGCATGGAAAATTGTCCCTCAGGGGGATAGAACCCTGCTGCTGATTTTCGGCACCCAGATCGACGTGGAGACGGGCCAGCGCTGCATTGCGGCCGCCGCCGCCCTGCGCGCGGCCGGCATCAAGGGAATCGGCGATATTGTCCCTACCTTCAATACCGTGGCCGTGCATTATCATCCACTGGCTTTCGAGGCCAACACTAAATTCCGGCACCTGGCGATCGAAATCGAAAAATTGCTCGGCAAGGCGCTGGCCGGCGGTCCCCAGGCATACACAGCCCGGCAAATCGACATCCCGGTCTGTTATGGCGGCCAATACGGGCCCGATCTGGCCGATGTCGCGACCCACTGCGGGCTGAGCGAGGCCGAGGTCATACGCTTGCACAGCGAGACGCCCGCCTACGTATTCATGCTGGGCTTCGCGCCGGGCGCCCCTTACTTGGGCATACACGATGCCAGGCTCGCCATTGGGCGTCGCAACACACCCAGAACAGCCGTACCCGCGGGCTCGGTGGCCATGGCCAATCGGCAAACCATCATTTACCCCAACCAGTACCCCGGCGGCTGGCACCTGATAGGAACCACCCCCGTCGTCCTGTTCAACCCGCAACACGAATCTCCCTCGCTCCTGGCGCCCGGCGATACCGTTCGCTTCGTACCTGTCTCGGAGGCCGAGTTCAAGGCATTGCAAGAGAGCCAGGCATGAGCATCTCCGTCATCGCGCCCGGCATGCTTTCAAGTTTCCAGGACCTGGGCCGTACCGGCTCACAACACCTTGGAGTCCCGGTGGGCGGGGCCATGGACAGCCGCGCCCACCGGCTTGCCAACCTTCTGGCGGGCAATCCCGATAGCGAAGCCACGCTGGAAATCACGCTTACCGGGCCGAAACTGCGCTTCAATTCGGCGTGCTGCATAGCCATCAGCGGTGCCGACCTGAGCCCAAGCCTGAACCAAAAAGCCATACCCAATAACCGCCCCATCATCATCCGGCCCGACGACGTGCTGGAATTCGGCAAGCGCAACAACGGAGCCCGCGCCTACCTGGCCATTCACGGCGGAATCGCCCTGTCGAATGTCCTGGGCAGCCGCAGCACGAACTTGCGTGGCCAATTCGGCGGCTACCAAGGGCGGGCCCTGAAAAAAGGCGATACGCTGGCCCTGCGCCGCCACATCGCCGCCGACAGCCTCGATACGCTGGCCAAAAGCCTCTGGAATACCAAAGTGTATTTGCCGGCAATCCTGGGATTGATGCCACGAACGGCCATACGTGCGCTGTCCGGAGAGCACAGCAGCCTGTTCAGCCCGCAATCCATGAACGATTTCTTCAATACCGGATTTCGCATCAGCCCACACTCGGAACGCATGGGCTACCGCCTCGAAGGTGCCAGGCTGAAGCTGAACACACCACAGCAACTCCCCTCCGAAGCCATCAGCTTTGGCAGCGTGCAGGTGCCTGCCGATGGCAATCCCATCATTCTCATGGCCGACCGGCAGACCACAGGCGGCTATCCTAAAATTGCCCATGTCGCCACGGTCGATTTACCGGTACTTGCCCAGTGCATGCCCGGCGAAATCCTGCACTTCGTCGAAATCGACCTGGACGCGGCGCAACAACTCGACAGCCAGCGCGAAGAAGCCTTTGGCCGACTCCACCAAACCTTGGCCCCCTTGCGCGAACTGTTTAAACCATTTCGGGAAGAACTCAATGAGCAGCCTCGAACTTGATCTGAACTGCGATATGGGCGAAAGCTACGGCGCCTGGAAAATGGGCGACGACCTGGCCGTATTGCCGTTTGTCAGCTCCGCCAATATTGCCTGCGGCTTCCACGGCGGCGATCCGACCACCATGCGCAAGACCGTAGCCGCCGCCCTCGAACATGGCGTAGCGCTGGGAGCCCACCCAAGCCTGCCCGACCTGCTTGGCTTCGGCCGCCGCGAAATCCGCCTCAGCCCGCAAGAAGCCTACGACTGCGTAGTCGTGCAGATCGGCGCGCTCGCCGCCGTGGCCGCCAGCCAGGGAGCCAAACTGCACCACGTCAAGCCACACGGCGCGCTCTACAATATGGCGGCCAAAGACCCGGCCCTGTCCGACGCAATCTGCCGCGCGGTAAAAGACGTGGACCCCGCCCTGGTCCTGTACGGACTGGCCGGCAGCGAGCTCGTCAAGGCGGCGCAGGCACTGGGGCTGCGCGCCGCGCACGAGGTCTTCGGCGATCGCACCTACCAGTCCGACGGCAGCCTGACACCGCGTTCGCAACCGGGATCCATGATCGAAGACGCCGACGCATCGCTGCAGCAAGTGCTTTCCATGGTGCAGCGCCGACGCCTGGCTACCCAGCAGGGCATCGAAATCGATGTGCAGGCCGACACCCTATGCCTGCACGGCGACCAGCCCGGAGCCGCCGTGTTTGCCAAAAAAATCCGCACAGCGCTCGAAGCCAAGGGTATACGCATCGTTACTGTTTGAACGGGCCGACGACGTGCGGTCGCAATGGCCGCCCCATTTAACAGAGTACCCACAAATTCACGCGCATCCGCACAAAGTGCCCGTACGACCCCCTCATAGCCGTGTTGGCCCACGATCCCGCAAAAAACATAGGCCTGCGACCACCCAAAAACTCAGATGCGAGCGGGGGTGGCGGCCCAGGCGGGGTGAGCGAGCTTGAGTCCGCCGCGACCGGCGCCTGGATCGGGATGCAAGGGAGCGGTTGTCTGAGCGTCACGGGTGTCCACAGCCCGGGGGGGCTGTGGACGACGCGAGTTCCGCGACCGCCCGATCCAGGCGCCGGCCGCGGGCAGTCCTGGCAACGCCAGGACCGGACGAGGCGAGCACCACCCTGCCTGGGCCGCCACCCCCGCGTCTTAAGAACGAATATGGCCGCCATAAAAAGGCAAAACAGCCCCGAGCGGGGCGTCATCACTCCCCTACACCAACACCCTCTCTATCCCGCCGGCATTGGCCTCTTTCACATACGACTCCATCCAGCCCTCGCCCAGAATATGCCGCGCCATTTCAATCACGATGTAATCCGCCTCCATGCCCGTATCCCCTTCAAAACGGGACAAGCCCTGCAGGCATGACGGACAGGAAGTCAGTATCTTGACCTCGCCCTCGAAACCGTCGGCCCGTATCGCAGCCGTATTCTTGGCAAGCGCCTCTTCCTTGCGGAACCGCACCTGCGTGGAAATGTCGGGGCGCGACACCGCCAAAGTGCCCGATTCGCCGCAGCAACCATCGGCCTTGATGGTGCTGTCGCCCACCAGCGATTTAACCGTTTTCATGGGATCCTGCAGCTTCAGCGGAGTATGGCACGGATCGTGGTACATATAGCGCACACCCTTGACGCCCTGAATCTGCATCCCTTTTTCAAGCAGATATTCGTGAATATCGATCAACCGGCAACCGGGAAAGATCTTTTCAAATTCATAGCCGGCCAACTGATCGTAGCAAGTACCGCAACTGACCACCACCGTCTTGATATCCAGATAATTCAGCGTGGTCGCCATGCGATGGAACAGCACGCGATTATCGGTAATGATTTTTTCGGCCTTGTCGTACATGCCGTTGCCGCGCTGCGGATAACCACAGCACAGATAGCCGGGCGGCAGGACAGTTTGCACACCCACATGCCACAGCATGGCCTGCGTAGCCAGCCCCACTTGCGAAAACAAACGCTCCGAACCGCAACCAGGAAAATAAAACACAGCTTCGCTTTCCGGCGATGTGGACGCCGGGTTGCGGATGATGGGCACGTAATCCGCATCTTCGATATCGAGCAGCTTGCGCGCCGTCTGCTTAGGCAAACCGCCCGGCATTTTTTTGTTGACGAAATGCACCACCTGCTCGCGTATCGGCGCCTTGCCCAAAGTTGCCGGCGGATGCGCCGTCTGCTTGCGGGACGGCATCGAGAAAAAGTCGTGGGCCAGGCGCTGCACCTTGTAGCCCACATCGATCATGGCCTTGCGCGTTGCCTTGATAACCCGCGGATCCTTGGCGTTCAAAAAGAACATCGCGGCCGTAGTGCCTGGGTTGAAGGACTTCTTGCCCATGCGGCGCAGCAAGGCGCGCATGTCCATGGACACATTGCCGAAATCGATATCGACCGGACAGGGGTTATAGCATTTGTGACACACCGTGCAATGATCGGCAACGTCTTCGAATTCTTCCCAGTGCTTCAGGCTAACGCCGCGCCGGGTCTGCTCTTCGTACAAAAACGCTTCGATCAGCAGCGAAGTGGCCAGAATCTTGTTGCGCGGCGAATAGAGCAGATTGGCACGCGGCACATGGGTCGCACAGACCGGCTTGCATTTGCCGCAACGCAGGCAATCCTTGATGGCATGAGAAATGGCGCCAATCTCGCTTTGCTGCATGATCAAGGATTCATAGCCCAGCAAATTGAAGCTGGGGGTCCAGGCATGCCGCAAATCGGCGCCCGGCATGAGCTTGCCGGCATTGAAACGCCCACTGGGATCGATGCGGCGCTTGTAGTCCTGGAACGGTTGAAGCTCTTCTTGCGTCAGGAATTCGTACTTGGTCAGGCCTATGCCATGCTCGCCGGAAATCACGCCATCGAGATCACGCGCGATCTGCATGATGCGGGCCACTGTTTCGTTGGCCTCGCGCAGCATATCGTAATTATCGGAATTGACCGGAATATTGGTGTGCACATTGCCGTCGCCGGCATGCATGTGCAGCGCTACGAACACCCGGCCCTTGAGAACCCGGTCATGGATAGCCTGCAGTTCGGCCAGCACTGCGGCGAAGTCGGTTCCGGCGAAATAGCGTTCCATAAGAGCGCGCACTTCGACTTTCCAGGAGATGCGTATGCTGCGGTCCTGCACCACATCGAATAGCCTCGCCTCGGGTTGCGCGGCCAGCCGCTCGCCCAGGGCCGCGGCAAGGTGGCCCAAGCCCTGACTTTCCAGTGCCGGAAGCGCTTGCGCAAGCGGCATGTCGAGATTTTTCAGCAACCATGACCAGCGCTCGCGAACCGCGTGCAGGGTCTGGATGGCATCGTGCGTACGGGCCGCCAGTATTTCATCGCGCGTATGCTCGGCATCTTCAAGATCTTCGCTTTTACCTATGGGCAAATCGCCATTCAGGAAGGACTCAAGCTGATCGAGCAGGCGCAGCTTGTTGCGCGTGGACAGCTCGATATTGATGCGCTCGATCGCATCGGTGTACTCACCCATGCGATTCAGGGGAATCACCACATCTTCGTTGATCTTGAAGGCATTGGTATGGCGCGCGATGGCGGCCGTACGCGCACGGTCGAGCCAGAATTTCTTGCGCGCCTCGGCACTGACCGCTACAAAGCCCTCGCCGTGACGCGTGTTGGCAATGCGCACCACCTCGCTGGCCGCCACGGCTACCGCATCGGGATCGTCGCCGACGATATCGCCGAACAGGACCATTTTCGGAAAGCCGCCGCGTTTGCTTTTGGTGGCATAGCCCACGGCGCGCAAATAGCGCTCGTCCAGATGTTCCAGCCCGGCCAGGATGGCGCCGCGTTCGCGGCCTTCGCCATCGAGATAGCCCTTGACGTCGAGAATGGATGGAATGGCATCCCGGGCCTGCCCGAAAAACTCCAGGCAAACCGTGCGTGTATGGCTAGGCATACGATGCAGGATCCAGCGCGCGGAGGTAATCAGGCCATCGCAGCCCTCTTTTTGCACACCCGGCAAGCCCGCCAGGAATTTGTCGGTCACATCTTTGCCCAGGCCCGCTTTGCGGAAACGCGAACCGTCGATGGTCAGTATTTCGCTGCGCAGCAGGCGGGCGCCGGGAGCCGAGTTGCCGTCGAACCACTGCAACTCGAATCGAGCCTGCGCAACGTCGTGGATCTTGCCCAGGTTGTGCTCCAGCCGCGTCACTTCGAGCCAATTGCCTTCCGGGTCGACCATGCGCCACCAGGCCAGGTTATCGAGCGCAGTGCCCCACAACACAGCCTTTTTGCCGCCCGCGTTCATGGCGACATTGCCACCCACGCACGAGGCATCGGCCGATGTAGGATCGACCGCAAAGACGAAACCGGCGGCTTCGGCCGCTTCGGCAACCCGCTTGGTAACCACACCGGCGCCGGACAGAACCGTGGTGACCGGCTCGGCCAGCCCCGGCAGGGAGCTTGCCTCGACCGCACCCAGCGTGTCGAGTTTCTCGGTATTGATGACCACCGAGCGCCATGACAGCGGGATGGCTCCTCCGGTATAGCCGGTGCCGCCCCCGCGGGGAATCATGGTCATGTCCAGTTCGATGCAACCGCGCACCAGGGCTGCCATCTCGGCTTCGGAATCGGGGGTCAGCACCACGAACGGGTATTCGACACGCCAGTCGGTCGCATCGGTAACGTGCGAAACGCGCGACAAGGCGTCGAATTTGATATTGTCCTTGGCCGTGGCGCGCGCCAGTCGGCGCAACACTTGCTTGCGCAAATCATGTGTCTGTACGAACTCGCTCTCGAACGCCGTCACGGCCCTGCGCGCCGCATGCAGCAGGCGCGCCACTTTGTCGTCGCGGCTTGTATCGCCGGCATCGCGGCGATGATCGATTTCGGTCAACCTGTGGTTCAGGGCCTCGATCAACAGCCGGCGCCGCTTGGGATTGTCGAGCAGATCGTCCTGCAGATAGGGGTTGCGCCGAACCACCCATATGTCGCCAAGCACTTCAAACAGCATGCGCGCCGAACGGCCTGTACGGCGCTCGTCGCGCAAATCCGAGAGCCACTGCCAGGCATCTTCGCCGAGCAGCCGGGAAACGATTTCGCGGTCGGAAAAAGACGTGTAGTTGTAGGGAATTTCACGCAGGCGAGGCGTATCGGCCAGAGGGGCCGTAGTGCAAAGCAAATGACTGGCAAGGGGCGCGTTCATGGCGTTGAAAAAGTGAAAAGCCATTAAAGAGACAGTGTAAGGGTTAACACCTTAACACAGCGGTATTTCCCGACACGGGACTAGATATTTCAAGCTTTCAGATCCAGGCCCGATTTTAATCGATTCCAGCGCAAAACCGATGGGCCCGGGCCAAGGCCGCATGCGTCACGCATGCGGAAAAACCCACAGGAGTCCTCCGGTAAGGGCCACATAGCGCAAAAACTTGCCCACCGCCATGTAAAAAACACAGGGCCAGAACGACAAGCGCATCCAGCCGGCTACGGCACATAAAGGATCCCCCACAACCGGCAGCCAGGCGAAAAAAAGAATGGGTGGGCCTACTCGATGCGACCAGCGGCTGATTTGAGCATGCCAGCGCCCGCCCGCCTTGTGCCGAAGGCCAGCCTGGCTCTCGGGCAAATGCCCATGCTTCTCGTGCCAGCGCCTATAGGCTTTTTCCGCCGCCTCGCCGACACCGTAGGTAATCATGCCGCCCAGCGTATTGCCCGCGGCGGCAACCAGCATCGCCGGCCAGAACATGTCGGGAGCCATTTTGACGTAAGCGAAAACAGCCGGCTCGGAGCCCATCGGCAGCAAGGTCGCCGACACCAGGCTGACAAGAAAAATAGCGCTCAGGCCCACTTTGGGCAGCGCCAGGGCAAGCAATAACCACTGTATCGAAGATTCCAGCCAAGTTTCCATAGTGCGGTAGTTTAGCCTCGACCGGCGCAGGCTTGCGAAACCGAGACTTTACGCGACTTTGCCCTGCCCATGCCGGGAATCGCCATGTGGTAATCTGCTTCTTTGTATTTTTTCTGCATCGGCCCCTTCTTTCTCCTCACCATGTCAACCGACTATCTAAAGCGCATACTCACCTCGAAAGTTTACGACGTTGCCGTCGAATCATCTCTGGAACTGGCCCCCCAGCTATCGGCACGAATTAATAACAAGGTGTTCCTCAAGCGTGAAGATACTCAGGCGGTTTTCAGTTTCAAGCTGCGCGGGGCCTACAACAAAATGGCCAATTTGAGCGCGGCCGAACTCAAGCATGGCGTTATTGCGGCATCGGCGGGGAATCATGCCCAGGGTGTGGCCTTGTCGGCCCGGCGCCTGGGCTGCCGCGCGGTCATTGTCATGCCCACCACCACTCCGCAAGTCAAAATCGATGCGGTACGTGGCTTCGGCGGTGAAGTGATCCTGATGGGCGACAGCTTTTCCGATGCGTACTTGTACGCCAAAGAGCTGGAAAAGAAAGAAAAACTGACGTTCGTGCATCCTTTTGACGACCCCGATGTCATCGCCGGACAGGGCACGGTGGGGATGGAAATCCTGCGCCAGCACTCCGGTCCGATCGACGCCATTTTCGTGGCCATAGGCGGTGGCGGCCTGATCTCGGGCGTGGCCGCGTATGTCAAACAATTGCGTCCCGAGATCAAGATCATAGGCGTGCAAACCACCGACTCCGACGCCATGATCCGCAGCATCAAGGCCGGGCGACGCATCGAGCTTACCGACGTGGGCCTGTTCTCCGACGGCACCGCGGTCAAATTGGTCGGCGCGGAAACCTTCAGGCTGACGCGCAAATACGTCGACGACTTCATCACCGTCGACACCGACGCCATTTGCGCCGGCATCAAGGATGTCTTCCAGGACACCCGCTGCGTCCTGGAGCCCGCCGGCGCCCTCGCGCTGGCCGGCGCAAAGCGCTACGCGGCCCAGAACAAATGGAAAAACAAAACCATAGTCGCCATTACCTGCGGCGCCAACATGAACTTCGACCGATTGCGCTTTGTGGCGGAACGGGCCGAAGTGGGCGAAGCGCGCGAAGCCATCTTTGCGGTCACTTTGCCAGAAAAGCACGGCAGCTTCCGCGGCCTGTGCGAAGCGGTTGGAAACCGCAGCGTCACCGAATTCAATTACCGCATTTCCAACTCTGAAAAAGCCCACGTATTCGTCGGCCTGCAGATCTCCTCCCTGCCGGAGGCCGATAAAATCGCGGCGAATTTCCGCAAGAAGGGCTTTCCTGCGCTGGACCTGACGCACGACGAAATGGCCAAGGCGCATTTGCGCTATATGGTGGGCGGACGCTCGGCCTTGAGCGAAAATGAAGTGCTGTATCGTTTTGAATTCCCGGAGCGTCCCGGGGCCCTGATGAAGTTTCTCAATGCCATGAACCCCGACTGGAACATCAGCCTGTTCCACTACCGCAACCAGGGCGACGACTACGGCCGGATTCTGGTCGGCATCCAGGTCCCACCCCGCGACAAAAAACACTTCAAGGATTTCCTGGAAACCCTGGGCTACCCGTACTGGAACGAGACCGACAACCCGGCGTATCAATTGTTCCTGTAGAAACTGCCCCTCAGGGCGCTGTTTCGGAAAAACTGCAGACGGTGTACAACGGCAGGCCGGTGGCCCTGACCGCTTGCGAGCCGCCCAACTCAGGCAGGTCGATAATGGCGGCGGCCTCAACCACATTGGCTCCCAGGCGCTGCAGCAATTTGGTGGCGGCCATCATGGTGCCGCCGGTGGCGACCAGGTCGTCGATCAGCAAAACCCGCTGCCCGGGCCGCACGGCATCGGTATGCATCTCGACGGTCGCGTTGCCGTACTCCAGCGTATATTCCTCGGCCACGGTGCGAAACGGCAGCTTGCCCTTTTTGCGCACCGGCACAAAGCCCAGATTCAGCTCGTACGCCAATACCGATCCCAGGATGAAACCCCTGGCATCGACACCCGCCACCAGATCCAGCCGCTGGCCTATATAGCGATACACAAACAAGTCGATCAGCACGCGAAACGAGCGCGGATCCTGCAGTACCGGCGTGATGTCGCGAAACATGACCCCCGGCCTGGGCCAATCGGGTACGCTGCGAATCGTGTTGCGAATGTAGTCGACGGGATCAGTACTCATGGGATTGGCCAGAAAGCGGAACGGAGGCAAGGCTCACTATACCTTGCCCGTGCGGGCAAAGCGTGCACGAACACATTTGTTACAAAACGCGTCACACCTTTGCCTCAGACCGGGCCCAGGACACCATCGCCCAAGCGCACTATCCGGTCGACGGTGCCGGGCGGGATCTCGGCATGCGTTGCCAGAATCACCGTCTTGCCTATGGCCACCCTGGCCAGATCGGCAAAGAAAGCCCGCTGGGCCCGCTCGTCCAGGCCGGCGGTCGGCTCGTCCAGCAACCACACCCGGGCCGACGTCAACAAGGTGCGCGCCAGGCATAAGCGTCGCACCTGTCCAACCGACAACCGGCAACCCGATTCGCCCACCCAGGTATCGAGGCCCATTTCCAGCGTCCTGACGAACTCGGCCAAGCCAGCGTGCTCCAGCGCTTGCCAGAGCTCAGCCTCGCTGGCGTCGGGCTTGCCGATAAGCATATTGCTGCGCAGCGTCCCAAGAAACACCGGCGAATTCTGCGACAGCAGGGTGATGCGACTATGCAATTCCGCCAGCCTGACCTGGCTTACCGGGACGCCCCCGTACTCGACCGCGCCCGCGTCCGGATCGACTATGCGCATCAACAGGGACAGCAGCGTCGATTTGCCGGATCCGCTTACCCCTACGATGGCAACGCGCTCCCCTTCGCGAACAAGCAAGTCCACACCCTCCAATACCTTGCGATCGCGCGCGCCAGGATAGGCATATCGCAGGCCGGACAGTTGGATCGCCCCATTCCGCGGCAGGGGTCGCGGATCATCCACCTCGGGCACCGCGGCCTGATCGCGCAGGATAGCCCGCACGCGGACGGCCGCAGCCGCGGCCGTCCCCAGCCGGGCCGCACCGCGCATCAACGGCCCCAACACTTCAAACAAGCCCAGCGCCCCAAGCAACAAGCCGGCCCAGACCGGGCCGCTCAGGATGTGGGCTTGAAACGCCACCAGCCCGAGCCATAAAAGCACCACTACGCAAAACCCGGCTACCAACTGCTGCATCAACTGCCCCGCCGAACCAATCGCCGACAGGCTGTCGCGCGCACTGGAAAGTTGTTGTACAGCCATTTGAAACCGCGCCGTCGCCTGGGGCTCCGCGGCAAAAACCGCCAAATCCACATGGCCGGCAATCGCATCGTGCATAAGCGTCCTGGCTTGAGCCGCGGCCTGTTGGGCGTAGGCCCCCGGAACCCTGGCCCAACGCGCCAGCAGGTAGGGGATCACGCAAACGCCAAGCAGCAAAGCGGCAAATACCAGCCAGCCCATTAACGGCACCAGCCCTCCCAAGACCAGGCTGAATGCCAATCCCAGGGTCAGCGCCGCAAGAACCGGTGCAATCACCAGCAGGAACAGCGTATCCAGTGCATCGATATCGCCCACCAGGCGAGCCACCAGATCCCCTTCTTGATAGCCGGCCAACTGGCCCGGGCTCAAACCCATGATCCGGCCAAACACGGTAGTGCGCATATCGGCCAGCAAACCCAGGGTGGCGGCATGTCCGACCACACGCTCCGCATAACGGGAGCCGATGCGTACAAAGGCAAAGCCGCGCACCAGGGCCGAAGGAGCAAACAGATTGAAGGCAATCGAGGCCCCCGCCAAAAAGGCTCCAGTCAGAAACCAGCCCGACACCGACAGCAAACCCATGCCTGCGGCCAGCGTCAGCATCGCCAGCGACAGCGCCCCCAACAGGGCGCGCCAACGCTGCGCGAACCAGGGCCACAGCAGCACCAGGGCTTTCATGCCGACACCTGATGTTCATGTATCCGCAAAATACGCCCCAAACGATCCGCCACACAAGGATCGTGCGTAGCCACCAGCAATGTGCGATCGGCCGCAAATTCCAGAAGCGAATCCATGAGCCGGTCGCGGCTGGCCGCATCCAGATGCGCAGTCGGTTCATCGAGCAGAATCAAGTCGGGGGAAGTCAAGAACAGGCGGGCCAGCGCCAATCGATGCAATTGCCCGCCCGACAGACCGTAACCCTGGGCGCCGAGTACGGTTTGCAGCCCTTGCGGCAAAGCCATGACAAATTCTTTCGCACAAGCCGATTCCAGAGCCTGGAACAAAGCCTGCTCGGAAGCATCCGTCCTGGCCAATCTGAGATTGTCGGCAATTGAGCCCGGCAGGAAAAACGGCCGCTGGGCAATCAGCACTGCGCGGCGCCGCAATTCGACATTCGGCCATTGATGCAAAGGCCGGCCAAAGAGCCGGATTTCGCCGGAGCCAATCTCCCGCAAATTCACCAAAACCTCGAGCAGGCTGGTTTTGCCCGCCCCGCTTGCTCCCATGAGAGCCACTTTCTCACCCTTGCCCAGGGCAAAGCTCGCTTCGTTCAGTATCGTCGCGCGGCCCGATGCGGGAATCGTCACGCACCGCACCGATACCGCCTGAGCCGTCTCCCGATCGACAAAAGGCGCGGCGTCGGGCACACAAGAGTTTGGAGTCGCCCCGGGAAACAACAGCTCGCGCTTGTCCCCCAGACTCACTTCAGGCAGAACGTCAAACGCCGCGGCGATATGCCCGACCGCGGCACGGGCCGCCGCGCGATCATGATAATTCGCCGCAAACTGCCGCAAGGGGTTGTAGACCTCGGGGGCAAGAAGCAGGCAAAACAAGCCCAGAGGCAGTGTCAAGGCACTGGAACGCAGGTCCAGGTAGCCCAGATAGCTCAAGCCTACGTAAAGTGCCACGGCAGCCACGCCCAGGGCCGCGAAAAATTCCAGTACGGCCGACGACAGGAAAGCGATACGCAGCACCGCCATGGTTTTCCTGCTCAGGCTCTCGCTGGCCAGGCGCACCGTTTCAATTTCAGCCTGGGCGCGGCCAAAAAGCTTGAGGGTAAAAGCACCGCGCAGGCGATCAGCGAAAAATCCGGATAAACGCGCCAGGGCCAATTGATGCTTGCGGCTTGCCGCCTCGGCACCCCAACCCACCAGCGCCATGAAGACGGGAATGAGCGGCGCGGTCAACAGCAGAATAAGCGCCGCAATCCAGTCCACCGGCAACAGCACAATGCCAAACGCCAACGGCAAGAACAGGGCGGCAATCGCCGACGGCACGTAGCGGATAAAAAAGCCATCGAGTATTTCAACCTGCTCGATCACGGTGCTGGCCAGCTCTCCGGAAATTCCTTGCCGGGTCCATTGAGGGCCGCGCGCCAGCATTTGCTCGAAAAGTGCCAGCCTGAGCCGGGTCTTGATTTTTTCAGCGCCTCGGCTGGCCGCCCGCTCGCCCGACCAGACAATGACGGCCCGCAACACGATGAGAAGCACAATCGAATAAATCATGGATGATGCCGCGGCCAGCGGCAGCCCCCCGCCTATGGTCAGTCCAAGCACCTGGGCCAGCCACCACGTCTGAACCAGCAAAAGCAGGCCCGCGACGATCGGAGCCAGAAATGCCCACCCCATGTATAGGGGGATCAGCCGTATCAGCGACGACAACCAGCGCGACTGATGGCGGGTCAGCCGGGACGACGACAGGCCTGGGCCATTTTCAGAACCCGGCATGGCGTTCCGCGACTCGGCACTCAAGCCTGATGATCTGTAAATGCGCCAAGGTTGCGGGGATTATGCGATTCGCCTTCGCGCAATTCGAACCACATTGCATTCAGAATCGAAAACGCGCAGGCCAGTCCCAGTCCCAGGATCCACGAAAAATACCACATACAGACACCCTATACGATTCAAAGTTAGTAGGCATGCGGGGCATCGCCGACAGATGCCGACGTGACCTTGCCGCGCATGACCCGGTATACCCAAGCGGTATACAGGCAGACAATCGGCAGTAAAACAGCAGTTGCCAGCAGCATGACCCACAGGGTCAGACGGCTGGAGGACGCGTCCCAGATGGTCAGGCTTGCATGAGGGTCGAGCGAGGAAGGCAGCAAAAACGGAAATATCGAAAACCCGAAGGTCAGCACAATTCCGGCCACACTCAGGGCTGAGGACAGGAACGCCGCCGCCGCGATTCTGAGTTGCAGCGCCAGGATCACCAGAACGGCACCGCCCAGACCAAGGATGGGCGCTATCCACATCGCCGGCCACAAGGCGTAATTGTGAAACCACGCACTGGGCATGGCGACCACCGACTTGGCCAAGGGATTGGACAGCTGATTGGGGTCGATGGCGCTGGTAATCGAAAAACCGACCAGGCCATGCGCCGCCCACCAACCACCCAACGCAAACAGCACCAGAGACGCCAGCGCAAACAGGCTGCCGGCAGTTCGAGCCCGCGCGGCCAATGCGCCATCGGTTTTCCAGAACAACAGCGCCGAGCCGTGCATGGCCAGCATGCACACGCTCAATAGACCGCACAGCAAGGGAAACGGCGTGAACAGATCAAAAAATCCGCCTTGGTAGAGGGGGCGCATGGAGTCGGCCTCGAAGCCGAACGGTACGCCGATCATTACATTTCCCACCGCCACCCCGAACACCAGCGAGGCAATCAGTCCCGAACCGCACAACACAGCATCCCAGGCGCGGCGCCACCGCCGCGAGGGCATTTTGCTGCGATATTTGAATCCGACCGGACGCAGGATCAGCGCAATCAGCAAAAGCATCATGGCCAGATAGAACCCCGAGAAGGCCGACGCATACAACAGGGGCCATGCCGCGAAAACCGCTCCTCCCCCGGTAATCAGCCAAACCTGATTACCCTCCCAGACCGGACCGGCAACGTTGATCACGACACGGCGTTCGATATCCTGCCTGGCGACCAGAGGCAGGACCGTTGCCATGCCCAGATCGAATCCGTCCATGACGGTGAAGGCGACCAGCAGCGTGCCCAGCAGCGCCCACCAGATCACTCGCAAAGTCGAATAGTCGAAAGGAATAAGCTGTTCCATGAAATTTGCTCCTATTCGGTTGCCGGCAGCGCCGGCGCCAGGGCTGCCGCCAGCGAGGCTTGTCGCGCGCCAGTCCCGTCGCTGGGTCCGGCCTTGATGGCATGCAGCATGACCTTGGCGCCAACAATCGCCAGAATGGTGTAGAGCACCAGAAATATGCCCAGGCTGAGCGCCAGATCGCCCACCGTCAGCCCCGATGCCGCATAGTAGGTGGGCAGCACGCCTTCAATCACCCAGGGCTGGCGGCCGAACTCGGCCACAAACCAGCCGCACTCGATGGCGATCCACGGCAAAGGCAGAGTCCATACGGCAAATTTCAGGAAGCGCGGATATTTTTGCAGCCGCCCGGTGGATGCCAGCAGGAACGCCACGGCGAAAAACAGAATGAAATACAGACCCAGGCCCACCATGATCCTGAAAGTCCAGTACAAAGGAGCCACCTGGGGAACCGTATCCTTGGCCGCCCGGGCAATATCCGCGGGGGTGGCCTTGCTGATATCGGCGCTATAGCGCTTGAGCAGCAAACCATAGCCCAGGTCGCGCCAGTTGTCGTCGAACAGCTTGCGCGCCGCGGCATCGTGCGGGCTTGCCCGAACCTTTTGCAGCGCGTCGTAGGCCACGATGCCGTTTTTTACCCGCACTTCGGCACGCTTGACCAGATCGTCAATTCCCAACAGGGGTGTGGTCAAGGACCGAGTGCCGATAATACCCATCAGATATGGAATTTCGACTGCAAAACGATTTGTTTCCGTGGCTTGGTCGGGAATGGCAAACAAATTGAAACTGGCCGGTGCCGGCTCGGTTTGCCACATCGCTTCAATGGCGGCAATCTTCATTTTCTGATGCTCGGTCGTCAGGTAGCCGCTTTCATCGCCCAGGACCACCACCGACAGGGCCGAGGCCAGGCCGAAACTGGCCGCCACCACCATGGAACGCTTGGCCATCTCGAAATGGCGACCGCGCAACATATACCAGGCGCTCACGCCCATCACAAAAACGGAGCCCATGACATAGCCCGCGCTGACCGTATGAACAAACTTGGCCTGCGCCACCGGGTTAAAGATGACCTCTGCGAAATCGGTCATTTCCATGCGCATGGTCAGGGGGTTGAAGATGGCACCCACCGGGTTCTGCATCCAGCCATTGGCGATCAGGATCCATAGAGCGGACAGGTTCGTCCCCAGAGCGACCAGCCAGGTGACTGCCAGGTGACCCGTCTTGGACAGACGGTCCCAGCCGAAGAAAAACAAGCCCACAAACGTGGCTTCGAGAAAAAACGCCATCAGGCCTTCGATTGCCAGCGGAGCGCCGAAAATATCTCCTACATAGTGGCTGTAATAGGCCCAGTTCATGCCGAACTGGAACTCCATCACAATGCCGGTCGCCACGCCCAGCGCAAAATTGATGCCGAACAAGGTACCCCAGAACAGCGTCATGCGACGCCAGATGTCGCGCCCGGTCATCACATAGATGCTTTCCATGATGGCCAGCAGAAATGACAGCCCCAAGGTCAGAGGCACAAACAGAAAGTGATACATCACCGTCGCGGCGAATTGGATTCGCGACAGAGTGACCACGTCGAAATCAGGCATGGCAATGCTCCCCAGTGATTTATTTGCTGCGCAACTTTCCGGCAAACCCTAAAACTTTCTGTACTTTGCTGCCGAGCCGCATCAGGCTTTCGAGAGTTTCGGGCGGCAAGCGCTGAACTTCATCGAACCAGGCAGTGCTGAGCTCGATGAGCTCGAGCATTTCAGTAATGCGCTGCTGGCCATAAGCCTCGTCGGCATCGGCGGGCTTTTCAAGCAGGGATCCCCGCAACAAAGTCAGCGTAGGATCGATTTCACGCTTGCGTTTTTCTTCGACCAGCACACGGAAAATTTCCCAGACATCCTTGAGCGATTCGAAATAATCGCGCCGATCGCCAATCTGATGCACCATGCGCACCAGACGCCAGGACTGCAGTTCGTGAATGCCCACGCTGACATTGGAGCGCGAGAAGCCCAGCGTTTCGGCAATCTCGTCGGCATTCATCGGCCTGGGAGACAAAAACACCAGGGCATATATCTGCCCTACGGTGCGGTTGACTCCCCAGCGGCTACCCATCTCGCCAAAGTGCAATACAAATCGTTCGGCCTGCGGACCTAGTATCATGATTTCTTTTCTTTCAGTAATTACCGAAATAACTGTAAAAACAGAATATAGCCAAAAAATGCCAGGCACACAAGCGGCAAAACCGGCGGGGCCCGGCATGTTCCGCAACCCGACTGAAACACGGCGAAACGGACTCGACCGCACAAATCGCAGAACTTGCCCGACTGCGTTTAAAATCCAGCCATGAAATCCACACCGGCTCCCGTCTCATCCGACATTATTGCTTCGGCGCACCGCACGCTAGGCATCGAAATCGCAGCGCTGCAAGCGCTGGATGCCCGCATAGACGACTCGTTTACCCGCGCGGTCTCCATGATGCTTGGCTGCCAGGGCCGCGTGGTGGTAACCGGCATAGGGAAATCGGGCCATATCGCCAAGAAAATTGCCGCTACACTGGCATCCACCGGCACACCGGCCTTTTTCATGCATGCCGCCGAAGCCATACACGGCGACCTGGGCATGCTGACCGCCCAGGATATCGTGCTGGCCCTGTCCTACTCGGGCACCGCCCAAGAGCTGCTGACCATCCTGTCGGTGACCAAACGCATGGGCATCCAGCTCATCGCCATCACCGGCAACCCGCAATCCGAACTTGCCCGGAACTCCGACCTGCACCTGGATGTGCATGTGCAACAAGAAGCATGCCCTTTGAATCTGGCGCCCACCGCCAGCACAACCGCCTCCATGGCATTGGGAGACGCCATTGCCGTGGCCTGCCTCGAGGCCCGGGGCTTCACCGCCGAAGATTTTGCCCGGTCCCACCCGGGCGGCGCGCTGGGCCGCCGCCTGCTGACGCTGGTGCGCGATGTCATGCGCCAGGGCAGCGCCCTGCCCATCGTGCACACCGGCACGGCCGTAACCGATGCGCTCCAGGAAATGTCCAGCAAGGGCATGGGCATGACCATCGTCATCGACAAGGACAATCGCCCGATAGGCATCTTTACCGACGGCGACCTGCGCCGGCTGATTACCCGCCACGGCGATATACGCCCCCTGACGGTGGCCGACGGCATGAGCCCGCACCCAAAAAGCGTTCCGCCCACCGCGCTGGCGGTCGAAGCGGCGACACTGATGGATTCGGGGCGCCTCAACCAGATACTCGTGGTCGACAATACCGGGCTATTATTAGGGGCTCTGCACATGCACGACCTCCTTGCCGCGAAAGTCATCTGATCATGAAATCTCCCACTGTCCCTCACCCCGCCGAGGCTCTGGTTCTGGCCAAAATCGCGCCGGCCGTCATAGAACGCGCCAACCGGATCCGGATCATGGCTTTCGACGTCGACGGCGTCCTGACCGACGGGCGCCTGTGGTACGGCGAGCATGGCGAAGCCTTCAAGAGCTTCAATGTCCTGGACGGGCACGGGCTTTCGCTGCTGCGTGAAAGCGGCATCACCATAGCCCTCATCACCGGGCGCCAGGGTCCGATCCTGGCGCGCCGGGCAGCCGAACTGGGCATCTCGATCGTGCTGCAGGGCGTACGCGACAAAGCCACGGCCCTGGTCGCCCTGGCCCAGCAGCACGGCTGCACTCTGGAACAGGTCGGTTTCATGGGCGACGACATCATCGACCTTGCCGCCATGCAGCGTGCAGGCCTGGCCATCAGCGTGCCCAACGCCCCGATTTACGTGGCGCAGGCCGCCCATTGGGTCACTGCGACGGCCGGCGGCTTTGGGGCGGTGCGCGAATGCTGCGACGTCATCCTGGCCGCCCAAGGGCGCCTGCGCACATTCTTTGCCTCCCGCCCCTTCACAACGAGCGGGCCCACGCAATAAATTCAATGAAAGACCGCATTCCCACCTTCATCGCATTCGCTCTGCTCATCGCTCTGGTTTTTGGAACCTGGTGGGCGGCCGACTATGCCCAGCGCTCCATCCCGGTCGACCCACCCCGGCGCCTGACCCACGAACCCGACTCCTGGGCCGATCAATTCGTCATGGTGCGTACCGACGCCGCCGGAACCCCCATCAACCGGCTCGAAGGGGTATACATGCAACACTACCCCGACGACAATTCGTACAAAGTCACCACCGCGCGAGCCATAGGCCAGCAACCCGGCTCGCCGGTCACCATAGGCACATCCAAAGTGGCTGTCATGGATCAGGATGGCGCACGGATTATCATGCAGGGCGACGCGCACCTGCACCGCCTTGCCGATAAAGATCATGCCGCTCTTGACGTCACCAGCCAGCAACTGACCTTGCTTCCAGACAAAGACGTCGCTTTTACCGACCTGCCCGCCCTGGTGGTCAACGGCAACTCGACCATGAACGGCAAAGGGATGCGTTACGATAACAAAACCCGAACCCTGCAGGTGTACTCGGCTACCGACGTCAAGATATCGGGCCAGGACACTCAAAATCAACGAAACTCCAAACCCTCGCGCAAAACGAAACCATGAATCCACGACGCCCCCTTTTACTCTCGGCATGGCTAGTCGCGTCAATAGTGCTGTCCGGTCTTGCGGGCAATGCAGCGTACGCCGCGTCCGCGGCCCATCAGCCGGCCGCGGGCAATACCGCACCCCCCAAGGCTGAACCAGGCAGTGCCAAGGCGCCTGGCAAAACGGGCAAGAAGCCGGCAGAAGAACCCGACACCCTGGTCCTGTCCGACACCTTGAACTACAACGACCTCAAAAAGGAAAGCGTCTTTACCGGCAACGTCGTCATGACCCGTGGCCTCATGACGCTGCGTTCCGATACGCTCTCCATGCACGAAGACGCCAACGGCTTTCAATACGGCACGGCCACCGTCGGCCCCAACAAGCTGGTTTTCGTACGCCAGGAAAACCCCGCCAAATACGAAGTCATCGAAGCCAAGGGCCTGCGCGCCGAATACAACGGCAAAACCGACGACTTCGAAATGATAGGCAAAGCCGTAGTCACTCGCTTTGTATGCGGCAAGCCTTTTGACACCATCAGCGGCGAACGCGTCAAGTACAACCAGAAAACCGACATCTACGAGGCCTATGGCGGCCCCAATTCGGCGGCGGCAGGCGGCCGCGTGCGCTCCGTGGCCCAGCCCGGCGCCAAAATCGATGCGGCGGTTGCCGAATGCAGCAAAAAATCGGCCAAGGGCTGAAAACGCCCCGCCCATTTCTATAAGCAAACAATAATTTATGTCATCTTCCCCACCGGCCGGCCACGCTTCGGCACCGCAGCTTCCTCATCGCAGCCTGCGTGCTACAGGCTTGCGAAAAACCTACGGCAAACGCACCGTCGTGCACGATGTGTCCCTGGCCGTCGACAGCGGCGAAGTCGTGGGCCTGCTGGGCCCCAATGGCGCCGGCAAAACAACCAGCTTCTACATGATTGTCGGAATTATTCCAACGGATGCCGGGCGCATCGAAATCGACGGCACATCGATCACCGGCTTGCCCATGCACAAGCGCGCGCGTATGGGTTTGTCGTACCTGCCGCAAGACGCCTCGGTGTTTCGGCGCCTGACGGTCGAAGAAAACATACGCGCCGTACTCGAGCTTCAGGTCGAAGAAGACGGACGCCCCATCTCCTCGGCCACCATCGGTGAAAACCTGGAATCCCTGATCGACGAATTGCAAATCGGACACATACGCCGCAATACGGCCATTTCCTTATCGGGCGGGGAACGGCGCCGTGTTGAAATCGCGCGCGCGCTGGCCACGCATCCCCGCTTCATTTTGCTTGATGAACCTTTTGCCGGCGTAGACCCTATTGCCGTCATCGAAATCCAGCGCATCGTGCATTTCCTGAAAAGCCGCAACATCGGCGTATTGATCACCGACCATAACGTACGCGAAACCCTGGGCATTTGCGACCGGGCCTACATCATCAGCGAAGGCAAGGTCCTGACCAACGGGCATCCCAGCGAAATCATCGACAACGAAGCCGTACGCAAAGTGTATCTGGGCAAGAATTTCAAGATGTAATTGTTATTACGCACTGCCCAGGGCCACCACAAGGGCCGCCCCTGCGCAACCGTGCCGGCCGGGGATTCGTGCCGGCCCCGGCCCACTTGATTTAGTTTGCATAATCTATAAACTGAAGTCATTGCCATTTCATTACAAGGAGAGCAATTTATTTCAAAAACGCGCGTCGTCGCGCATCCGTGTTTTTTTATAGGAGAGCACAGTATGAACCTGAGCATTAGCGGTCGTCACCTCGAAGTAACCCCCGCCATCCATGAGTACGTCATGAATAAAATGGCCCGAGTTTCTCGACACTTTGATAGCGTCATCGACACCCAGGTCATGCTCTCGGTAGAGCCCCTGAAGCACACCGCCGAAGTCACCATGCGACTACGCGGCAAAGATATCCATTGCGAAGCAAACGACGAGAATCTGTACGCAGCTATTGACCTTCTGGCCGACAAAATCGACCGTCAGGTCATAAAATACAAAAGTAAAATCCAGAATCACGCACACGAACCCGTCAAACGACAAGAAGCCCCCGTCGAATAAACCCAAGCAGACCACGCACGCTGGCCCCACACCAGGGCAAGCAGGCCGGGCTTGACCTTGCAAACTTGCCATGGCTCCAATCGCTGTTTCGGTTGAGTCATGGCGTTGCAAACACTTGTACCTAAAAAGCACCATCCAGGGTTGATCGCCCGTGGATTTTCGTTCTTTTTTATATGGTTTTCGATAAGCCCATATAATGGGTCACATGAACCTACTGTCACGTATCCTGCCACCGCAAAACGTTGTGCTCGACCTGGCCGTTACCAGCAAAAAAAGGGCTTTCGAGCAAGCAGGTCTGCTTTTTGAAAACCACCACGGCATTGCGCGGACCTCGGTGTTTCACAGCCTGATCGCGCGCGAACGCCTGGGTTCGACCGCGCTGGGCCATCATATTGCTGTGCCGCACGGCCGGATCAAAGGCCTCAAGGAGCCCTGTGCCGCCTTTATCCGGCTCGCCAGCCCGGTACGTTTCGATGCCAGCGACGGCCGGCTCGCAAACCTGCTGTTTTTTCTGCTGGTGCCTGAAACCGCGACCCAACTGCACCTGGACTTGCTGGCCGAAATAGCCAAACTGGTCTCCAGCCCGGCATTGCGCCAATCGCTGGCAACCGAAACCGACGTCTCTGTGATTCACACCCTGCTCACCACCGACTCGCCAGTCTAAAAAAACACCGCCATGCTCACCATCCAAGAACTCGTTAGTGACAATGCCGACAAGATCTCCTTTACCTGGGTGGCCGGACTGGGGGCCGCGCATCGCCTGATCCCCGACGTCGGCATGTCCGGGGCCGACCTGGTGGGCCACTTGAACCTGATTCACCCCTCCCGCATACAGGTTTTCGGCAAGGAAGAGCTGTCTTATTACACCCGTTTCGACACCAAGCGGCGTATCCATCATCTCGAAGATCTGGTCGTGGGCGGCGTGCCCGCCATTCTTATCGCCGAAAGCATGCCGGTTCCCGAAGATTTGCGCGAATTCTGCAATTTGCAGCAAATCCCCTTGCTGAGCACCTCCATCGATGCGGCCCAACTGATCGACCTGTTGCGAATTTATCTGGGCAAGCGGCTGGCGCCCAAAACCACCGTGCATGGTGTATTCATGGATGTACTGGGCGTGGGTGTGCTGATTACCGGCGAGTCTGGCCTGGGGAAAAGCGAACTGGCTCTCGAACTGATATCGCGCGGCCACGGCCTGGTTGCCGACGATGCCGTCGAGCTGTCGCGCACCGCCCCGAACATGATAGAAGGCATGTGTCCCTCGCTCCTGCAGAATCTGCTCGAAGTACGGGGTCTGGGCCTGCTCGATATCCGCACCATTTTCGGCGAAACCTCGGTACGCCGGAAAATGAAACTGAAGCTCGTGGTGCAATTGGTGCGCTCGACGGCCGATGCTTTCGAGCGCCTGCCCATGCAGGACCTTACGCAAGACATACTGGGCGTGCCCATACGGCGTGTCATGCTGCAGGTTGCCGCGGGCCGCAATCTGGCGGTACTGGTCGAAGCAGCCGTGCGCAACACGATTCTCGCGCTGCGCGGCATCGATACCATGGGTGAGTTCATCGAACGGCAAGCTCTGGCCATTATGGAGAACAGCCGCAAAGAGTAAGCCTCAAGCCGGGCCCTCTTAACACGGCCCGTCCGAGTCATTTAGAATAAGGCAAGCGGGTTGCCGCCCGTCCACCAGCCGTTTTTAGTGGAACCTTTTTATCGTCATGCTCCGTATCGTTCTTATTACCGGTATTTCAGGTTCGGGCAAGTCTGTCGCGCTGCGCCTGCTCGAAGACGCCGGCTATACCTGCGTCGATAACCTGCCCGTCCGGTTTCTCCACGATTTTATCGCCAGCACCCGGGAAGACGGCCTTGAGCGCGTCGCTGTCGCCATCGACGTACGTTCGCCCGGCGAACTCGCCGGACTGCCCGATGTCATCACCGGCCTGCGCGCCATGGGCACGGCCTTCAGGGTCATTTTCCTGGATGCCAACGATCATACGCTGCAGCAGCGCTATTCCGAATCGCGCCGGCGCCATCCGCTTACCGACAAGCTGCAGCAAGGCGGCACGACCCCATCGCTGCAGGAATGCATCAATGCCGAGCGCGAGCTGTTGGCCCCGCTGCGCGAGCAAGAGCACGTCATCGACACGTCCGACCTCACGCCCGGCCAGTTGCGCGCCTGGGTGCGCGATCTGGTTCAAGCCGACCGCGCCGCCGTGGTCCTGACATTCGAGTCGTTTGCCTACAAACGAGGCGTCCCCGGAGACGCCGATCTGGTCTTTGACGTGCGCTGCCTGCCCAATCCTCATTACGACCAGGCCTTGCGGCCACTGACCGGGAAAGACGAACCTGTCGCAAAATGGCTGAGCCAGTTTGGCAGCGTCGAGACCATGGTCGAGGATATTGCCGGATTCATCCGGCGCTGGCTTCCCCTGTACATGCAGGACACCCGCAACTACCTGACCGTCGCCATAGGGTGCACAGGTGGGCAGCACCGATCGGTTTACGTCGTGGAACAGCTCGCAAGGCGGTTTGCCGACCACTCCCCGCTTCTGGTGCGGCATCGCAACCAGCCTCCCTCCCACATCCCATGACGACGCCATTACGTACGATCACCGCGGCCCTGACGCTGACATGCCTGCTTGTCCTGGCAGGCTGCTCGACGACACGCACACGAGGCGGCGGATACTATAAAGACGACGGCCCAGGCGCCCATCCCCCCTCCAATATCGATGCCATTCCAGATGCTGTCCCCCGCATCGAAACCCATTCCAGCGCCACCAGCAAGCCCTACGTCGTTTTCGGCAAACGCTACGTTCCGCTGAGCTCGGACCGCCCCTTCCGGCAGCGCGGCATCGCTTCCTGGTACGGAAAAAAATTCCACGGCGCAAAAACCTCCAATGGCGAAACCTACGATATGTACGCCATGACGGCAGCCCATCCCACATTGCCGATTCCCAGCTATGCCCGGGTCACCCGGGTCGGAACCGGCAAATCCGTCATTGTGCGCATCAATGACCGCGGGCCCTTCCACAGCAGCCGTATCATGGATCTGTCGTATGTCGCCGCGGCAAAGCTGGGCATTATCGGCCCCGGGAGCGGCGAAGTGATTGTCGACGCGATCACCAACCAGGATATTGCCAGGGGTGAAACGCATATCGACGACATTGCCGCGGCCGGGGGCACCATCCCCGAAACAGCTCCCGCCACCGCCGTGGCCGTCGCCGAACCTACGCCCAATGTCATGGCTGCCCTGCAAGGCACACGGGAAGATGCCTCGTCAACGCCGCCCGACCCCACCTCAAACGAAGCCGCGCCCGCCACACCCACGCCGCAATTCGCCAGGGCGCCCGAGAGCACGCCCGCCAACACTCCCAGGCCGGCATTGCTTGCCTACTCCAACAACTCCGCACAGGCGATGAATGTCGGGAACAACCAGATCTATCTGCAATTCGGCGCCTTCAGCGGTTCGGAAAACGCTCAACACATGGCGCAGAAGCTCAATCAGAAAATCGGTCAGATAGAAAGCCGGCCGGCCCGGGTGGAAACCGACAACAATCTGTTCCGTGTACAGATCGGCCCGTACCCCAACCGCACCGCGGCCGTTAACGCGGCCGTGCGTATCCAGCAGGAAACCGGGGCTCAGTCCACGATTGCGGTGCGTTGACGAGCCAGCGCCAACGCGTACAGCGTATCGCGCGACACGCCTGTTACCTTGGCGGCAATCCGCGCGGCATCCCGCACGCTCACTGATTCCAGCAGGGCATCCAACAATACCAGCGTCTGCGGATCGGCCTCTGCCGCCGTCTGATCCGCGGGTGGCTGGTGCACGATCAATACGAACTCGCCCTGGCTGCGGTGCGCGTCGTCGGCCAGCCAGGCGGCCGCCTGGCCCAGGGGTAAAGTGACCACCTGTTCGAAGCGCTTCGTCAGCTCGCGGGCCAACGTCAGCAAACGATCCGCGCCGCATACTTGCAGCAAATCCCTGACAGCGGCCTCAAGACGGTGAGGCGACTCGAACATCACAACCGGAGCCGCAACGGCGCACCAGCGTGCCAGCCATTTTTGCCGGGCCGTTGCCTTGGGCGGCATGAACCCCGCGAATACAAAGGCAGGATTCTCGTCGGACGTAACTCCGCTGGCCATAAGCGCCGTAATGACGGCGCTTGCGCCGGGAATCGCCACAACCCCATATCCCGCCTCGCGAACTGCACGAACGATCCTGGCGCCCGGGTCGCTGACCGCGGGAGCCCCCGCATCGGAAATCAGCGCCACACGCTCCCCCCTGGCCAATCGCGCCACAATCGCCTCGGCGGCACCCGCCTCGTTGTGGCGGTGCGCAGTCATTAGAGGTGTTCTCACCCCCCAGGCATCGAGCAAGGAGCGGCTCGCACGGGTATCTTCGGCGGCTATCACATCGCAACGCGCCAGCGTCTGCCAGGCGCGTAAACTCAAATCGCCCAGATTGCCTATCGGGGTAGCCACCACATAAAGCGTAGCCTGAGGCCAGGTCTGGCCTGCGACACGTTCAGTGAGACGATTCCATGTCGTTTGGGAATCTACAAAATCAGGAGTTTCACTCATACTAGGAAATAAGCGTTAAAACAGGACAATAGCCATGCCTGGCGAAGATCAATTCATTCATGCGCTGGCTCGAACCGCCCAAAAAGAAGCCGTACGCAAACGGCGCAGGCGACTATCCCGCGCAAAAACCAGGTCTCCTGCGAGTCCGACCGCAGTACTGTCGCCGTCTCAACGCGCCGGGCAGCAGGCGGAACAACATGCCAGGCGCCACCTGGAAGCTGCCGGCCTGACCATAGTAAGGCAGAATCTGCGCTGCAAAAGCGGTGAAATCGACCTCATCGCCCTGGATGGCGCAGTCCTGATTTTCATTGAGGTCAGGCACAGGCATTCCCGAAGCCATGGCGGCGCAGCAGCCAGTGTAAACCCCGAAAAGCAGAAACGCCTGATCAAGGCCGCAAATTATTTTTTGCCTGCCCTGAGCCGGCAATACTTCGGCGGCGCGGTTCCGCCCTGCCGTTTCGATGTGGTGGCCGTGGAACCTGATGGCATAAACTGGCTCAAACATGCATTTGCCGCCTGGTGAAGCCGACGGCCATCCGTTACGTCCGTTGACATTCTTTTCAGTCGAACATGAGATAATACCCACTATGGATATGACATCACGCATGAACTCGCACTTCGATGATGCCATCGATGCTTTCAAGGCCAGCTCCAAAGAGCTTGCCGCCCCACTTGCGGCGGCTATCGACCTGCTGTTTGGCGCCCTGGCCAACAACGGCAAGATCCTGGCCTGCGGCAACGGCGGGTCGGCGGCCGATGCTCAGCACTTTATTGCCGAACTGGTCGGCCGCTTCGAACGCGACCGCCTGCCGCTGGCGGGCGTCGCGCTGAATACCGACACCTCGATCCTGACCGCGGTGGGCAACGATTACGGTTTCGACGCCATTTTCGGACGCCAGGTCAGCGCGCTTGGACAACCGGGCGATGTGCTTGTCGCAATCTCCACCAGCGGCAACTCCGCCAACGTCGTCCAGGCCATCGATGCCGCCCACGAACGCGAAATGTCGATCATCGCCCTTACCGGCAAGGGGGGCGGCACAATCGGCTCCCTCCTGCACGAAACCGATATTCACTTATGCGTCCCGCATGAACGCACAATGCGCATCCAGGAGGTCCACATCCTGCTCCTGCATGCACTCTGTGACGGTATTGACGCCTTGCTACTGGGAGACACCTTGTAATGCCTAAGCTCAAACATTTCACCGCCCGTTCGCTCGTGCTGGCCTCGCTGGCCACGCTCAGTCTCGCCTCGCTGTCGGGTTGCGGCCTGCTGGTAGTGGGCGGCGCGGCCGCCACCACTGCCTCGGTCGCCAGCGACCGCCGTACCACCGGCGAGCAGGTGGAAGACAAAACCATCCAGATCAAATCCGCCGACGAAATGAACAAACTGGTGGGCGACAAAGGGCGCATAAACTCCACCTCGTATGCGGGCTGGCTGTTGCTCGTGGGCGATGTGCCCACCGAACAGATCAAGCAGCAGGCTGAACAGACCGCCAGCAAGATCGAAAAGGTCAAGAAAGTCATCAACGAGCTGAGAGTGGGCGACATCACCCCGTTCAGCGTGCGCACCAACGACACCTGGATCACTTCCAAAGTAACCGCGGCGCTGATCGACACCAAGGGGGTTCCAACCCGCACGATCGTCGTTCTCACCGAGCGCGGCGTCGTGTATCTGATGGGCAAGGTTACCGATGCCGAAGGCCAGATGGCAGCCACCGCGGCGTCGGGCGTGAGCGGCGTCAATAAAGTAGTAAAATTATTCGAGATCGTCACGCCGGAAAGCCTTCTGCAACGGCAAACACCGGCTCCGGTCCAAGATAACGCGGCAGCTCCCAGTTCAACCCCGGCGCCAGGCGGTACTTCCGGCGGCGCACAAGCCCTACCCATCAAATGAAAAAAACCTTAGTCAGTCTCGTCGTCCTGGTTGCGCTGGCAGGCATCGGTCTATGGCAGTTCTCCGGTTCCGCCAAGGCGGCGCCCGATGTCACCTTCGTCTCGCTGAGCGGGCAGAAAATCACACCGCAGGATTTGCGCGGCAAGGTTGTGCTGGTCAAATTCTGGGCCACCGACTGCGTCACCTGCATCCAGCAAATGCCCGATATGATCAAAACCTACGATGCGCTTGCGCCCAAGGGATTTGAAGCCATTGCCGTGGCCATGCAATACGATCCCCCTAACTATGTCAAAAACTACGCCGAAACGCGCAAATTGCCCTTTCCGGTAGCCATCGACGCGCAGGGGCAGATCGCCAAGGCTTTCGGCGACATCAGGCTGACTCCAACCGCGTTCCTCATCGACAAGCAGGGGCATATCATCAAGCGCTACCTGGGCAACTACGACAAGACGGCCTTTTTAAACACCGTCGAAAAGGCTCTTGCCAGTTGATCCCGGCGCAATCCGCTGTGCGCCATCAACCCGAGACCGCAACGCGACTCTCGGGTTTTTTACATGTCCCCGGCGTCTCGCTACGGGGCTACAATTGCGCTCGAACGTGGGCAAGCCCTGCCTGAAGACATCAACCCTTTTCCTCCTGCCGCCATGACTACATCGTCTTCCTCCGATTCCTCCACGTACACCTCCAAGGTCAAGGCCGACGTCCTGTCCGAAGCCTTGCCGTATATCCGCCGCTTCCACGGCAAAACCGTGGTCATCAAATACGGCGGCAACGCCATGACGGAAGAACATCTGCAACGCAGTTTCGCGCACGATGTCGTGTTGCTCAAGCTGGTCGGCCTGAATCCTGTGGTGGTGCACGGCGGCGGGCCGCAAATCAACAGTGCCCTCAAACGCATCGGCAAGGAAGGCACCTTCGTCCAGGGCATGCGCGTCACCGATGCCGAAACCATGGAAGTGGTCGAATGGGTGCTCGGCGGCCAAGTCCAGCAGGATATCGTCATGATGATCAACGAAGCGGGCGGCAAAGCCGTGGGCCTGACCGGCAAGGACGGCTGCCTGATCCAGGCGCAGAAGAAAATGCTGGCCGACAAGGACAAACCGGGGCAATGGCTCGACATCGGCTATGTGGGCGACATCACGCGCATCGAGCCGGCCGTGGTCAAGGCTTTGCAGGACGACCAGTTCATCCCGGTCATATCCTCGATAGGCTACGGCGAAGACGGCACCGCCTACAACATCAATGCCGATGTGGTGGCCGGGAAAATGGCCGAGGTGCTGGGCGCCGAGAAGCTTGTCATGATGACCAACACGCCAGGGGTGCTCGATAAAAACGGCGATCTCCTGCGCAGCCTGTCGGCCCAGACCATCGACGAACTGTTCGAAGACGGTACCATTTCAGGCGGCATGCTGCCCAAAATCTCATCGGCGCTCGACGCCGCCCGCAACGGCGTCACCTCGGTCCATGTCGTCGACGGACGTGTTCCACATTGCCTCCTGCTCGAAATACTGACCGATCGCGGCGTGGGAACCATGATCAGCTCTCACTAGGCCGCGATGCGGGCGCTTCTCACTCCCATCGCGCCACACCGGTCCCGGCGGCCGGCGGCAGCCGAGACCGTCTGGCTCTTCGACCTGGACAACACGCTGCACGATTCATCCAGGGCCATGTTTCCAGCAATCGACCGCAGCATGACATCAGCCGTCATGCAAAGCCTGGGCCTGGATCTGGATACGGCGACGCAATTGCGCACCCGCTACTGGAAACGATACGGAGCCACGGTCATAGGCATGGTCCGCCATCATGGGGTCGACGCCGAAACCTTTTTAAACCTGAGCCATGCGTTCGATGTCGCCTCTCTGGTGCATTCCGAATCCGGCCTGGCCTATAAGCTCGGGCGGCTCAAGGGCCGCAAGATCGTGCTCACCAACGCACCGCTCAACTATGCTCGCGAGGTCCTGAAAACGCTGGGGGTGCTGCACTACTTCGAAAGCCTGTGGTCCATCAACCATATGCGCCTGCAAGGCCAGCTCAAACCCAAGCCTTCGGCCGCGCTCATGAAACAGGTCCTGGCCAGGATAGGCGCTCCCGCACAACAGGTCGTACTGGTCGAAGACACACTCAGAAATCTGAAAACCGCGAGGCAGATCGGCATGGGAACCGTCCACATCTTCCATCCTGGAACTCCTTTTTCGGGCAAGCACAGCGGGCGCAGCGCCTATGTGGACCTACGGGTCAATTCAATCGGCGAGCTGCTCCTCAGCCGCCGGCCCTTGCGCCGCTAAGCCCCGCGTACCCACCCATGAATCGCCAGCCCGGCGCCCGCAAGACGCAAATACTCGAAACACTGGCTTGCATGCTGGAGCAGCCGCACTCGGCACGCATCACTACGGCGGCACTGGCCAAAGAGATCAATCTGTCCGAAGCGGCTCTTTACCGTCATTTTTCCTGCAAGGCGGCCATATTCAAAGACCTCATCAATCTTATCGAGACCCTGATTTTCGAAGATTCGCATCATATCAATGCCACTGAACCCAGAGGCAGAAGACAGCTTGGAAAACAAGTGCATGCCCTGCTGTTGTTCGCCGAACGGCACCGCGGGCTGACACGGGTGCTTACGGGCGATGCGCTGGCCACCGAAGACTGGCAACTGCAGGCGCAGCTCGACAATCTGATTGCCGATATCGAAGCCATGCTCAGGCAAAGCGCCCAGCAGGCCGCTCACGAACTGCCGCCCGGATCCGATGCGGGCATCATGGCCAGCCTGCTGATGCATTGGGTACTGGGCCGATGGCTGCGCTATGTGCAAACCAGTTGGCGGGTCCCGCCAGCCGAGGGCTACGCCCCAGAACTGGCTTTATTGGGCTTATGAGGCCGGCAAGGGCCGTGTGCCGCAGACCAGGCAATCGGGGTCGCGCTTGAACTTCACTTCGTTCCATTGCATGGAGAGGGCATCCAGGCACAGCAGGCGCCCCACCAGGGGCTCGCCGACACCAGACAGTACCTTGATGGCCTCGGCGGCCTGCAGGCTGCCGATAATGCCCACCAGCGGAGCCAGCACACCTGTTGTGGCACAACTGACCTCTTCAACGCCATCCGCCTCGGGAAACAGGCAGTGATAGCAGGGCGAGCGATCGTCCCTCAGATCGAATACGCTTACCTGTCCGTCGAAACGGATTGCCGCCCCCGACACCAAAGGCTTGCGATGCCTGACACAGGCGCCATTTATGGCGTGGCGCGTCGCGAAATTATCGGTACAGTCCAGCACCAGATCAACCTGCGCCACGGCTTCATCGAGCAGCGGTCCGGCAAGCCTGGCCACCCTCGCATCGACTTGTATTTCCGGGTTGAGTTCGGCCAGCATCCGCTTGCCCGATTCCGCCTTGGACCAACCCACGCGTGCCGTGGTGTGCAGAATCTGACGCTGCAGGTTGCTGAGCTCGACCTCGTCGTCGTCAGCCAGAATCAGTTGGCCGACCCCGGCCGAGGCCAGGTAGCACGCCGCCGGCGAACCCAGGCCACCGGCCCCTACGATCAGGACGCGCGACGCCAGCAAGCGCTCCTGGCCCTCGATACCCAGCTCGTCGAGCAGGATATGACGGGCATAGCGCAGCAGCTGCGGGTCATCCATTACTGAATCTTGATCAGTCCGTCGGGCGTAATCTTGAAACGCTCGATTTTCTGACCCGAAGGTTGCGCCGGCATGTCCGATTGCGGCTGGACAGGCTTGCCGGCAGGGGCTTTGGAGCCCTTTTCGGGAATTATTTCAGTTTTTTTTTCAGCCGCCCCGGACTTGCCGGCGGGAGCCTCTTTGGGCGCTCCCGCGGTGCCCGGCTTGGCCGACGAAGTCAGGATCAGGCCAGGTTCGATTTTATGTACCGAGCGCCCTTCGAGATAATTGACCGCTTGCCGCAACTGGAAGTCGTCAGTGCCGCCAAACTCGAACATTTTGGGCTCGACCTTGGGCTTGCCGACATCTTTCTCTTCGGCCGTGTTTTCCTTGGTGACGGCGCTGTTGAGCAAATGATGTTTCAGGTCGACCTCGCGCGGCAGCTGGAATAAATTCCCTTGCGCCGTGTCGTCGACGGTAATATCGGGTTCTACTCCGGTAACCTGAATTGAGCGCCCGCTTGGCGTGTAATAGCGCGCCGTGGTGATCTTGATGCCGGTATCGTCGCTGAGCGGCAGGACGCTCTGCACCGACCCCTTGCCGAAAGTGCGGTTACCCATGATTTTGGCCCGCTTGTGATCCTGCAAGGCCCCGGCCACGATTTCGGAAGCCGACGCCGAACCTACGTTGACCAGCACAACCATAGGCACTTTTTTGGTCCAGTTGCCAAGCTCGGAAACCGTGCCGATAGACTTGGCCAGATACTGGTGATTGGACGAAGGCACGCGGCCTTTGGTCGACACCACCAGCGCATTGGGCTTGAGGAAGGCCGACGATACGCCTATGGCGCTTTCGAGCAGGCCGCCCGGATCGTTGCGCAAATCGAGTATCAGGCCCTTGGGCGTGCTTTTCTCGCCCAGGGTGTGCAACTGCTTGACCAGGTCGGACACCGTGGTTTCCTGGAACTGCGAAATACGCACAAAGGCGATATCGTTGGGCAGCATCTTGCTGCGCACGCTGCGCACTTTGATGAGATCGCGGACGATCTTGAATGTTAGGGGCTTGTCCTTGCCGTCGCGCTTGATCGTCAGGACAATCGAGGTTTTGGGCTCGCCTCGCATCAGTTTGATCGCGTCGTTCAGGGTCATGCCCTTGGTGGGCTTGCCGTCGATCTCGGTAATGAGGTCGCCCGCCAGGATTCCGGCCCTGGCCGCAGGAGTGTCTTCAATGGGCGCAATAACCTTGGGCATGCCGTCTTCGCTGCCGATTTCGATGCCCAGGCCGCCGAACCCACCCTGCGTCATGGATTCCATTTCTTTGTAGGCGTCGGGATCGAGGTAGGCCGAATGCGGATCCAGGTCGGAAAACAGCCCCTTGATTGCATCGTTGATCAGCGTTTTGTCGGAAATCGGCTCAACGTAACTGCTTTTGATGGCAGAAAACACGTTGGCGAATTGCTGCAATTCTTTGAGCGGCAGGGGTTCGCCGCGCTGTGCCGCCGCGGAAATCCCCAGACTGACCAAAACGCCGCCGGCCACGCCCAGCGCCACTAAACCGAAACTGCGATACCTGCGAGTGCCCATGCACATTCCCGAATAAATTTTAAAATCATCAATATGCCAATCAACGCAAGGCAAATAGTACCGAAATTAATGCCCCAGCCAAAGCAAAGGATTCACCGGCGTACCCTGATGCCGGATCTCGAAGTATAGACCCGACTCCACTTGTCCGCCGGTTGCCCCCACCCTGGCAATCGTTTCTCCCGCGTGAACGATGTCGCCAACCCGCTTGAGCAGGCTCTGGTTATACGCATAAACGGTAAGGTATTTGTCGCCGTGGTCGACGATCATGATATTGCCGAACCCGCTCAGCCAGTTGGCGTAAACCACCCGCCCATCGGCAACCACATGCACGGGCGTCCCGGCATCGGCGCGCAAAACAATGCCGCGCCAGATGCCTCCATCGGGCCGCGCCACGCCGAAACGGCCCTGCACATCGCCGTGCACCGGATACGGCAGGCCTTTTTTCAAGCCGCCGAAACCACCCGCCGGCATAAGCCGCGTGCCTGACGAGGCGGCCGGTTCGGCCGGCGCGGGCTTGGGCTTGTTCGCCTCGCGGTTCGCCTGCTCGGCGGCTCGCGCCTGGGCACGCGCCTTTTCCACCTGCTCGCGAACCTGCCGCGCTTCCTGCTCGCTCTGTTCCTGCTGCGCACGGGCCTGCGCGTCCTGAGCCGCTTTCTCGGCCTGACGGGCGGCTTCCCGCTTGCGCTCGATTTCACGCTGGCGTTCCTGCTGGGCCTTGCGAGCCTCTTGCGCCTTGCGCGCCGCCTCGGCCTTGCGCTTTTCCTCGGCCAGACGCTCTTCTTCGGCCTGCTGGGCAATCGCCGCGTCCAGGCCGGTAATCAATTTTCCAAGACGTTGGTCGTTATGCTCCAGGCCTTGCGCCTGGGCCCGCTGGGCCTTCAACTGAGCCTCGATTTTGCTCAATACCTGCTGATGTTCCTGTTTTTGCTCTTCAAGCGATTTTTTCTGCTCGACGGTTTCCTGCGCGACTTTCTCAAGCTCTTTTTTGCGGGCCTCGGAACGAGACTGCAAACGGGCCAATTCGTCGATAGCGTGGCGAATCGCCCTGACAGTCTTGGCCTGCGCCGCCGAGATATAGCCCAGATACCCCAGTTCCCGGCCTATGGCTTGCGGGTCGTCGCCGGACAACAACGCCGTCCAGGGCGACAGGCCGCTGGCATACTGCGCCCTCAGTTGATCGGCCAGCTCGCTTTGGCGCTGCGCCATTTGCTGCTTCTGGTCGACAATGCTCTTGGCAATATCGGCCAGGTCGGCCTCGGCGCCATGCTTCTGCTGCAGCAATTCGTCAAGACGCCGGTTGATCGAGGAAATTGCCGACTCGGAGGCTTTGAGCTCGTCGGCCGCGTCGCGTCGCGACGACTCCTGGCTATCGATGGCCTTTTGCAAAGACTCGATACGGCCGCGCAGCTCTGCCTGCTGTTTCCTGGCTTGCGCCTGCCTGGCCGTCAGCACGGCCGACGAGTCGGCGGCAAACGCCGCACCCGTCCACAAAATCAGCAAGGCCCAGACAAACAAACGCCGCATGCTAGTTCTTTTTAGCCTTGCCCTGAGCCGCCACGGCTGCCATCGCCGCCTCGATTTCGGCTGGATCGCCCAGGTAATAGTGACGGATTGGACGCAATTCGTCGTCCAGCTCGTAGACCAGGGGCTGCCCGGTAGGAATGTTCAGATGCACGATATCATCGTCGGAAATGCCGTCCAGATGTTTGATCAGGGCGCGCAGGCTATTGCCGTGGGCGGCCACCAGAAGGCGCCGGCCGGCCCGCAGCGCGGGCGCAATCGACTCGTTCCAGAACGGAAGAACGCGCTCCACCGTGTCTTTCAGGCACTCGCTTGCCGGCAGCTTGTCGGCCGCAATTTTGGCATAACGACGATCGAAACGCGGATGGCGCTCATCGTCGAGCTGGAGCGGATTAGGCGCAATGGCATAGGCGCGGCGCCATATCAGCACCTGTTCATCGCCGTACTTGGCCGCGGTTTCGGCCTTGTTCAGGCCTTGCAGGGCGCCATAATGGCGTTCGTTCAAGCGCCAGTTCAGGCCCACCGGGGTATACATGGCATCCATCGCATCCAGCGCAATCCAGAGCGTGCGTATGGCGCGCTTCAGCACGGACGCATAGGCCAGATCGAATTCGAAGCCGTTCTGCTTGAGCAATTCGCCCGCCTCCCAGGCCTGCCGGCGCCCGGTTTCGGTCAGATCGACATCAGTCCAGCCTGTGAACCGGTTTTCAAGATTCCACTGGCTTTCGCCGTGTCGCATGAGCACGAGTTTATGCATGGTAAAAAGCGCCTAAAAGTTGAATTATCTTCTCCATTTTATAATCGACTTGTTCGACTCTTATTCCAAGAGCCAATTCGGGATACATCGTGGACTTTCTTTTCAGCCAAAACAACCTATATATTTTGATAATCGCCCTGGTTTCAGGCGGCTTGCTGCTATGGCCCACCCTGAACAAAGGACGCAGCGGCAGCAGTGTCGGCGTTCAGGAAGCCATTCAGCTGGCCAACCAGAAACAGGCCATTTTCATCGACGTTCGCACGGCCGAACAATTCAAAACAGGTAGTATCCCACAGGCACGCAACCTGCCCGCCGCCGAAATCGACGCAAAACTGGCCACCCTACCCAAAAACAAGCCGATTATCCTGGTTTGCGACCAGGGCCGGGACTCCGCCCGCGTCGCGGCCAGCCTGCGCAAGCAAGGGCTGACTGAAACAGTCAGCCTCGATGGCGGCTTGCGCAGCTGGGCCAAAGATGGCTTGCCCCTGAAAAAATCCTGATAACCCTGTCTTAATCCGCTTACACGAAGAAATCATGGCAACTGTCACTATGTATTGCACCGCCGTGTGCCCCTACTGCGTCCGCGCCGAAATGCTGCTGAAGCAGCGCGGCGTAACGGAAATCGAAAAAATCCGCATCGACCAGAATCCCGAGCAGCGTGCGGCTATGATGGAACGTACGGGCCGCCGCACCGTACCGCAAATTTATATCAACGATACCCACATCGGCGGATACGACGATCTATCGGCACTCGACCGCTCCCATGGTCTGGTTCCTTTGTTGAACACCTAAAACCCACACATTATCCATTTCAGGAAAATCTTATGGCCGATCAAGACCAAAACACACAGCAAGACAGTCAAGACCCAAGCTTCAGCCTGCAACGCACCTACGTAAAAGACCTGTCGCTCGAAATGCCCAATGCTCCTCAAATATTTCTCGAGCAGGAAAGCCCGACCGTCGAGGTCTCCATCAATGTAGGCGGCCAGCGCCTGGCCGACACCGTGTACGAATGCTCAGTCACCGCAACCGTCACCACCCGCATTACCGATAAAGTGCTCTACCTGGTCGAAGCCACACAGGCCGGCATTTTCGAAGCCGCCAACATTCCCGAAGAGCAGTTGGACCCCTTGCTTGGCATTGTTTGCCCAACCATGCTTTATCCCTATCTGCGCGCCAATATCGCCGATGCCATCAACCGGACCTCATTGCCGCCATTGCATCTGGCCGAAGTCAACTTCCAGAATTTGTACGAGCAGCGGCTGGCACAAATGGCGGAAGAACAGGGCAAGCAAGAGTCCGGCCTGGTGCTGCCCCCCGGCGTGACTCGCCAGTAAAGGCAAAGCCCATGAGCGCGCCAGGCCGCCTGCGTGTTGCAGTACTCGGAGCGGGAAGCTGGGGCACAGCGCTCGCGGCATTGGCCTGCGCCAATGCCGACACCATGCTGTGGGCACGCGATGCGGCACTGGCAGACAGCATCGGCGAACAGCATCGGAACAGCAAATACCTGCCTGAGGTGACGCTGCCCGATGGCTTGTCCTGCACCCACGATTTCGATCGGGCGGTCGCCCATGCCCGCGCCCCCGGCCATGCAGGCGGCCTGATCATACTGAGCGTTCCCGTCGCCGGCCTCAACGAGGTCTGCGTGCGCCTGGCCGCGACACTGCAAGCCCAGGCGTCGCCGCAACATCATGCCGGCACCGCCGCCATGCCTCTGGCCGTCGTCTGGACTTGCAAAGGCTTTCATCAGGAAACCGGACAACTTCCGCACCAGATCGTCCAGGCCGCCCTGCCCGGCCAGGGCGACAAACCCGGGGCTGCACCGCAAACACTGGGCCTGGGAGTGCTTTCAGGCCCCTCATTTGCCCGCGAAGTCGCACAAGGCCTGCCGGTGGCGCTCACCATTGCCAGCCGGCAAGCCTGGGTCGCAGAAATCACTACCGCGGCCCTGCACGGCGGCAGTGCGCGCATCTATACCAGCGACGATGTCGTTGGCGTCGAGGTGGGTGGCGCACTCAAGAACGTCATGGCCATTGCCTGCGGGATAGCCGATGGCATCGGCCTGGGCACCAACGCCCGCGCCGCGCTGATTACCCGCGGCCTGGCGGAAATGCAGCGCCTGGGCACCGCACTGGGCGGTCGTGCCGATACCTTCGCCGGTCTGACCGGCCTGGGCGATCTGGTCCTCACCGCCACCGGGGCCTTGTCGCGAAATCGCCAGGTAGGCCTCGCCCTTGGGCAGGGCCAAACCCTTGAACATATTCTGGCCAGCGGCATGACCGCCGAGGGCGTGCGTTGCGCCCGCGCCGCATTGGCTCTTGGACGTAGCCATGGCGTCGATTTGCCTATCACCGAAGCCGTCTGCGAAGTATTATTCAATGGCGTCGCGCCCAGGCACGCCGTGTCCCGCTTGCTGGCCCGCGAAGCCCGGGCCGAAACACCGACCTCTTGAAACCCGCTTTCCTATGATCTCCACAAGGAATTTTTTCATGTCCAAGTTCTCGCCGACTCGCCGAATCGCGCATAAAGCCATTCTGAGTCTTGCCGCAGGCACGACAGTGCTGTTTGCTGCCCCGTCCATGGCCTCACCCTGGCCGGACCGAGCCATACAAATGGTGGTTCCATTCCCGGCCGGATCCTCGCCCGACACACTGGCGCGATTGATTGCCGACCCCCTGTCCAAAGCGCTGGGCCAGGCCGTTATCGTCGAGAACAAGCCGGGCGCCGGCGGCAATATCGGCACCCGCTATGCCAGCCAGGCCAAACCCGACGGCTACACAATCCTGATGACCATCAATGGTCCCATGGTCACGGCTCCCACCCTGTACAAAAAAACCCTGGGCTACAACCCTGAAACCGACCTGGCGCCGATCACCCTGGTGGGCACCAGCCCGAATGTACTGGTGGTGCCCATGGACTCTCCGGCCAAAACCGTCCAGGAATTCGTGGCGCTGGCCAAGGCCAAGCCGGACACACTGAACTACGGCACCGTCGGCCCCGGCAGCTCGTCGCACCTCAGCATGGCCATGCTGGAACATCAAGCCGGAATCCAGCTGCAGCAAATTCCCTACACCGGCTTTCCGCAAATCATTTCGTCGATCATCGGCGGCGACATCCAGGCAAGCTTCATGGTGCCAGGCATCGCCATGCCGCAAATCACCGCCAACAAAGCGCGGGCGCTGGCCATTACCAGCCTGGAACCCAGCGAAATATTGCCAGGCATACCCACCATGGCATCGTCAGGCTATCCGGGCTTCGAATCCATTTCATGGGACGCCATGTACGCGCCCGCCGGCACCCCTGTGGATATCCTGGACCGGCTCAATCAGGCCATCACGCAAATCCTGACCGAACCCGAAGTCAGTAAAAAAATGGCGGCACTGTATTTCACCCCGGCCCCCTCATCGCCTGAACAGCTCAGCGCCCTGGTTCATAAAGAGAAAAAACGCTGGGACGAAGTCATAGACCGGCTGCACCTGTCGCTGGACTAAACCGCCCGAACGGGTGGGCGCAAGACCCACCCCCCGGCCCACGGCGCTCAAACGCTGCCCGCATACCCCATTTGCCGCCACGCCTCATATACCGTCACGGCCACGGCATTCGACAGGTTCAAACTGCGCTGCTCCGGCCTCATGGGCAGACGCAGCCGCTGTTCGGGCGGGAACAGGGCCAGTTGCCCGGCCGACAAACCCGCTGTCTCGCGCCCGAACACCAAGACATCTCCGGCCTGAAACGCCAGGTCGCCCAGCTTGCGCCCAGCCTTGGTCGTCAGGGCAAAGCGACGCTGCGCCGCCCCGCCTATCTGTGCAAAAGCGTCATCCAGGCTGTCATGCACCTGCATGGCCGCCCACTCATGGTAATCAAGCCCGGCTCGCTTCAGCTTCTTGTCGTCGAGCTCGAATCCCAAAGGGCGCACCAAATGCAAATACGCACCCGTATTGGCGGCCAGCCGTATCACATTACCCGTGTTGGGCGGAATTTCCGGCGATACCAAAACAATGTGAAACATGATTTCCTATTCCTCAGACCTGCAAACTGTAAGGCGTACGCGCCACCACCAGCCCGATCACCGAAGCGGCGCCAGCCTCCTTGAATTCACGCGCTATGCTGTCCAGGGTGCTGCCGGTGGTCAGGACATCGTCGACAACCGCAATGACCGCGTCCTCGACCCTGTACGGACACTCATATAGCCGCTCTACGCCAGCGATCCGGCCAGCTCGGGACAGCCCGGTTTGCCGCACACCCTCTCTGGCCCGCACGAGCAGCTCGGGCCGCAAGGCAAACGAGAGCCGAGGGGCCAGCCCACGGGCAATTTCGGCCGCGGGATTGAATCCGCGCCGCCTCAAAGAGGCACGGCTGGCCGGCACGGGAACCATGATTGTATGCTCCGGCAAGGCGGGCTTTGCCGCCAGCACGGCACCGGCCACCAGATCGGAAAACATGCGCGCATGCGAAAAGCGATGCCGTGCCTTGAAATGCTGGATCAGCAAATCGCCCGGTGCGGCGTAATCGAATGCCGCTATTACGCGATCGAAAGCGGGGCGACGCGCGGCGCAATCAGGGCAGCCCGGCTGCTCCAGAGCCAGGGCGCATACCGCGCACCGCAGCGTCGGCGCCGCCATGGACCGCGTAACGTCGAGACGGCAGGCATCGCACAATTGCAAGCCTCGCGACTTGCCTCGGCATAGAGCGCAATCGGCGGGCACCTGCTCCAGCAGATGTTCCCAGTGGCGTCGAACCAGGCCGTAAAACCTCCCCACCCCGCCGGCCTCGGATTCGCGCCGGAATTGCAGATAAGCCATAATAGTGCCAAGAGGTAAAGCTCAGGCGAGCCGATGCCCCTCATCTGAGCACGATTCCTGTTATAGCGCCCCGCCGATGTACGCAAAAATGTCACAACCTCCTACCCTTCCATTAAGCCCCGCACACGTCACCCAGCAATTTGCCCGCCGCCGCCCTCTGGACGAAGCCCAGTTCCTGTACGGCGAAGTGGCGCAGCGCATGCTGCAGCGCCTGAGTTACATACGCATCACTCCGTCGGCCGTACTGGATGCCGGCTGTGGGGCGGGGCATGCGCTCGAACCGCTGCGCTCGCGCTATCCCGACCTGCACTATACCGGCCTGGACTCCTGTTCCGCACTGCTGCAGGTAGCCACGGAGCGCTATGCCGCCAAGCCTAGCCTGTGGCAGAAATTGCGCAACAAACCCACCAATGCGGCACAGTTCGTGCAAGCCGATCTGGCTCATACCGGGCTTGCCCCCGAAAGCCTGGACATGGTCTGGTCGAATATGGCGCTGCACTGGCACCCCCAGCCGCACCTGGTGCTGGGCGAATGGCGGCGCACACTGAAAACCGGCGGGCTGGTCATGTTTTCCTGCCTGGGGCCAGGCTCGCTGCAGGAAGTGCGCCTGGCGCTGGCCGACGCCGGCATCCAGACCATTACGCCCAGCTTTGTCGACATGCACGATTTCGGCGATCTGCTGATCGAACGCGGCTTCGCCGATCCCGTCATGGATCAGGAAATCCTTACCCTGACTTACCGCAACGCCGAGAAGCTCTTGAGCGATTTGCGGGCTTTGGGCGGCAACCCCAGCCTGGGCCGTACACCCGGCCTGGTCGGACGGCAATGGCGGAACCGCCTGCTGGCCTCACTGGAGAAACAGCGTCACCAGGATGGCACCATCCACCTTAGCCTGGAAGTTGCCTATGGTCATGCATGGCGTTCGGCTGTCAACCGCAGTATCCCTGGCGAGACTCGCATTTCCATCGATTCGATCAAACGCAAGTCCTCGCCATAGCGAAAGCGGCTTGCGGGCATGAGGGCGGATGGCTGGAGTATTTTTGGTTTGAGTTGTTTACGGGATTCGATGGGTGGGTATTGGTATCTAAAGACGCCGTCTATCGGGGCTTGGGGTCAGGACCGGCACGGCGTGCTTGATCCGGATCTACCTCGTCCAGGCGGGCGTCGGGCGAACTCGCCCAGCCTCGCGAGGCTGGGCTCAGACAGCGCCCGCCGAAAGCCCCCGCCTTCCCTACGGTAGCATCCGGCGCACGCCTTACGCCGGCCCTGACCCCAAGCCCCGATAGACGGCTCACGTAATGGCATGACTGGAATGAACTTGCCGACTCAGCGTATACCTCGATGCATGACCTCAACGCTTCTCTCTATGCATTTCCTCAACGCAAGCCGCAGGGTGGGCGGTGCTGTGCAGTCCGGCGGTAGTCCAGCGCCGG